>NZ_JCASIL010000024.1:18245-91368 GCF_059685725.1 Telluria sp. RT2P19
CGCATGGTTCAGGTCCATGTGCCGCGAGGTGTGGGGGTTCGAGTCCCTCCGTGGGCACCAACGTTTTCTGGTTGTAGGGTGGACGGATTTTTGTCCACGCGGAAGTCAGCGTAGAGTTAGCAGTAATCAGTGCCCACGTGGCGGAATTGGTAGACGCGCATGGTTCAGGTCCATGTGCCGCGAGGTGTGGGGGTTCGAGTCCCTCCGTGGGCACCAACGTTTTCTGGTTGTAGGGTGGACGGATTTTTGTCCACGCGGAAGTCAGCGTAGAGTCAGCAGTAATCAGTGCCCACGTGGCGGAATTGGTAGACGCGCATGGTTCAGGTCCATGTGCCGCGAGGTGTGGGGGTTCGAGTCCCTCCGTGGGCACCAGAATCTACCTTCGGTTTTCGGACTGCATGTCCCGCAAAACGCCGTAGCCTTTGAAACAGGGTTACGGCGTTTTGCGTTAACCGCTCCCTTTTTATCGCGCCGCCAGGTCATCCAGGATCGGGCAGTCCGACCGATCATCGCCATGACATGACATCGCCAGGGTTTCCAAGGTGCGGCGCATCGATTCCATTTCCGCGATCTTGCGATTCAGTTCGGCAATATGCGATTGCGCCAGCGCCCGCACATCGGCGCTGGCCCGGTGTTTATCTTCCCACAGCGCCAGCAAATCCCTGATCTGGTCCAGCGAAAAGCCCAGTGCACGGCCGCGATGGATGAATTGCAGCACCCGCACGTCCGCTTCGCTGTACAGCCGATAACCCGCCTCGGTGCGGCGCGGTTCTTTCACCAGGCCGATCGATTCATAATGCCGGATCATCTTCGCGGTCACGCCGGACACGCGCGCGGCGTCACCGATATTCAGGCTGGGATGCATGCCGGGAGTCGGGCTGGACGCAGATTGCATGGGATTCTCCTGTTGTTTCCAGACCCAAGCATACACCTTCCCACGATGGGAAGCTCAAGCGGCGCTTGACTTGCGGCCGCGAACGTCCGAGCATGCAAGCATGCAGATTCTTCGACCCGCGGCACTCGCGACCGCACTCGTGCTCATCCTGTCCTCGGCCCTGGCGGCGCCAGCACCCTATTACCAATGGCGCAGCAAACTCACCGGCGAACTCGCCTGTTCACAGACGCCGCTGGGCGAAGGCTGGGAAAAATCAAACGGCCCCTATCGGGACATGCGTTGCGAAAAACTCATTGTTGTTAAATAATGAAAATGGAAGACGCGGTGTGTTGACGAACATCGCCGCCACACTTCATTACACATAACAGAGCATCCACTGAGGAGACACCCATGTTCACCAGCCCGGAACAGTTCGCCAACGCCACGAAAACCCTGTTCGACCTCCAGATGCAGACCTTCAACGCCCTGGCCGGCAAGACCGTCAAGGGCGTCGAGCAAGTGGTGGCGCTGAACATGAATGCGGCCAAGAGTTCGCTCGACACGACGATGGCGGCCGGCCGCAGCATGACCGAAGCGGCCCAGGCCGGCAATCCGAAAGCCGCCTTCGACACCCTGGCCGCGCGCATGCAGCCGGCGGCCGGCGTCACCAACGCCGCCGAGTACGCCACCCAGCTCAAGGCCATCATCGACGAAATGCACGACGAGTTCCGCGGCGCCGCCGACGCCCACGTGGCCGAAGCCAAGAATACGCTGTCGGCGCTGATCTACGACGTGACCCAGAACGTCAAGCCAGGCTCGGAGAATGCGGTCGAGATCATCAAGGCCGCGATCGAGAATGCGTTCAAGGGCTACGAGCAGGTGACCCAGGCCACGCGCCAGGCGGTGCAGACCGTCGAAGCGCAATTCGACCGCGCCAGTTCGATGGTCACGCCGGGCGCCGCCAAGACTGAACAAGCCGAATGATCATCCCATCCGGCGTCACGGCGCCGGATGCTCGATCCCCAGCAATTCCTCGAGACGCGCCAGCGAGGCGTCGTCCTTGATCACCGACCGCAGCCACGCGTGCAGCGGCTGCTCGCCCCAGCGCGCCGCCTTTTCGGCCAGGTAGGCCACGGGGCTGTGCGGCTCGGTGCGCCGGAAGAATGCGGCTACCTGCCGTAGTTGCGCCAGCGCCTGGTCGCGGTGCTGTAGCGGACTGTCGATCCGCAGCGCCAGCCCGAGCGCCGCGCCGGCGCCGCTGACCATGATCGCATCGGGCAGCGTCTGCCCCGCCCCCGCGGGCGCGGCGGGCGTGATCAAGCCGACCACGTCACGCACGACCGCGCGCCCCGAGCTGAACCCGGGACCGTCGGCGCCGAGCCGGACATCGACCACCCCTTCCAGCTCCTCCAGCGCCGCCAGGCAGGCTTCGCAATCGGCCAGCAGCGCCTGCACGAAGGCGGGCGTGGCGCGCGCACGCGCCGTATCGAGCTCGGCGACCGCGTCAAGGCCCCTGGCGCGCGCCACGTCACGCGCTTGCAGGGTCAGCGCGCCGCCCTCGGCCAGCGGCATCGTCTTGACCAGCGGCGCGATCCGGCCCGCCAGCCACGCCAGATTGCCGATGCGGCGCTCGAAGCCATCCTCGTCGGCCTGCGGGTGCAGCCCATCCCAATAGCGTTCGCACAGCGCCGCCACCAGGTTCAGGCCATCGGCCAGGCCGCGCATGCCGGCGGTTCTGGCGTTCGCCTCGGCCAGCCACACGGCCAGTTGCAAGTCCTTGCTCCGGGTTTCGAGCAGCGCCGTGCAGCGCTTGCCGACCAGCTTCCAGTCGGCTTCCTTGAGCGCCGTGACCCAGGCGCCCTGCTCCAGCGAGGGATCGTCGGCCAGGCGCGCACGCGCGATCTCGTCGACCTCGGGCGAGAAGGCCAGGTCCTCGCCGCAGGGATTGCCGGGCGTGATCGGCGCCAGCAACGCATTGATGTTCAACATGGCGTCCTCCTCAGGCCTGGGTCGGCTCGATCAGGTACTTGAACTTGCCGGCCCTGGTTGCGCCAACCTTCACGCGGGCAATGCCGCCACCCTCGGCCATGCGTGCCAGCACGCTGTCCGCGATCTCGGGCAGCAAGCTGCCGTTCAAGACGTTGTCGACGTTGCGCGCGCCAGAATCGACCTCGGTACAGCGCATCAGGACGGCGGCCACCAGCGCCTCGTCGTACTCGAACCTGGCCTGGTGGTTGTCTTGCACGCGTTCCCCGATGCGCGCCAGCTTGAGGCGGATGATATCGGCCAGCACCTCGTCGCCGATCGGATAGAACGGCACCACCGCCAGGCGGCCCAGGAAGGCCGGCTTGAAGTGCTTCATGAGCGCGGGCCGCAGCAGGTCGGACAACTGCTCGGGCGTGGGCATCGAGGCTGGCGGCTGGTTCAGGCAAGCCTGCATCACTTGGCTCGAGCCGGCGTTCGAGGTCAGGATGATGACGGTGTTGCGAAAGTCGATCTGGCGTCCTTCGGCGTCGTCCATGACGCCCTTGTCGAACACCTGGAAGAACATCTCGAGCACGTCGGGATGGGCCTTCTCGGCCTCGTCGAGCAGCACCACGCTGTAGGGATTGCGCCGCACCGCCTCGGTCAGCACTCCGCCCTCGCCGTAGCCGACATAGCCCGGCGGCGAACCCTTCAGGCCCGAGACGCTGTGCGCTTCCTGGTATTCGCTCATATTGATGGTGATGAGCTTGCGCTCGCCGCCATACAGGATGTCGGCCAGCGCCAGCGCGGTCTCGGTCTTGCCAACGCCCGAGGTGCCGACGAACAGGAACACGCCCTTCGGCTTGTTCGGATCGTCCAGCTTGGCGCGCGCGGTGCGCACACGCTGGGCCACGACGTTGCTCGCGTGCCGCTGGCCCAGGATGCGCTCGTCCAGCATGGCCTGCAGGCTGACGACGGTGCGGATCTCGTCCTTGACCATGCGGCCCAGCGGAATGCCGGTCCAGGCGGCGACGATCTCGGCCACCGTATGGCCGTCGACCTGCACCGGTACCAGCGGCGCCTCGCCCTGCAGGCCGCGCAGTTTCTCATTCAGCGCCTGCAAGTGCTTCGCGCCGCTCCCGTTGTCCCTGCCCGACTGTGTCACCCCAGCAGCTTCCAGCTCGCCGCGCAAGACGCCGATCTGGCCGGCCAGGACCTGTTCTTCTTCCCAGCGCCGCTGCAGCATCTCCTGTTCGGCCGCGGCGCTATCGCGCTGCAGGCCCAGGGTCGCCAGCACCTCGTCGTGGCTGCCGCCGGCGCTGGCGTCGCGATTCAAGGCGCTGATCCGGGCGTCCAACCGCTCGATGCGGCGGGTGCAGTCTTCCAGCAGCGCCGGCGTGGCGCTTCTCCCCAGCGCCACCTTGGCGCAGGCCGTGTCCAGGACGCTGATCGCCTTGTCCGGCAGCTGGCGTCCGCTGATATACCGGTGCGACAGGCGCACCGCCTCGGTGATCGCGTCGTCATAGACCCGCACGCCGAAATGACGCTCCATCAGCGGCGCCATCGCGCGCAGCATGGCCGACGCCGTGTCTTCGTCAGGCTCCTCGACCTTGATCACCTGGAAGCGGCGCGCCAACGCGGCATCCTTCTCGAAGTATTTCTTGTACTCGCCCCAGGTGGTGGCCGCGATCGTGCGCAGCTCGCCGCGCGCCAGCGCCGGCTTGAGCAAATTGGCGGCGTCGTTCTGGCCAGGGGTGCCGCCGGCGCCGATCATGGTGTGGGCTTCGTCGATGAACAGGATGATCGCGTGCGGGCTTTTCTTCACTTCGTCGATGACATTCTTGAGCCGGTTCTCGAACTCGCCTTTCACGCTGGCGCCAGCCTGCAGCAGGCCCATGTCGAGCGTGTGGATCTCGACGCCTTTCAATACATCGGGCACGTCGCCCTGGGAGATGCGCAGGGCCAGGCCCTCGACCACGGCGGTCTTGCCGACGCCGGCCTCGCCAGTCAGGATCGGATTGTTCTGGCGCCGCCGCATCAGGATGTCGATCGCCTGGCGGATCTCCATGTCGCGTCCGATCACCGGATCGACCTTGCCGTCGCGCGCGCGTCCCGTCAGGCAGGTGGTGTACTGGTCGAGGGCGGGCGTGGCGCGGGTGGCGGCCTGGGTCAGTTCGGACGCTGCATCGGGCCCGGCCGCAGGCATCTCGGGCGCCGTGCCGGGCGCCTCGCTCGAACCACGTGTCAGGCGCTCCAGGTCATGCTTCAAGCGATCGAGCGGAAAGCGCGCGAAGAGCGGCGAGGCGCGTTGCGCCAGCTGGGCCAGCGACGGTTCGGTCAGCAGCGCCAGCAGCAGGTGGCTGCTGCGGATCCGGTTCGGCTGGCACCCGTTCGGCGCAATCGCGAGAGAGGCGATCAGCCAGGCATGCTCGAACAGCAGCGGCAAATGGCGCGCAAACACCGGCGTGCGCGCGCTGCCGGTAGCGATGCGCCCCACTTCGCGCCGCAGGTCCGCTTCCAGGCCGGTGAGGCTGATGTCGCACTGGCGCGCGATCGCGGTAAGGTCGCTGTCCGGCTGCTCGATCAGGCCCAGGAACAGGTGCTCGACGTCGACCTCGTACTGGCCCAACCCCACGCAGATGCTGGCGGCGCGGGTGGCGGCCGCGCGGGTGGTGTCGTTCAGCTTGGAGATGAGCGTCTTGAGGTTGATGTCCATCGTGTCTCCTGATCGGTTATGGTGGGCTTCAGCCGCGCGCGGGCCGGGCGGTCCGCTCGATCTCGTAGTGCAGCGACGAAGGCTGCAGCACCGCATTGAAGTTGACCGGTTCGAGCAGACCGTCGACCGCCAGCCGCGCACGGATCGCGAAGTGCAGGCGATTGACGTCGCCCGCCGCCGGTTCGAGCACGGCGCGCACCTCCTGCAGGCGCGGCTCGTGGGTCGCGATCGCATCCTCGATACTGGCGCAGACGGCGGCGCGGTCGATGCTGCTGGTCAGGCAAAAACCGGCGAAGTCGATCAGGCCGTAGTGCAGGATCGAGGCGCGCGCTGCCGGGTAGCCGTCCAGGTGCGCGACGTCGAGCGCGATGCGCGTGTTGAGCAGGGCTTCGAGGTCGCGCGCGACACTGTCCTTGATCTGATCGACGCCTAGCGCCGCGCTGGCGGCGCCTGGGTCGACCATCAGGCGGTCGAGCAGGCCCGGCGTGTATGCTTTCATGCTGCCTCCCGGGCAATATCGGTGCGCGGCGGCGCGCGGCATGCACCGCGTGGCCGCCGCGTGAACCGAACGGCGAACGTCGCTCAGACGACCTTGTTGGCCGCCAGGTCCCAGCCTCCGGAGGTGTTACCGCCAGCGCCGCCGGTCACTTTTTGCTGGGTGTACTTCCATTTGATCTTCGAGAATTTCAGGCCGACCTGCTCCTGGATGATGCTGCCTTCGGCCACGCTGGGGCTGATGCCGCCGATCAGGACGTTCTCGAGCTCGATCTCGAAATACCTGATGCGCTCGCCCTGACCGTCGGCGCGCATGAATTCCAGCCTGGCCCTGGGGATCGTCTTGCCGGCCGAGCAGGTCTGCAGCAAGATCGGCGACGCCAGGTCGGCCAGCTTGGTCAGGGCGATCTCCTGGTGCTCGCAGCGCTCGGCCGTGTGGCCGCCGCCGGTGGACGCCGTGGCCGAGCGGGGCTGGGTCACGCCCCACGAGACCGAGGTGCACTCGATCCAGTCCTTGTGCCTGTCGTCCATCGATTCGCCCTTGATCCCGTCAATCTGCAGGTACACGTCAATTGCCATGTTCTACTCCAAGTAGGTTAATGATGATTTCTAGCTTTTGGTCGACTGCGGAAGCTCCGCGACCAAACGGAGCGAAACGGAGAGTTCGTCGAGCTGGAAGTGCGGCCGCAGGAACGACACCGCGCGGTACACGCCGGGACGGCCCGGCACCTCGGACACCTGCACGCTGGCTTCGCGCAGCGGGAACTGCGCCTTCTGGTCCTGGCTCGCGTTGTCGTCGAGCAGGACATATTGCGTCAGCCAGCGGTTCAGGTAATCCTCGACGTTGCTGGCGGAGGCAAAGCTGCCGATCTTGTCGCGCATCATCGACTTCATGTAGTGGGCGATGCGCGAAACGGCGAAGATGTACTGCAGCTGCGATGACAGCACGGCATTGGCATTGGCCGCCTCGTTGTTGTACCTGCGCGCCTTCTGGGCCGACTGGGCGCCGAAGAAGGCGGCATACGAGGTGTTCTTGCAATGCACCAGCGAGATGAAGCCGAGGTCCGACAGTTCCTTCTCGCGGCGGTCGGTGATCGCGACCTCGGTCGGGCATTTCAGCGCGACCTCGCCCTCGTCGGTCTTGAAGGTGTGGGTCGGCAGATTCTCGACCAGGCCGCCGCCTTCGACGCCGCGGATCGCCGCGCACCAGCCATAGTCCTCGAAAGCGTGCGTCAGCCGGGCGCCGAAGGCATAGGCCGCGTTGCACCACAGGTACTTGTGGTGTTGGATTGCTGCATACTGAGCACGCCTAGCTTGAGCTAGATCAACACGCGCATTGGTGCTCTCGTCATCATTGGATGATGCCTACCTACCAAAGCCCAGCGCCCCGTATCTCGGCTGCTCTCCTGGCGACAGCCTTGGCCCTGTGCGAGATTCACGGCCCCTACTATGCGAGATGCTTCCTGGAAGAGTGCGGCGTGGACAGTAGCGTGATTACGGAGCTGCTGAACGAAGGCGATACTCCCGGCCTCCTGGCCCTCCATGTGTCCCCACAGTAGCCACTAATCCGGCCTCCTGGTCAACACCCCGGATTGTTTAGCACCGAACCTCGCTCCCCTTCTTCTTTGACGCGTGAAATTCGCTCCGAAGCACCACCAACCGGCAACCATTGCCACTGCGAAATACCCCCCGTTTTACCTACTTTGGCCGATCCGATTATTTTGTAACAGGCGCTTGACAGGCCGGAGCTGATGTGATCAAAACTTGACAGATGAGGACAGCTAGTGTACAATTCATGGGTAAGGCAAGTTTCTCGCAATTCCCGCTCGACCCCTCCAGTTTCAATCCCGATTGACTCAACCTAATTAATCCTATTCAGCACAGGAGCTACACCTATGGACGCAACAAACGCAGTACCGGCATTCGGTGGCCGTAAAAAGACACCGGACTACTATTCAAAAATTTCAAACATCGTTCGCATTTTGAAAGGCAAGGCACCGCTGAGTATCATCGCCCTGCACCTCAATTCCCAGGGAATGACGACACCGACCGGCCTACCATTCAATCGTGATCGCCTAATCCGTTATATCAAATCGAACACAATCTAAATAAGGAAAATTATCATGGCAGCAAAACAAGCAGTAGAAATTCAAGAATCGACACCACTGGCGGAAATTGTCAAACGCCCGGACACAATTCAAGTATTCGGCCCAGCAAATCTTGTGCTGGATGAGTACGCCGTACACGCTAGGAACGGTTACAGGCTCCTGCCGGATGCCCTAATCCACTACTTCCCGAACGGCACTATGTCGATCACGCTTTGCTTGGGCGAACCGCTGGCGCTGGCTGTTCAACGCGCAAAAGAGAGCATCGCCCGTGAGCAAGCAGCAGAGACGGCACGCTTTGAAAAGCGAGTCACCGAGGAAGCCGCACGCCGCATCGCAGCCCAGGCGCAAGCTGAACTGGACGCTCGCATTGCAGCAGTCGAAGCTCTGGCCGAAGCAGAAGTAATCCGCGTCCGTGCTCAAGTCGCAGAAGAGCGCGCTCGTATCACCGCCGCCCAGTAAGACCCTGCCTCCGTAGCAGGAGCGCATCCCCGCCGACCCCGGCACCAGTAGCAAACAATCGAATCCGCAGACCGTAATCCGGCCCCCACCTGGAGCTACCGTTGCGTCTGCGCTTTCGTCACTATCGAAGGAAGAACTATGTATATGACAGACCAAGCAGCAAATGAATTCCGCATTACGGAGAGCCGGTCCGTATCACTCTCAGATCATGCACTGAGCCTGCTACGTGCCATGACCAAGCATACCGGCATGAGCGCCCGTGATGTAATTGAAACCGCTCTGTCAGGCTATAGCCGTGCATGGAAGGAGTCGGAATGAATGTACGCCGTATTCCTAATACCAACCGTCAGAAGCTGACAGCGTCGAACGGAAGCGCAATCGAACGAAGCTACGTGTATCTACCTGCTTCGGTTTGGGCACAGCTTCAAGAAATGGCACGCAGCAGCGAAACGTCAGTATCGAAAATCATTCAATCTTTTGCCATCAGTGGCACAGTCAATTCAAAGGAAAAAAATGCAGAACCAACCAACAACACCAACAACACCAACAACACCAATTAATGCTGCCGATAAGGCGCTGATTAAACTGTATGTAACGTACCTGAAAGAACGAGGTTTCTGCAAGATTGATGACAGCGCCTCAAATCAAACTCGACTCTTTAATCGTTACACTGGCGATATGCTTTACCCAGTTTTCATCCAGAACGATTTTGACAAATGGTGTGATGCGAACGGTCACAATGTGGCGTATCCAGGCGCTAACTATATCATGCGCACTCTGACACACGTTGTGGGGCATAAATTCGACCCATCGGGTGGTGCGTATTCGACCGATGCTAAATCAGGATTGAGCTACGTTAATATATGCAAGAAGTATGTGCCGACAACTACAGAAAGTGATGTCGATCCGTTGTGGCATGAATATTGGGAGCGCTTGATCGGCGATCCAATCCAACGTCATCAAGCCTTGCAGTGGATCGCACACATTTTCCAGCGACCTTCTGAGCGACCATCCTACCACTTGCTTTGGCCTTCCGATCCCGGCACTGGTAAAGGTTATTTGATTGAGTCCGTACTGCAACCGCTACTTCTACATACTGAAATCGCAGCTTCGTATGAGAAGGTAATGGGTAGGTTTTCCACGATGCTTGAAACTAGCTACCTCGTCCTTCTCGACGATTGCAAGACCTCAAGTGACGCCACACAAACAAAGCTGAAGTCGATTCTATCTGAGGAACGCCAATACGTTGAACATAAATTTGCGCAAGGTAAAATGGTTCCGAGCTATACCCGCTTCATTCTGGCGTCCAACGAAGCTCGACCTTTGTACCTTGATCCAGACGAGCGCCGCTGGCTTGTCTTTGATCGTTTGATTCACAGGGTGGATGGATCGGAAACACAACAGTTCATCTCTCGCCTTGATGCATGGATTAAAAGCAAAGGCGCACTGGACAGAGTTTATAACTGGTTTATGCAATACGATCTTGCCGATTTCAACCACAAGCGCGCACCGAAATCCAGGGCACTAGAGGCAATGGTGGCACTGAGCGTTAATCCACACGAAGAATTTACAGCAGGCTTTATCAAAGATAATGTAGCGTTCACACTTAAAGAGCTTCAGGACGCTTTGCTTGCTGCCGGATTGACGAAAGTAAAACCTGCCCACGTTCCACATATCATGTCAAAACTTGGATATACAAAATCGCAGATTCAATTCGATGGCGAGCGGCCCATGTATTACTATCCAATGAATGTGAGGCCGGATCAAGTGCAAGGGTTGCGCAATAGTCGTGCAAGGGCAGTGCAAGAGTCACACGTAGCAAATCCCCCTTTCTAATCAACGACTTACGCAAAGTGCAAAGGGTGCAATAGTGCAAGCACCGTCACCATTAATACGAAGTGCGATCTTTTCCGCACTGAGGAATGAAAGGAAAAATCACATGGCTTACAAATCGCCAGAACAGAAAGCAGCAGAGATACTACTCCCACTTGGGTGTATTCACCAGAACGATAAACTCATGCCGTACAGCTTCCTAGACAAAGAAGGCACAGAATTTAGAGCTATGGCTGACTTCTACCATCCTGGCCTGGACCTATATATCGAAATCAAGGATAGCCATTTGAATGGCAAGACCAGCAAAGCGAAAGCAGAGAATGCTTATAATCGGATCGAACCATTTCGCCTACGGCAATCCCCCACATTTCATCAGACTAGAAATCAATGGAATCATGCCGCACCGAAACATGCAATTGTTCAATCAACTGTTGGCTCACCTCAGTATGCGATTGTGTTTACTCGAAATCCTGATGCAGAAACGCTTGGAAGGATTTTTAAGCAAGGCGTTCAAGCGTTTAGCCTATGTCGATTTGCGGGAATGCTACAACTCCAATTGGAAATTTCGTAAACTATGTACAGTCGCTTAATCCAGCTATCAAGATTTAGACGCAACGCACACACTCGCAAACTGTTTTCCTAGCGCCGTTATATGCAGAAACTTTCTGCCAAACTCACATTTATATTTACCATCATCTTCAATAGCCTTCTTATATGCCTGAGCTTTATTGGAGTTTTCCAGTTCGTCGTATATTCCTTCTGCGGTATAGTGTCTGTCGTCAGGAATTTCTGCGAGTCCCAGTCGAACTAGATTATCAAGATATGCAGGCACCAAATCTAAATGTTCGCATCCAGCTTGCTCGCCCAGGATAGAGTAGTTTGACAACAGTACCGCATAAGAGGAAGTAAGCCCAGATTCGACACTTTCGATCCGTTTAATATCAATTATCGGCATATATCGTGTCCGAGGAAACATATCGACGATCTTCGCCTCATCGGGAGTCAGTTGCTTAATAATTTCGGTAAAAGCGGGATGTGCTTTAGTAGCACTATCTTTATCCATAGATGCGGCTAACAAATTCGCATATAAGTCGCTTAACTTCTCTTCTGACCCGGCATAGCGCAATGCTTCGATAATAGGGCCGGCCACGCTAATTTGTGGAGTAATGATGTTCTCTGGAGGAACATTCCTAAGGCGTGCCTCGACCTTAGGGAAAAACTTCTCTTTGATCTTGTCGAATCCCCATATAACGCCTTCTAACGGTGCAAGCGCAAGATTCACAGTTTTAGCGACGGTGAGAAGTCCTTTACCTAACTCCTGTGCAGCCGGCTGCACCATGTCCGGGTAAATGGGGACTTCTTTAGCTACCGCTGCAACCGCATTAATTACATCCGACGTTGTGCTACTGCTTTCATCACCCATTTATTCACCCTCAGCTTTTCTCAATGTTCACCAACTCTACACCACACCACAAAGAAAAGGAACAACATGATCGAATCACTTCGTAGGCGCCAAGCCAAGCAAGCCCAGGCAACGCCGACACCATCCAACCTAGTAGCGGCACAGATGGCCACTCCAAGAGTTCCAGCGCGCCGATGGAGCGATCCAGACCCCGGATGCTACATAGCGCATAGGCCAGCGCAAGCGGCCCCGAAGGTTAGTCCATCGACTCTCGACGCCAAGATGGTAGCAAGGTTGGCCCAGGCAGTGCGCAAATAGATCGTCACAGACCGTGATCGTAACCTTCAGACAAAATTGCGCTGATCTGCTCTAAAAAGGCGTGAATCTCGGTATAACGTGCATCGCAGAATGTTTCCTCAACGCTTGGAGGCCAACGCCGTTCATCGACATCGGCCATTGCTTCCTTTGACAGCACTAGTACGCTGTTATAATTTCGAGCGAACGTTGAAGACGGCCGCACTTCACGTTCTTTGGCCGGGAGTTTTTCTAGCGCTCGGATCATTCCGGTTACTTGGTGTTTCGCCTGATTTGCAGTAATAGTCATTTGTTTCCTGTGTACAGTATGTTTAGTGGAATTTTAGCGAGTTCGTTCAATGACGTGGAGATTTATCCTCTCGGTCCGCTATTTCTGCGCCATTACTGCGAATCGTGCTCTCTGCATCTTTTCATTGAGTGCGAGATAACGTTCCTGTGCTTCGCTGTCACCGTGGAACCTATACATTGGCCTACTGAACTTGTAATACTCTTCCGACTCATTCAGCGTCAAGCCAACAAAGATTTCGTTCCCTACGTTATCTGTGGATAGCATTCGCATCCAGTCCAAGTATTCGCGCTCTCCAGGGGTAAAGTTCATGTTGTCTCCTATATCAAGGGTAAGGCCGCCTCAAATTGATACGACACCAACATAAATTAAAGTTAAAACAACTAGTTGTCAATGCGCAATTATTGCACAGTAGCTAATTTTCCACACTGAGGAGTCTTGTTGCAACCACTAAACGGTCGTATAATGGTCGCAACAGCCAGCCAACGACCGAAAGCCAACCATGAAGCCAGCAGTTTTCTACATCCGGTGTTCGACCAAGGAACAGGAAACGAGCGGCCTCGGTCTGGAAGCTCAACGCGCTGCCCTGGACAAGTTCGCAGCAGCCGAAGGATACGAGGTAGCAGGCGTGTTCATTGAAGCGATGAGCGCCGCCCTGGACAGCGACAGCCGACCGGCCCTCAAGGAAGCCCTGGCCCTGGCGAAGAAACTGAAAGCGCCCGTGATGGTGTCCAAGCTGTGCCGACTGTCCCGTGATGTGGCCTACATTGCCACGCTCATGGCCCAGCGTGTCCCGTTCCTGGTAGCGAACCTCGGTGCGGACGTTGACAACTTCATGCTCCACATCCATGCAGCGATGGGCGAACAGGAACGCCGGATGATCGGCACCCGGACCAAGGAAGCCCTGGCCGCTCTGAAAGCGCGTGGTGTGAAGCTGGGAGCGATCCAGCACAAAGACCCGCAGGCCATCGTAGTGGCCCGTGCCAAGGGCAACGCCAGCAACGCGGCCCGTGCCGCTGAGTTCGTAGCCAAGATGGCCCCGAGCATCCAGCAGCTCCAGTCCCAGGGATTGACCCTGAACCAAGTAGCAGCAGAGCTGACCCGGCGTGGTGAGAAGACCCTGAACGGCGGCGAATGGCACAAATCGACCGTTTCCCGGTTGATGAAGGCAGCGCAGGCCGCATGAGACGCCACAGGAAGCGTTTTACGGCGTCGGTTGATACCGACATAGCCTGAATAGCTCCTGACACCTCTCAGACACCTTTAAATCGGTCCTGGGCGGTACTGCCATTTCGATATTTCGCAGGATATTGACAGGTTTCTGTACCAGTGGCAAACCCGGTTAAGCCACGCTGGACACCCCCGGATATTATTTCTCCGTGGTAACTCCCCCAGGCCGACAGGCCCACTCTGAAATTTTCGTTTTTTCAAAATTCGCCCTGGAGAGTGTTCCTGGCCGAACAAAGTGTACGAACCGCTGTCACTTCTTCGGACTGCTTGCGTACTTCTCAAGCGACCAGCGCTCCACAGTGGCATCCCACAACTCTTGATGCGGCTCCACCTTACGTACGAGCGCAGGTTGCCTCAGAACTCGATCAATGACATCAGCCGGGACATCCTGGTCACGCAGTAGCGATTCTGCACGCTCTACACCCAGCGTAGCGCAGATTTTCAAGGCAGCGTTCACGTAAGCAGCTGTCACATGGTCTTGCCTATCGTACGGGGTAGGAAGATCGCTAGACATTTCACGCCTTTGGCGAGTTGGAGGGGAGTGCTGTCTGAATTCTACGCGACAATACCCTTTAGTCCAGACTGAGCCGTGGAAGCTACTCCTTCCGGTGCTTCGCCCGGATTGTGCGGAAACAAAAGACTTGACCGGTGGAAAGATAGCTGCTACGATACCGCCCCGAGCGAGCGTTAGCGAGCGAGGGAACATAAGTATATAAGTACCGAAGGTACAGAACAACTTATTACTTTAATAATAAGTAGTAATAGAATAATAAGAACTTCCCGAGTGAGCGTAAGCGAACGAGGGAAGGAGGTAAGGTCAAATTTAGAGATATGCCAATGGCACCTTACTAACTATCGCCAATGGCGAATATCTCTAAGAGTACTTACAGCTCGTACGGTGTTAGTCCTCCGGCAACGTCAAAGGAACTTCACGGTACACAATCTCGCTCGCTTCTGCCTCAGGATCGTAATACTGCTGGGTGATTCCGTAGGCTGATTCGCCATCGTCCAGTACGTACTCCGCTCCTTCCTCGATGTCCGGTACGGGCGACGTAACGCCCCATGGCGACGGCTCAGTCATCCGAACCGTAGTCCAGTAACTTCCCTTCCTGATCGAGCCTACAAGGCCGGGTATGACCGCCTGTGAGCCTTTAATGTCATCGGGCGACGTGCACTCTAGTGGCATGTAGCCGATTTTCCCATCGGCCACGGCAAACGCCCACTGAGGAATGCCGTTCTGCGCAACCACGTAGCCTTGAGCCATATGTACGGTGATCTTCAGACGCATCAGAAGGGCGTTCACACGTTGACGTACTGCCTCATCGCTGAAGTCCAGCTTCGCCATGAAGCCCCGGTGGTCCGTAGCCTTGACGCTTGCCATTTCCTCGACCTTGGCACGCTTGCTTTCCTCCAGCGCTCGTACTTCCGTCTCGACCTCAAGCGCCAGCCCGACCAGCATGTCCGAGGTTGGGTTCCTGCGAACCTGATCCCATAACGAGTCGTACCGCTGCTTCGCTTCCGTGTGCTGGTTCTCCAGCACCTGTAACTCTCGCTCCAGCTTGTCTGGATCATCGTCAACTAGGCTCATCGACTCCAGGTACGGAAGGATCGCTTTCAACACTTCCTCGCCTTCGTCAAGCCGGACATTCTTCGCTCCGTCGCACTGGCTGTAGCGCTTCTGGCTGCACATGAGGTACTTGGCACCACGCGGCAGCAAGTGCATCGAGCTACCACAGGCTCCGCATCGTGCCACCTTCTGATACACGTTGAACACCGCTGCCTGTCGGGTGATCTTGCACGTCCGACGCTGCACAACTGCCCGGTTCGCCCGGTTGAATATTTCCTCCGACACCACAGCCGGGAAGTAGTCGGGAATCGCTGGCCCACCGTCATCAGGCTCAAATACGCCTATGGCAACCTTACTCTTGATGATCTTCCCGATGGTGCTGACTTGCCACGTTACACCTCGTCCGAATCTCGGTACGTTACGCTCGTTAAGAATCTTTGCGATCCTGATGTTGCCATGCCCGGTTACGTACAGATCGAAGATTTCCTTCACAATTGGCGCTCGCACAGGACACAATTCGTAAGCAGTTTCGTGTGGCGTCCTGTCCTTCTCGTCCTTGAGTACGAGCCACTTGCTTACTGCGGCCCCTACGTGATGCTTCGACTCTCGGGCCTGCTTGAAGCGCTTCAACCACTCACTCTTTCCGTAACCGCTCTTGTTCTCGCTCTCAGCATGGGCGGCGTCCATCTGCCCGAGTGCTCGTTGCAAGTCCGTACCTGTACTGTTGCTGTCGTAGACGGCAGGACGTGGCTTGAGTGTAACCACGCGGATGCCCTTGTCCTTGACGAGCTTCTTCAGCAATGTCACCGCGTTCCATGGATCGTCACGGCTCATCCTGTCGAAGTGCTCAATGACGAGGTACGACCCTGGCTCGATCTTCCCAGCGTCAACCATGGCTATGAACACGCCCAACGCACCATCTTCCTGATTGACGCCCCGAAACGCGCTGATGGCCTCGTCGGCAAACTCTTCCACAAGCTCCGCTTCGTTCTTCTTGCACCACTCCCTCGCGGCGTCCTGCTGACGCTTAATTGAAGTTCCCTGGCGCTGCATGTCGCTGCTGAACCTCGCGTAGTTGTATGCCTTGATCATGGAAAGTCTGAAAGTGAAGTTGATGCAGCATTCTATCACTGCCAGTATCTGGAGTGGTCGCTGCCGTCCACATCCTCGACGTAGTTGAAACCCTCGGTGGTCATGCCGTCGGCCGGGTGATACGGCAGGCGGCCCAGGAAGCGCGGCAGGCACAGGCCGACGTAGCGCGAATCCTCCGACTCCCTGAACGCCTTCCACTTCGCGTATTCGACGGTGTCGAACACTTTGGCCAGGTCGCGCGGCCGGCCCAGGTCGCCGAAGCCCTCGACCCCGAACAGCCCGGGGCTGCTGGAGGTGATGAACGGCGCGTGGCTGGCGGCGGCAACATGCGACATCTGCTCGAGGAAGTAGATGTCCTCGGGCTGGCGCGAGATCTCGAAGTCGCCGATCAGTGTCCCGTAGGGCGCGCCGCCGAAAGTGCCGAATTCTTCCTCGTAGATCTTCTTGAACATGGTGCTCTGGTCGAACTCCATGGCCGACTGGAAGTCCTTGACCAGCTCGCGCTTGCTGGCATTGAGCATGCGGATCTGCAGGTTGGCGCTCGTGGTGCTGTTCCTGACCAGGTAACCCAGGCCGGTCCAGCTGCGTTCCAGTGCCTGGAACTCGGGCGCGTGCATGATGGCCGAGAGCTGGTCCGAGATCATCCGGTCCAGCTCCGCCAGGCGCGCGTCGATCGTCGCCGACAGGTTCGACGAAATGACCATCGTCCCCTGCATCACCTGGGTCACCAGTTCCGAGATCAGGTCGCGCGCGCGTTCGTGCTCGCTGCTGGACGCGGCCACGCGGCTCTCCTCGACGATCTGGTCGAGCAGCGAGGCGTCCAGTTCGGGGGCGGAGGTCGCAACACCTGCAGCCTTGGTCGATTCGAGTACCGCCGCCATCTCACTCTCCCCTTTCGTCGTCGCCGCGCGCCTTGCGCAGGCTATCGAGTTTTTCGGTATTGCCCAGCACCTCGGTCAGGATGTCTTCGAGCTTGTCGTTGCCGGCCAGTTTGTTGCGCAGGTCGGCCAGCTTGGTGCGCGCTTCCAGCAGGCCGGCCAGCGGCGCCACCTGGCGCACCACGGATTCGGGGCGAAAGTCATCCATCTTGCGAAACTGCAGCTGTACACCGAACTGGCCGCCTTCCGGCGACAGGTGGTTCTCGACCTTGAAGGTGGCGACGGGAGCGACGCCGCCCAGCACCTCGTCGAAATTGCCGGCATCGACGTTGACGAACTTGCGGTCCTTGAGGCGCTTCTTCTCGGACTTGGGATCGAGGCCGAAGTCGCCCACAACGCCAACCACGAAGGGCAGCTCCTTGTTCTCGATCGCGTCGCCGATCTCGACGTCATATGTCATCTGCACGCGCGGCGCGCGCACCTTCTGCAAGCGTTTTTGTACGCTCTCGCTCTTGGCCATGTCGACTCCCGGTGGGTGGATCACTTCAGCACGTCGAACGGATTGCCGCTGCTGGCGGCCGGACGCTGCGGCGCCGCGACGGCGGACGGGGTCGGCGTCTTGCGGGACGGGGTCGGGCGCGCGGCCGGACGCGGCGCGACCAGCACCTCTTCACCCAGGCTGGTGCGCAGCAGCTTGGCCAGGTCTTGGGCTTCGCTACGCACCGACCCTTGCAGATTGTTCTTGCGGGTCAGGTCGGCCAGGGCCTTGCTGGCCACGCGCAGGCCGCTGACGGCGAGGATGCTGTAGGCCAGGGTGTCGTCGGGGTCGCGCGCCAGCGCTTCCTGGGCGCTGCTGATGGCGTCGCCGTACTGGGTCGCGTCGAAGCGGATCTGGGCCATGCGCACCCACGGTTTCTTGTCGACCGGATGCGCCACGCTGGCCATCCTGAGCAGGTCCACGGCCTTCTCGCTCTGCCCCGCAGCGAGTGCGGCATCGGCTTCGGCATAGATGTTTTGGGACACGACGGCGCGCTTGGCGGTCGCGTCGGTGCCATCGGTGGCGCACCCGGCCAGGGCGGCGACACCGACCAGCAGGGGTATCAGGCGTTTGCGGATCATGTTCGGCTCTCCAGTGGGTGAACGAGCCCCCATTATTCGCATCGGGCTTTCCGAGAAGTTGTGCACTGTCAATGAAAAGCGAGTTCAACAGGAGACCGTTACCGGGCGCCGTTGCAACTCGCTTACGTTTGCGCGATGTCAGCGCGGCGCGTCGCGGATGGGATTCAATCCAACGCTGATGCGTGAGAACAACTGCGAGGAGTATGGCGATGACGATGTCCCACCGCATGAGCCTGCTGGTCGTGGCGGCCGCGCTGGCCGGCTGCGGCGGCGCCGCGCTGGCGCCGCTGGCCAATGGGGCGCTGGAGGCGGCCGGCCTGCGCAAGCCGCCCGAGCTGGCCGAATCGCACAAGCCGCCGCGCAACGTCCCGCTCAAGCTGCACGCCGCCACGCGCCTGAATGTGAACGCCGGCGGCCAGCCGCTGGCGTTGGCCGTGAGGCTGTACAAGCTGCGCCAGAAGAATGCCTTCGAAGGCGCGCCGTATGCGACCTTCCTCGATCCGCGGCTCGAGCGCGAAAGCCTCGGCGCCGACCTGGTCGAGGTGCGCGAGATCATGCTGATGCCGGGCCAGCGCTACGAGGTGACCGAAAAAGTGGCGCGCGAAGCCGGCCACCTGGGCGTCGTGGCCCTGTTCCATACCCCGGCGGCCGGCCGCTGGCGCACGGCGGTGAGCAGCATCGACGCCGAACGCGATGGCCTGAACATCGGCCTGCTGGCCTGTGCGATGAGCGTGGGATCGACCACGACCGGCTACTCCGCGGCACCGCCCTCTGTGCGCTGTCAATAGTCGTTTGCAACTTTCCTGCAAGCTGGTTCTTTCAGAAAAGCGAGGGAGGCAATGTGAGCATGCCATCCAAGGTCTTGTGGGGCGAGGGATTGTTCCTGCGGCCCCAGCACTTCCAGCAACAGGACCGTTATCACGAGGCGCGCTTGAACCAGACCGCCTGCGCCCTGCATCCCTATTGCTGGGGGGTGCGCAAGCTGGCGGTCGATCTCGACGCGCTGCGCAGCGACATCCTGCGCATCGACGAGCTGTCGCTGCTGTTTCCGGACGGCGAAGTGGTGCGCGCGCCGGGCGCCGACGTGCTGCCGCCGCAGGTGCGTCTGGGCGACCTGCCGCCGGCGCTGCAGACGGTCACCTACCACGCCGCTTTGCCGGCGCTGCGCACGCATGGCGACAACTGCGCCAACGGCCTCGATGCGCTGGAAGCGGTCGAGGTGCGCTTCGGGCGCATCGAGCGCGAGACCCAGGACCTGTACACCCAGGCCGCCGACGCCCCGGTGACCTACCTGCGCAAGGCGCTGCGCCTGGTGGCAGACAGCGAGCCGCTCGAAGCCTACGAGAGTTTTCCGCTGCTGCGCCTGCGCCGCGTGGCCACTGGCGGCTTCGAGATCGATCCCGGCTTCGTCCCGCCCAGCCTGTCGATCGACGCCGTCGGCAGCCCCGGCGCCGGCCTGTACCTCGGGCTGGCGCGGCTGATGGAAAAACTGCTGGCCAAGGTCGGCGCCTTGTATGGCGACCTGCGCGAGCCGAGCCGCAACGTGGTCGAGATCCGCGGCGGCGACGTGTCCGCGTTCTGGCTGCTGCACACGGCCAGCGCGGGCTACGCGGCGCTGGCCCATTACCTGCACCATCGCGAGCTGCATCCCGAACGCCTGTACGGCGCCATGCTGGAGCTGGCTGGCGGCCTGATGACGTATTCGCGCAACTACCGTCTCGAAGACCTGCCTTCCTATGTCCACGCCGATCCCGGCCCGCAATTCGCGCGCCTGGACGGCATCATCCGCGATCTCCTCGACACCGTGATTTCATCGCGCTACTTCACCATCGCCCTGCACAAGGACCGTCCGTCCTACTACCTCGGCGCACTCGACTCGGGCCGCATCAATCCCCAGACCACCTTGTACCTCGCGGTGGCGGCCGACATGCCGGCGCTGCGCCTGGTCGAGGCGGTGCCGCTGCAGTTCAAGATCGGCGCTCCCGAGGACGTCGACCAGTTCGTGCTGTCGGCGCTGCCCGGCGTGAAGCTGGTGCACGCGCCGCAGGTGCCGAGCGCGATTCCGGTGCGGCCGGACACCTGTTACTTCGTGCTGGAAGGCCGCGGCGCGCTGTACGACGCGATGCTCAAGGCCCAGTCGATCGCGGTGTATGTGCCCAACGGCGTGCGCGAGTTGCGCCTCGAGCTGATCGCGGTGTCGGCATGAGCGCCTTCGTCGAGCGCCGCGCTGCGCACAAGGGCGACACCGCAAACCGGCGCCAGCGGCTGGTGGACATCATGTACGAAGGCTTCCATGCGCTGTTCCTGCTCAAGAACGGCTGCGGCCCGCAGGACAAGGGCGCCTTCGCCGACAATATGACGGCCTTCCTGGCCGACGTCGACCGCAGCGCCAAGGCGCTCGGCATCGCCGCCGAGGACGTGAGCGCGGCCAAGTATGCCTACTGCTCGGCGGTGGACGAGATCATCCTGCGTTCGACCTACGAAGTACGCGAGGCCTGGGAGACCCGCCCCCTGCAGCTGCGCATATTCGGCGACCAGCTCGCCGGCGAGCACTTCTTCCACCGGCTGGAGGATTTGCGCGCGAAAGGCGCGCAGCAGGTCGAGGCGCTCGAGGTCTTCCACATGTGCCTGCTGCTGGGCTTCCAGGGCCGCTATGCGCTGGACGGCAAGGACAAGCTGGACTACCTGGTGGCGCGCCTGGGCGACGAGATCGCCCGCATGCGCGGCCGCACGCGCGGCTTCGCGCCGCATGCCGGGCGGCCCGACCAGGTGGTCAACCGGCTGCGCAGCGACCTGTCGCTGTGGGTGCTGGCCGCGGTATTCACGCTGGCGGGGATGGGGGCCTACCTTGGCTTTCGCACAGTGCTGGGCAAGGAATCCGCGCTCGCGCTGACGCACTACAACGATCTGGTCAAGCTGCCGCCGAAGACGGCGCATGTGACCATCACCCTGCCGTGATCCAGTTTTTCAGTTAGCAGATGCCCGTCTTTCTCGCGCGGGCGGGGATCCAGGTCTGCGTGCAGGCCGGAATTCTGGTTCCGGCCGCGCACATTCCTTGGATTCCCGCCTACGCGGAAATGACGTGGCGCAGGGCGCGGGCTACGTGCGCAGGGGCGCAGTGCTACGTACGTAGAGCGAGGGCCGCGTGCGTACGGCGCGGGCTGCCGTGCGCGCGGCGCGAGACTATTTGCTCAAGGCGCCGTCCAGACCCTACTGGATCACCTTGAACTCGATGCGCCGGTTGCGCGCCCTGCCCTCGGGCGTGCGGTTGTCGGCCACCGGCCGGTCCGGTCCCTCGCCCGACACCGCGATCGATTCCTGGGCGATGCCCTGGCCCACCACATAAGCCTTGACCGCCTCGGCGCGCGCCTGGCTCAGCGACAGGTTGGCGGCGCGCGAGCCGGCATTGTCGGTGTGGCCGATCACCTCGACCTTCACGCCACCCAGCTTCTTGAGCGCGTCCGCCATCTGGTCCAGCACCCCGGTGCCGGCCGGCGTCAGGCTCGCCTGGCCCGATTCGAACTCGATGATGCGGTTGGCCAGCGCCGCGTCCAGCACGCCCTGCTGCGACACGTTCACGCGCAGGCCGTTATTGACCGTATAGGTCGGATTCAGGCTGGCCGCGATCGCGCCGGCGATCTGCTGGCGCTGTGCCTCGCTGGCCACGTCGCCGCGCAGGCTGACACGGTTGCCCTCCACTTTCAGCTGGCCATCCTTCACCAGGCGCAGGTTCGGTCCGATCAGGCTGCCCACGTAGTTGTTCCAGTTGGCCGGCGTCGATACGGCGCCGACCGACAGCTGGTCGACCACCCGCGGGGCGCCATACACGGTGCGCAGACGCTCGAGCAGCGCGGCCTTGGTGGCTTCGTCGGCCACCATGCCGCTGACCACGACCGGCGCCTCGGCGACGGGCGGCGTCCCCGCCGCCGGCGGCAGGACGGCGCTGAACCCGAACATGCATGCGAACATGGGCACGAGGATGCGAGGTTTCACGTCAGGCTCCAATGAAGGTCTTCATGAACAGCTCGCGCGCCAGCGCCAGCGGCAGGTCGGGCTGGGCCAGGTGACTCGCTAGCTGGCGCACGTCGGCGTCGAACTGCAGCTGTTCGTCGATCCAGTCCGTGTCCACCAGCCGCACCTGGAACTCGGCGCCGACCAGTGGGTCGATCATCGCGCGCAGGGTCTCGGCCAGCGCCGCGCAAAAACCCACCACCAGCACCGGCCGCCCTTCCTGGCGCGTGATGAACAGCGCCAGGTCGAATTTCGCGCGGCGCAGGAAAGGGGCGATCAATTCGAGCCAGAAGGCCGCCACCGGATAGCGCGCCGCGGCATCGTGCGGCAGCGGCAGCACCAGGCTTTTGTGCAGCTCGGCCGGCTGGCTGTGCATCACCGGCTGCAACAGCAGTCCGAGCGCCAGCACCAGGCGCGCTGCGCCACAGCGCTCCAGCAAGGTGTCGAGCGAGGCCAGCGTGCCTTGCTCCATCCAGCACGCCAGCGCCGCCTCGTCCCCGAGCTCGATCGCGCTGTCGGCGATCGCCTGCAGATAGGTCGCCGGATCGCCTTCGCGCAGCACCTTGGGGCAGATCTCTTCCAGGAACATCCACAGTGGCGCGAAGGCGAGCGGACAGCGCGCGACAAAAGCCGCCGGATCGGCCACCGCCTGCGTGCGGGTGGCGAGGAAGGGAAAGCGCCGCCCCGACTGATCGCGGCTGGCCAGAAGGTGACCGGCCACCGCGTGGTGGCGCGCCGGACCGACCAGGGCGAAGCTGACCGGCGCCATCGCGTCGTAGTGGAAGCGCCAGCGCGCATCCGATGGCAGCAGGGTCATCACCTGCGCCAGCCAGGCGTCGAGCATGCCGATCACGGCCGGGTCGTGGGCCAGCTTGACGAAATCGGCGCGCGCCGGCACCTTGCCGAAGTAGCCGATGCGGTCCGCCCGCATCATTGCGCTCCCGCGCTGGCCAGCGCCGGCGCCGGCTCCGGCGAAGGCTCATAACGCCCGACGATGGCCGGCGGCAGCCGCAGGCCGCGGAAGCCCTGGGCCTGGCCCTGGCCGCCGCCGTTCGACTGCGGGCTGCTGACGATCTTCAGGTCGACCGCCACCGACACGTTATTCGCCGTCCAGCGCAACTCGAACACACCGCCGTCCTTGCGCGTGCGCCGGGCCGACTCGAGCAGGCGCTGCAGGCCGAACTGGCCGGGCTGATTGAACAATTCCACCGCGCGGCCGTCGAAGGTCACCGCCGTGACCCGGGCGCCGGAGAGGCCCTGTGGCCCCGGATGAACCATATTGCTCCAGGCCGGCGGCGTGTTCCGGTAGCGTAGCTGCTGGCCGTCGATCTCGAGCGTGTATTCGAGCGTGCCGGGCGCGCTCAGAGGCAGCACCTGGAACACCGTCTGGGCCGCGCCGCCGGCGGCGACGCCGTTGTTCGACAGCGGCGCCACCCAGCCGGGGAACGACGCCACCGCCTGCGGCGCCAGCGAGATGCCGATGTCGGCCCAGGTGCGCGCCGCCAGCACGTCGCCGCGCCGCACCACCAGCGGACCCATGGCCGTGTTGACGAACTTGGCCACCGCGCCTTCCGGGCCGAACACCTGGCCGATCTCGCCCGGCGTGGCCTCGATGCCGGCATCCTGTGCGAACGGGTACTTGGTGGCCAGGGTGCGACCGAAGGGCTCGACCACCTGCGCCTGCCAGGTCTTGTTGATCTCGGCCTCGGACGGCAGCACGATCATGGCGAAAGTCTGCGTGAGCGGGCGCACCAATAGCGGACGCAAGGCCTGTTTCTGGCTGTCGCTCATCCCGGTCAGCATCTGCTCGTCGACGTAGCGCAGGGCATCGGCAAGTTCGGAACCGCTGCCTTCCAGCGTCTGCTGCATGAACTGCTTGGCGCCCGGTCCGGGGTCACCCTGGTTCTTCAAGGCGTTGAGCCGCGTGCGCAGGCGCGACAGGGCGTCGAGATAGCCGGTCATCAGTGACGCTTCCTTTTCCCTGGCGCCGACCAGGCGCGCCACGCCGGCGAATTCGCGGCCGATAGGGCCGCTGCCCTGTCCTTGCTGCTGTTGCTGTTGCTGGGCCAGCAGCTGGGACGGGTCGACCGAGTCGGCCAGCGTGCGCGCATCGGACGGCGCGCGCCGCAGGATCACCTGCCTGAACCACGCCATGACGCCACGCTCGGTATTTCCGGCGGGCGAGCGCAACCCGCCCGGGTTGTCCCAGGCCGTCTCCTCGTGGATCGTGCGCAGCAGCTTGGCGATCGGGGAAGCCTGCGGGTCGCCCAGGCGGTTCATGGCCTGCACGCTGGCGTCGAAGCCGCGCAGGTCGGCGATCGCGACGCCCTGCACGAACCTGGTCCACTCGCGCGCATAGTCGGCTTTATACAAGTCGATCAGCGCCTTCTGGATCTGCTCCGGGCTGCCTTCCAGCGTCAGGTCATCGCGCGCCGTGGTCTTGAGGACCCAGTCGACCGTGTTCAGTTCCTTGCTGGAGGCGTCGCGGATCGCGTCGAGCACGAACTTGTCCCAGGCCGCGCGGGTGAAGGCGCCGCTGACGGCGTGGCTGCCGGCCACCAGGGCCGCATCCTGCTCGCCAACGATGCGCGCCACGGTCACCGCCGGAAAGCGCGTGGCGGCGCGGGTCTTGATGTCGGCAAACACGCGCTCGCGCGCCGGTGTGCCGCGCACCACCCGCCGCAGGTGTTCGCGGCTGGTGTCGAGCAGGCCCAGTTTGGTCTTGACCTGCGGCCAGGCCGGATCGTCGATGTGGGACAGGTGGAAGGTCATAAGGCGCTCGGCGCTACGGATCATCTGCTCGCGCGGCATGCTGCCGCGGTTCGCTTCCAGCCAACCGCGCCAGTAGCGGGTCAGCTGGTCGTTCAGGTGGCCCGGTTCGGCGAGCACCTTATTGCCCAGCATCAGATAGGTCTTGAGGGCGTTATACGCGTCACCGACATTGGTGGGCGAGGCATCCTGGTAGGGCTGGCCCGGTCGCGCGGTCGGCGTCGCCACCTGGCGCGACGGATCGAGGCCGGCCGCGTTGCTGTTCACGTCCGTCAGCATCGTCTCGAGCGCGCCGGTGACCGGTTCGACCATCACGGCGCGCACGCCGGCGAAGTATTCGTCGCGCAGCTTGCGCGCCAGGCTGTCGCCCTGGTACAGGCCGAAGCCCAGCGCCCACGGTTTGTCCTCGGCGTAGCGCTCGAGCTGCTCGATGCGGTCTTGCAGGATCTCGAGCGCTTCCAGGCGCGACTGCAGGTCGATGCGGCCGGCCTGGAGCTTCATGACCTTGTCGAGGTCGGACTGGACGTTGGCGACCAACTGGCGGTTGCCGATGGCCGACCACGACCAGCCGCCCATCGCGCATCCCAGCAGCATGGTGGCGGCAAAGAAGGCGCCCAGTTTCCAGCGCGCCGCCGCCGGATTGGTGTAGCGCTTGACCAGTTCGCGGTCGGCGAAGATCACCTTGCCGAACAACTCGAGCAGGAAGTAGCCCGACTGCGCGCCCGACTGCGCGCCGGACTGCTCGCCGGACTGCTCGCCAGTACCTTCGCCGCCTTTCCTGTCGTGCAGCGCCAGGTCGAAGCGGCTGGCCACGCGCCGGCTCGACAGGTCTTGCACGCTACCTTCCTGCAGCGCGCTGGTGAGATAAAAGCCGCGGAACACGGGCTTGAACTGGTAACTGTTTTCCTCGAACAGCGTGGCGAGGAAGGCGCGCAGCGGGGTACGCAGCGCGGCAAACTCCAGCGGGAAGGTAAACACGCCCGAGCGCATCGCCGTGCTGCGGTTGGCGCCCATGCCGGCCAGGCTCATTTCCTTCAGGCCGTCGACCAGCTCGTCGAAGTGCTCGTCGAAGAAGGCCAGCACGTCCTGCGGCGTGCTGCGCCGGTTGTAGCGCAGGGTCGCCCCCCAGGTGCGCTCGCGCTCGGCCTTCTCGCTGTCGTGGAAAAAGTCGAGGAAGCCGGCGACCAGGTCGGCCTTGGTGAAGATCACATACACCGGCGCGTGCACGCCCAGGCGCTCGGTCAGTTCCTGCACCCGGGTGCGCAGGTTCTTCGCCAGCTCGTGCGAGACGGTGGCCGGGCCGGCCATCAGTTCGGCCACGCTGACGGCGATCAGGATGCCGTTGATCGGCGCGCGCTGGCGATGTTTCTTGAGCAGGTCGAGGAAGCCGAACCACTCGGCGCGGTCGTCGTCCTGCATCGAATAGCGGCCGGCGGTGTCGAGCAGGATGCCGTCGGTGGTGAAGAACCAGTCGCAGTGGCGGGTTCCGCCCACGCCCTGCAGCGCCTTGTTGCCCGGGATCGGGAAGGTCAAGCCCGAATGGACGATGGCGCTGCTCTTGCCGGCCGCCGGGTTCCCGATGACCATGTACCACGGCAGCTCGTATAGCGCCGCCGCGCCGCGCATCAGGCCCAGCTTGGAGCTCTTGATGGTGCCGACCGCCTCCAGCAGGTTCTTGCGCAACACCGCGACATCGTCCTTTCCGCCATCCTTGTCTGCCGCGCCGGCGATGGCGCTGGCCAGCTTGCGCGCCTTGCGCGCGCGCCACGCGCGCCGCGACATCCACCAGACGCCCCAGCAGGCCAGCAAGGCCAGGGCCGCGATCGCGGCCCACACGACGCCAAGGCCGAGCAGGCCGGCGCCGATCACCAGGATGGCCGCCAGCACGGCGATGCCGGTCGCGGCGAGCACGCGGCTGTCGGTCAGGAACTTCCAGAGTCGTGCCATGGCGGGGCCTCTTGTAAAAAAAGCTCACAGGAAATGGTCGCACGCGCCTACAAGGCGCCGCTTGACTCTGCGCAACGCGGCCAAAATTCCGAAAATCGCACAACAGCCGTGCGCCCACGCCGGCTCAGCGCCCCATCACGCCACGCATCCGCAGTTCGATGTGGCCGAAGTCCATCATCTTCCAGCGTCCACCCCAGGTCAGTCCCAGCGATTCGGTCACCTGGCCGTACAGCTGGTAGCCGCGCATCGCCCATGGGTCTTTTTCCGAAATCACCAGCTTGCCGTCGCGCAGGAAGGCGCAGTCGGCGGCCAGGCCGAACTGGTGCCAGCTCTGGAAGGCGCGCGCATTGGTGACGTGGCCGCCGGCGGCCGCCAGCTCGTCCTGGCGCGCCGGGCTGCGGTAGCCTTCGAGCAGCGCCATCTCGTAGCCGTGCTGTTCCTTCATGATCTTGAACGCCAACAGCAGCCGCTGGTTGAAGTCGGGATGCAGCAAGCCCCAGTTGCGGCTGGCATTGACCAGCATCGGCCGCACCAGTTCGACCTCGGTCGTGGTGAACGCCCCGGGCGGCGGCGCCATCGGCGGCACCAGCTGTTCGCCGGCCAGCAGCGCCGCCACCTGCTCGTCGGGCAAGGCGGCGCTGCCCTCGTACGCCGGCAGCATCGCCGGATTGCTCAGGGCCAGCGCCAGCAGCGACGGGATCAGGACCGCCGGCGCGCCGATCGCCAGCAGCACGCGGTGGCGGACGAAGCCCTCCCGCAGTCCCTGCAGCACCCGCTCGCGTAGCGCCAGGGTCAGGCTGTCGCGCATGGCCGCGGCGGCGCGCGTGGCGGCATCGCGGCCGCTGACGACGCGGTCGGCCAGGCCCCGCACGGCCTGCACGCCGCGCGATACCAGGGACTGTCCGCCTGGAAAAAGAACGAGCCAAGCCAGGCCGGATGCCAGACAAACGTACAGAAGGGCGACAAAGATCAGCATCGGACTCCCCAGGATTGTTTCTAATCAGCACAGGAGAAGCCAATCTTAGGAGTAATGTCGTGCGTCCATCAGACGAAAATCAAGACAACCGCATGCATCCCCATCTGCGTCCCAACCTGATGTCGTCTTCCCGCCGCGGCGGCCATGAAGACAGCATACTTGCCAAGCTCGAGCGCGCGCCGGCGCGCCGCGGCGCGGCCGGCAACGGTGCGCGCCTGGCGTGGTATGGGATGGCGGCCGTGCTGGCGCTGGGATTGACGGCGACCCTGGCATGGCTGGCGAAAGGCGCCGTTCCGGCGCCGCTCGAGATGGCGCGTACCGAGGCAGTTCCTCCTGCGGCGGCGAGCGCGCCGCCAGCGCATGCGCCGGCCGCGACGGCCCTGATCGTCGATGCCGCGCCGGCGTCCGCCCTGGCGCCGCAGGCTGCTCCGGAGCCTGTCCTGGCGCCGCCCGCTCCGGCGCCCGTTCCTGCGCTGCGCCTGCTCGAACCGGCGGCCGCCCGGCCCGCCCCGGCCAGGCTTGCGCCGGCGCAGGTCAAGGCGCCCCCGCCACGGCGTCCGGAGCCGCGCGCGGGGGCGGGCGCCCGTCTTCGCGCGTCGGCGGCGCAAGGCCGGGCAGGAGCAGCGCCGCGCCAGTCCTCGCGGCCGCCCCGCACCGTCGACCCGGCGCGCCCGGGCGCGGCCCAGGACGACAGCGACGTCGCCCTGATCTCGGCCGTGATCTCCCACGCCGACTTCCACGCCGGGCCCGGCGAAGGCGAGGCGCCCGTCGCCTGCGCCGACGGGCCCTGCCGGACACGTCCGGCTCGCTAGCAGCGTTGTAAAAACGCCCGCGCTCGGTGCCGATGCGGGCAAACTGCCAGGCGATCGCGGCCGGAAAGCGCTATACTGTATATAAGTACAGGTGGGCGTTTGGTCATGATCAGGGTGTTGGAAAACGAGTTTTATTATCTGGATAACTTCCAGCGCGTTCTCGATTGGATCGGCGAACGCTATGGCGACCTGCTCGACGACGGCGAACACGCCTTCCTGGCCGCCTTCCCCACCCTTCCGCACAGCGCGCGCGCGCTGTTCGTGCGCATGGTCATGCGCAAGGGGAATCTGTTCCGCGCCAGCAAACTGAGCTATGCCGAGATCGGTTGCCCGGTCGAGGCCGCCAGACACCTGCTCGGCACCGGCTGGATCGAGGCCGACCCCGAGCTTACCCTCGACGAGTTGTTCGACCTGCTGTCCAAGCCCGAGCTTGCCGACGCCTTCGGCGCGCAATTGCAGCGCAAGAGCGCACGCAAGGAAGCGCAGCTCGACGCCCTGCGCCCCCTGTTCCCCGCAGCGCGGCGCTTCTCCGCCTGGCATCCGGCCTGTCCCGACGTCGCCTGGCGCATCCTGGTCAAGCCGTTGTGCGATCGCCTGCGGCTGGTCTTCTTCGGCAACCTGCACCAGGGCTGGACCGATTTCGTGCTGTCCGACCTGGGCCTGTTCCGCTACGAGACCGTCGATATCTCGCCGGCCTCGCGCGGTTTCCGCCGGCGCGTCGACGTCGACCACTACCTGCAGCTGCACGCCTGCCGCGAACGCTTTGCCGCCGGCGAGGACGTGGACGAGGTGGTGCGCGACCTGCCCCTGCACGCCTTCGACAACGACTGGCTCGAGAGCCGGCGCGAGAAGCTCGTGTTCCACATCGGCCAGCACTACGAAAAACTGAAGGATTGGGACGGCGCCTACGCCGCCTATGCGCGCTGCCGCTTTCCCGGCGCGCGATCCCGCGCAATCCGGGTGCTCGAAAAACACGAACGCTTCGACCAGGCCCACGCCCTGCTCACGCTGGCCCAGGCAGCGCCCGAAAACGAGGCCGAGCGCCAGCACCTGGCCCGTATCGCGCCGCGCCTGGCGCGTCGCCTGGGCCACGCGCGCCTGGCCCCGCGCGGCAAGACGGTCGTCGACCGCATCGACCTGCGCCTGGCGCCGCCGAATGGCGAACGCTGGGTGGAAGGCGCCGTGCGCGGCCACCTGCATCAGGACGACGCACCGGTGTTCTATGTCGAGAACGCGCTGGCCAACACCCTGTTTGGCCTGTTGTGCTGGCGCGCCGTGTTCGCCGCCATCCCCGGCGCCTTCTTCCACCCCTTCCACCGTGGTCCGGCCGACCTGCACAGCGCCGACTTCCACCAGCGCAGGCAGCCTGAATTCGCCGCCTGCCTGGCGGAGCTTGACAGTGGCAGCTATCGCGACACGATCCGCCGCAACTATCACGAGAAAACCGGCTTGCAGTCGCCGTTCGTGCACTGGGACGGCATCACGCTCGACGTCATCGAACTGGCGCTGGCCTGCATCCCGCCGGCCCACCTGCGCAAGTGGTGCGAACGCATCCTGGCCGACATCAAAGAGAACCGCACGGGTTTCCCCGACCTGATCCAGTTCTGGCCGGGCGAAGGCCGCTACCTGATGATTGAGGTGAAGGGCCCGGGCGACCGCCTGCAAGACAACCAGCTGCGCTGGATCGACTACTGCGCCGCGCATGGCATGCCGGTGTCGGTGTGCTATCTGCAGTGGCTCGAATCGACCGGGATGGCGGCGTCATTGGCGGCTTGAGATTACGTGAGCTACACCATCGCCGTACGCGCCCTGTGCGAGTTCACCGCCAAGCAGGGTGACCTCGACCTGCGCTTTACCCCCTCCCCCAGCGCCCAGGAAGGCCTTGCCGGTCACGCCGTCGTCGCCGGCCGGCGCGGCGACGGCTATCGCAGCGAAGTCACGCTGTCGGGCGACTGGAACGACCTGCACGTGCGCGGCCGGGCCGACGGCTACGATGCGAACGAAAACCTGGTCGAAGAGGTCAAGACCCACCGCGGCCGCGTAGACGCCATTCCCGACAACCACCGCCAGCTGCACTGGGCCCAGTTGCGCGTCTACGGCCACCTGATGTGCCAGGAGCTCGGCATGGACTCGGTCAACCTGGCCCTGGTCTACTACGACATCGGCAGCGGCGTCGAAACGGTGCTGCGCGAGACCCGCGACAGCGCCTGGCTGGGCACGCACTTCGCGCAACTGTGCGAACGCTTCTCGCAATGGGCCGCCAGCGAAGCGGCGCACCGGGCGGCGCGCGACGCAGCGCTGGGCGCGCTGCGCTTCCCGCATGCCGATTTCCGTCCGGGCCAGCGCCAGCTCGCCGAGAGCATCTACCGCGCCAACGCCAGCGGGCGCTGCCTACTGGCCCAGGCCCCGACCGGGATCGGCAAGACCGTGGGCAGTCTGTTCCCGGTGCTCAAGGCCATGCCGCGCGAGAAGCTGGACAAGGTCTTCTTCCTGGCCGCGAAAACACCCGGCCGGCGCCTTGCGCTCGATGGCGCCGCGACGCTGTGCGCCGCCAGCCAGGCGCCATTGCGCGTGCTCGAACTGACCGCGCGCGACAAGGCTTGCGAGCATCCCGACAGGGAGTGCCATGGCGAATCCTGCCCGCTGGCGAAAGGTTTCTACGACCGCCTGCCGGCGGCGCGCACGGCCGCGGCCGGGTTGCCGGTGCTGGACCGCGAAGCGCTGCGCGAGGTCGCCCTGCGCCACGAGGTCTGCCCGTACTACCTGGGCAGCGAAATGGCGCGCTGGTCCGACCTGATCGTCGGCGACTACAACTATTATTTCGACGGCAGCGCGATGCTGTACGCGCTCGCGCTGAACAACGGCTGGAAGACCGGCGTGCTGGTGGACGAGGCCCACAACCTGGTCGGCCGGGCGCGCGGGATGTACAGCACCGAACTCGATCGCGAGATGCTGCGCCTGGCGCGCGCGGATGCGCCAGCTGGCGTCAAGAAGGCGCTGGAGCGCGTCGGCCGCGCCTGGACCGCGGTCGACAAGACGGCACCGGCCCCTTACCAGCTGCTCGACAAGGTGCCGTCCAAGCTGGTCGACGCCTTGCAGGAAGCCGGCAGCGCCATCAACGAACACCTGGCCGCCTTTCCCGGCCCGCTCGACCCCGACCTGCAGCGCTTCTATTTCGACGCCATGCAGTTCGTGCGCCTGGCCGAATCGTTCGGACCACACTCGCTGTGCGACCTCGCACGCGATGCCGACCGTCCCACCCTGCGCGATTCGACCATCTGCATTCGCAACGTGGTGCCGGCGCCCTTCCTCGGCCCGCGTTTCGCGGCCACGCATTCGAGCACCCTGTTCTCGGCCACGCTCGGGCCCTGGCACTACTGCCTCGATACGCTCGGCATGCCGGACGACACGGCCTGGGTCGAGGTCGAGTCGCCGTTTTGCGCCAGCCAGCTCGAAGTCCACGTGGCGCACGGCATCTCGACCCGCTACCAGCGGCGCGCCGCCTCGATCCAGCCGATCGCCGAACTCATCGCGCGCCAGTACCACGAACGGCGCGGCAACTACCTGGCCTTCTTCAGCAGCTTCGACTACCTGGAGCAGGTGGCGAACGCGCTGGCGCGCCTCGACCCGGGCATTGCCGCCTGGCGCCAGGAGCGGCGCATGAGCGAGCACGAACGCCAGGGCTTCATCGACCGTTTCACGCCGGACGGCGCAGGTATCGGCTTCGCGGTGCTGGGCGGCGCCTTCGGCGAAGGGGTCGACCTGCCGGGTGAGCGCCTGATCGGCGCCTTCGTCGCCACCCTCGGCCTGCCCCAGGTCAATCCCGTCAACGAGCAGTTGCGCGAGCGGATGCAGGCGCTGTTCGGCGCCGGCTACGACTACACCTATCTGTATCCCGGCATCCAGAAGGTGGTGCAGGCGGCCGGCCGCGTGATCCGCACCGAGCAGGATCGCGGCGTGGTATGGCTGATCGACGACCGCTTTGCCCAGCCGGGCATCCGCGCCCTCATGCCTGCGTGGTGGGAACTCGATTCACGGCGGTAGTCTTAGCGAAGTTCAGGCGAGCAGTTCCCGCACCTTCTGGTAACCGCTGCGGCTGATCGGCAGCTTCACGCCGCCCTTCAGCACGGCGCAATGGTTGTCCTTGCTGACCGGCTCGATGCGCTCGACCGCGCCGACGTTGACGATGTACGAGCGGTGGATGCGCACGAACATGGCGCCGTCGAGCTGCGCTTCGAGCTCCGACAGGCGCTGGTGCTTCAGGTAAGCCTTGCCGCCGGCGCAGATCTGCACATAGTCGTCCTGGGCCTCGATATAGTCGATGCTGCCGCTTGCGACCACGTGCACGCAGGCGCCGTCACGGATCAGGATCCGTTCGATCGGCTGCTGGCGCGCCTGCGCCTCTTTGATCACCGCCGCGATCCGGGCCGGCTGCGGCGAACGCAGGCGCGCCTGCGCCAGTGCCTCGGCCAGGCGCTCGCGCGAAAACGGCTTGAGCAGGTAGTCGACCGCATGCACCTCGAACGCGCGCAGCGCGAACTGGTCGTAGGCGGTGGCGAAGACGTAGTGCGGCTTGCTGCCGGCCAGCTCCACGACCTCGAAGCCGTCCAGCTTCGGCATCTGGATGTCGAGAAAGACGAGATCGGGCGCGTGCTCGGCGATCGCCTTCACCGCCTCGAAGCCGTTGGCGCATTCGCCCACGATCTCGATCTCGGGATGCGCCGCCAGGTATTCGCGCAGGACCGCCCGCGCCAGGTATTCGTCGTCCACGATCAGGGTTCGCATCCCTCAGTCTCCTGTGTCCGCGGGCAGCACCAGGTCCACCCGGAAGGTATTGTCCACGCGTGTCGCATGCACGCTCGCTTCGATGCCATAGGCGGCCAGCAGGCGCGCGCGCACATTGGCCAGGCCGATGCCGCTACCGGCCCCTGCGCCCCCCGCGTCCGGATCGACGCCGTTCTCGACCCGCAGCTTGAGTTGCGAACCGGCCCGCTCGGCCCGCACCCGCACCACGCCACCTTCGAGCAATTGCCCGATGCCGTGCTTGACCGCATTCTCGACCAGCGGCTGCAGGATCATCGGCGGGAGCAGGCAAGCCGCGGCATCCACGCCGACCTCGCGCTCGAAGCCCAGGCGCGGTCCGAAGCGCACCCGCTCGATCGCCAGGAAGCGCTCGACCAGCGCTACCTCGGCCCCCACCGTCACCTTGCGGTGCGCCTCCAGTCCCAGCGTATGGCGAAAGAAGCCCGCCAATTGCAAAGTCATGTCGCGCGCCGCACCGGCATCGATGGTGGTCAGTGCGCTGATCGAATTGAGGCTGTTGAACAGGAAGTGCGGGTCGATCTGGGTGCGCAGCATGCGCAGCTCGGCGTCCTGGGCCAGCAGCCGGAGTTCGAGCTCGCGTCGCTCCAGGCCCCGCGCGCGCTCGAATTCCAGCGCCAGGTAGTTGGCACAGGCGCTCATCCCGTACAGCAGCACGCCAACCCCGAACATCACCGCCGTCAGGGGCCGCGACATCACGACACCCTGACCTTGCGGCGCCAGATACTGCCACCACGCGGCCCAGCCCGACGCCGCAGCGCACCACAGCAGGGCCGCGCACACGGCGCTGAGAAAGAACACGCCCAGCACCGCCGGCGTGGCCTTGCGCCCGAGCGGATAGGCACGGCACAGGTAATAGGCCGAAAAGCCGCACACGGCGGCATACACCAGCACCAGCGGCAGCGCGAACAGCAGACTGGCGGCGACGCCGGCGCCGCTGGTCGCGTCCAGCAACCCGGCCAGCATCAGCCCCAGCATCAGCCAGGCGGCGAGGTATAGCGCGGCGCTGCGCCGCGCCCAGAAGCCGCCGCCCATCAGTTGCGGATTTCCACGCCACCCATGATCGCGTAGCCGCGAATGACCAGCCGCTTGCTGTTGTCCGGCGGCGCGATGGTCTTCTCCTCGAAGCCGCCCAGGATCGGCGTGCCCTGCAGGATCACCGACCAGTCGGGCGGACACTTGATGGTCACGCCGCCCCAGAACGCGAACACATTGATCACCGCCTCGCCCTGGATCGAGGCGCCGCGCATATCAAGTTCGCAGCCGCCCATCACCGCCGTGATCTCGCCGCCGCGGAAGTTCTGGGTGGTGACGCGGCGCTCGTAGGCGCCGAGGATGGCGGTCACGTCGAGGACCTCGCCGGCGCCGGCAGCAGTAGCGGTAGCCACTGGTGCGCCATCGAGCATCGCCACGCCGCTGTCGAGTGCGCGCTTGTTGCGCACCGCCTTCGCCACCAGGAAGCTTCCCAGACCGATCAGTACCAGCGGCCAGACCGTGCGCCAGCTGAAGTCGATGATGTCCATCCGATCGAGCATCAACAGGATGCCGAAGCCGACCAGGCCGGCGCCGAGCAGGGTGCCGCCCTGGGTCCGGGTATCGCACAGCTTGACCGTGCCGACGATGACGAACAACATCGGCCAGAACGAGAAGGCGCGGTGCATGTCGACGACACCGAGGTTATCGAGCAAGAACAGGAGGCCCATCGCGATCACGAGCAGGCCAAGCACGACCTGGCCCGCGGCTCCCCTCGGCTGCAGGTCATTTTTCATGACGGCTCCTCTGGTTGTTGGCGAAGCGGCGCGCGATGAACGGATCCAGCACCAGCTTGACGCCCCACATCAGGATGAACAGCGGCCAGCTGTTGCGGAAGGTCAGGCCGAAGGCGTTCTCGAACACGGCGAACAGCCACAGGCCGGTGAACACGGTCCACAACCCGTTGCTGAATTCCTTCGGACTCGGGTAGCCGATGGTCTGGCCGATGCCGACCACGACCAGCAGCAACGGCGCGTAGTGCCAGTAGTCCTGGGCGTCGATATAGTGCAGGCGGTCGAGCAGCACCACCGCGCCGACGACGATCAGGAGCAGGCCCCACAACACCTGCTTGCGCCAGCGATAGGCGTCTTCGGATTCCATTGCATCACTCCTCTCGTTATCGAACTGGATACACGATAGCAAGCAACAGGGCAATCGCGAAAGCGCTATTCGGCGAACGGCGGGTGGCGAGCGGCGAATGGAGAGTGCGCGCGGCGGGCGGCGAGCAGCAGCGAAAAGCGGGAAGGATGGACGTAAAAAGCCCGCCTCGCAGGCGGGCCGTGTACGGCGCGGGGGTGGGTCAGGCTGCGCTTTGCGCTTGCTCGCGCTGTGCCTGGCCTTTTGGCTGGTTGCGATACTTGGCGCGGGCTTCGGCCTGGCGCACGGCTTCGCGTGCCACGTTGGTACGCTTGATTTCGAGGCGTTCTTTCTTGCCGCGGTGCTGGGCGATGTGTTTGCTGCCGATCTTGCTGGTCATGGATGTCTCCTGTGGTGGGCTGGGCGCCGCGTCCTGGCAGGACGTCGGCGCGAAAATCGTTGGTGCGAGGTGGCGCGTCAGGAGCGGTTGGCGCCCATCTTGACATCGGCCGGCATCAGCATGCCCCAACCAAGCTGGCGCCGGATTTCTTCCGGCGTCGGCGGCGGCTCCGGATCGCGCGATCGACGCTCGAGATAGGCGCGCACCAGGTGCTTGGGTGGATGCTTGACATCGGACATGACGGCCTCCGCTTCCGTTGCGGGACGGCGCCTGGACTGCTGGTGGCGGCGCCCCTGAATTTGGTGCCGATCCTCGAGGCGACCGGCTAACCTGTTGAGGTTTCGGATGGCTGCGAAGCGAATCGCGCGTTTCCTCACTCAGACAGGTGCATCTTATCGAAACCCTGCCAGATACACCGTTAGGTGACGCACACTTCGCGCGTCAATACTGTCAGCTGGAACAGGTGACATATTAATGACTGCGGCGCGCATGAAAAAAGGGGAGCCGCAGCTCCCCTTTCGTCACGTGATGGCGACGATCAGAACTTGTAGCGCAGGTTCAGGTAGTACTGGCGGCCGCTGACATCGAGCTTCTGCTGCTCTTGTTCGCTATAGCGATACTGGGCGCGCTTGGCGTTGGTCAGGTTGGTCGCGCTGAACGCGAGTTCCAGGTTGTCGGTGAAGTAGTAGTTGGCGGAGAACGCCAGCGTGGTCACCGCGTCGGCGTAGGTCGGCGCGGTCGGCATCGCGATACCGTTGATCACCGACAGGCCCTGGCTGTTGGCGGTCGGCGAAGGCGCGGTGGTGCTGTTGACGTATTCACCCCGGTAGTTCGCCACCAGGCGCGACGACAGCTTCGCATCTTCGTAGTAGAGCCCGATATTACCGGTCCATTCGGAAGCACCCACCATCGGCCGGCCATCGTCGACCTTGGTCTTGGCGCGGCTGACGTTCGAGGTGAAGCCGAAGTTGGTCTTGCCGAACGGCTGCTCGTACTGCAGCTCGATGCCGTTGATCTTGGCGCCCTGCTGCGATGCCGTGTTGATGAAGAAGGTCTTCACAGTCTGGTCGCGCGGGTCGAGCAGGTCGACGGTGGAGCTGCCCACGGCGCCGGTCTTCGGATAGCCGTCGATCGACGAGTGGAACACGCTCACTGCAACGATCGAACGCGGCGCGAAATACCACGACCACGACAGGTCGATATTGTCCGAGGTTTGCGGCTCCATGTCCGGATTCGGGCCGGTCACGCGGCAGCCGGTGGCGTCGCAGCCAGGGGTGCCGAAGCCGCTGCCGAGCAGGTTGTAGTTCTGGCGGCCGATGGTGCGGCTCACGCCGAAGCGCGCCAGCATGTCGTTGCCCATGTCGTAGCGCAGATTCAGGCTAGGCAGCCAGTTGTCGAAGGTGCGCTTGGTCGGCGTTTTGTAGTACATGATGCCGCCCAGCGGATTGAACGGCACGCCGTCGAAATAGGCGGTGGCGTCGCCCGCGTCGGTGATCGCGCCGGGGTAGGCAGCGCAGGTGACCGGAGGCTGGCCGGGCTCCACGCGCTGGCATGCGCCCGCCGGGATCGGGGTCGCGATGTTCGCCTTGACTTCGGTGCGCGTGAAGCGCACGCCGAGGTTGCCCGACCAGCGTTCGCCTTCGAGGTTGGCCATCACGTAGGCTGCGCTCTGGCGCTCCTGCATGTCGATTTCCGAATTCACGCGGCGTTCCCAGGCGTCGCTGGTGACCTTCGTGTTGTTGGCGATGTATTCCTTGATCGCTTCCGGGGTATAGGTGAAACCGGTGTTGTCCCAGCCTGCAGGGCCATCGAGGCCGTCGCCGAAATCGCCGGGGAAGGCCTGCCAGCCGGTGGTCGGCGTCGGCGTGTTGGAGACCACGCGCCCGCTGACCGGATCGACGGTGATGCCATTGCGGAAGGCCGGGCCGCGGCGCCCGCTGGTGCGCTTGTGGTCCGCGAAGCGCACACCGCTTTCGAGCGACTGGAAGATGCCGCGATCGAGGCGATACTCGGCGTCGAACTGCGCGCTCCATTCCTTGTCGACGGTCTTCACGCCCGACGCCGCGCGGTCGACGATGGTATAGCCGCTGCCGTCGGGGTTCAGGCCCGGCTGGTTGCCGCCGGCATTGTGGTATTGGACGAACGGCGCGTCATGCAGGTCGCCCAGCGCGTACGAGATGCCGGTGCCATAGCGCGCCAGCGTGAGGCCTTGATCGAGCTTGGTCTGGCCGACGCCGCGGGTCGCCGACAGCAGGGTCTTGACGGTCAGGTCGTCATTGACACGGTACTTGGCGTCGAGGTCGAGGAACGAGCTTTCCGCCTTGGCGCCGTCGCGGAAGAAGCCTTCCGAGTTGCCGACATACTGTGGCGTGGTCCCGTCGGGGAACACGATGTCGGCGGCCTTCAGCACCTTGAGCGGATGGCCGTAGACCGTGGTCTCGTCGACGATCACGGGATTGCGGATCTGCGCGTACACGCGCTGGCCCCTCGAGTTGGTGTTGGCGGCGGCGGCCACCGTCGAACCGAGAGGCTGGTTCTTACCGAGCAACATGGAGTAGATGGCGCTCGAACCGAGGCGACCGTGGTTGTCCGCATCCATCGCCGAATGGAAGCCGGTCATGGTCACGTCGAGGTCGCGGTTCGGCTTGAATTGCAGCGACAGCATGCCGCCCTTGCGGTCGCGCACCGATTCCACGAACTCCGAACTCATCGAGCCCGGCAGGCGCACGCCATTGAGATCGGCGGCGGTGTAGCCGGTGCCGGCGAGCGAGGCGTCGGTAATTCCCAGCATGGTCGAGGTGTTGATCACGTCCCAGCCGCTATTGGTGCCGTAGGCAAAACGCGAGACCGAGTCGCGCCGCACATGGCGTTTTTCGGCGAACAGCGCGGCGAGCACGCCGAAGGTGCCGGCTTCGTTTTTCCAGGTGACCGAACCGTTCATGTCCGGCGCATAGCGGCCCGGCAGGTCGGCGTAGCTGGCGCCGACGCTGACCACGCCCGAAAACCGCTCTTTCTGCGACAGCGGCTTCCTGGTACTGACGTTGATGGTGCCCGCCAGGCCGCCGTCGACGATATTCGCCTGGGAGGATTTGTAGACGACCGCCTGCTGCAGCACGTGCGACGGCATCAAGGACAGGCTGGTCGAGCGCGAGCTCGAGGCCTGGTCGGCCACGTACCAGTCGGCGCTGCTGACGGCGTGGCCATTGAAGATGATCAGCGACATGTCCGGGTTGGTGCCGCGCATCGACACCTTTTCCGCCTCGTCGTAGTCGGTACGGACCGCGACGCCGGCGAGGCGCTGCAGCGAATCGGCCAGGTTCTTGTCCGGCATCTTGCCTACATCCTCGGCCGTGATCACTTCGACGTTGGCCGATGCGTCCCGCTTGACCGACAGGGACTTGGCCAGCGAGGCACGGATACCCGTCACTTCGACGGTCTGCATCGGTACGTCCGCGGTGGCTTCCTGCGCCATGGCCGGCAAGGCTGCAAGGCTCCAGACTGCCATCGATACGGCCGCTGCGAGCGGCTTCTGCTTGAACATCTTCTCTCTCCTGGGAATAGTGCTATCGTTATTGCTTAAGGCAGACTTAGGGCTGCCATGCTTCGAGTATTCATGATCCATCGCGTCCGTGAATAATCACTTGTGTTCGCTTCTATATAACTTGAAGGAATGTACACAATCGGCGCCTTGCGAAGGTTATGGCCGGGTGAAGAAATTTCATTACCCAGACCGGGCGCACAAGATTAGCGTGACGTTTTTCCCCCACATTGATGAATGCCATGCGCCTTGCCTGCCTGCTGCTTGCCAGCGCCGTCCTGACCGGGTGCGCCACCGCTCCGGCCACCAAGCCCGCGCCACTCCCCATCCCCGGTGCGCCGCCGGCGCCGCCCCCGTTGTCCGCCCTGCTGCAAAAGCAGGTCTACCAGATGACGCCGTTCGAAGCGGGCCAGTACATCACCCATATGCAGGGCGCCGAGCCCGACCTGCGCAAGCGCATCGCCGCGATCGGCCGCAAGAACATCGGCCAGCCCTATTCGCTGAACCTGCTGGGCGAGTTCCCCTATGAGCTGCACGACAGCTTGCCGCTATATAGTCTGGCGCAGAGCGATTGCGTGGTGTTCGCCGAGCACACCTATGCGATGGCCTTGTCCGGCTCGTGGGAAGAATTCTTCTGGATGCTGCAGCGGATCCGTTACCGCGATGGGGTGATCGGCGTGGCCACGCGCAACCACTACACCGAGATGGACTGGAACGTGGCCAACCACTGGCTGGTGACCGATGTCAGCGCCGACCTGGCCGGCGCCGGCGGTCCCGCTTACGACATGAAGGTCGACCGCGCGCGCTTTCTGCGCACCCGCCACGGCACCGTGCGCGACATTCCCGTGCAGACCAGCCGTCAGGCCTATGTGCCAAAGGAACAGGTGGCGGCCATCGCCAGCCAGTTGCAGGAAGGCGATTTCGTCAACGTGATCTCGACCCGCGACGGCGAATACTGGGCCTCGCACGTGGGCCTGGTCGTGCTGGGGCCCGACGGCGAGCGCCATTTCCTGCACTCGGCCGAGCCAGCGGTGCGCGAGGAGACCTTCGAGTCGTACATCGGGCGCACGCTCGAGCGCCAGGCGCGCAATGCACGCGCGGGCAAGCCCGGCCAGACCCTGGCCGGCTTCAAGTTCCTGCGCCTGAACGAACAGGTCACGGTGCCGCCGATGGCGCCGCAGCCACGTCCCGGCCACTCCTGATACCGGCACTGCCTTGCCGCGTTCCAGCCTGCCGGGCTGGAACGCCTTCTGCCTTTCGTTTCCATCAGCTGATTTGCTGACCCGCCTGTCCTTAATTCGCCTGCAATAAATATATAGCCCGCAGTAATTATTATCTGCGGCGTTTATCTTTATTACTTCTGATATCGGTTTCATAGCTCAGGATACTCTATCCCTGAAGGCTGTTGAGTGATCTCAAGCCACGCACCCAATCGTGAACAGATAATAAACTTATAAGTACCAGGTCCATTCAATTACCGCGCAAGCATTCAAATGCCTGGTAATGCAATAAGCCATTATTTTGCATGCAATAACACGTCGTTCTCTTTCAGCGAGAAGCCGATCGCCATGTTAATTCAGCGCCACAGCCTGCCCAGCCAGCTTTGTAGCAAGATTGTTTCCATGCATCGTAGCGCCAAGGTGGGCCTGGCCGTGATGGTCGACCTGATTGCCCTACCAGCATGTTTTTTAATCGCAATGATATTGCGCGGTGGCGATTTGCAGCTGGCAAAACAATTTGGTCCAAGCTCGTATTTACTGGTCGCCGTGCTCACGATAGCGGCATTCTGGCTATCCGATCTTTACCGCGCCGTTATTCGCTTTATCGACCATCGCCTGCTCACCCTTACCGGGCTCGCATTGGCCATTGCCATATTGTGCGCCTATCTGACCCTGGTATTCCTCAATGAAGCGCGGTTCCCGCGCAGCGCGCTGGCCATATATTGGTTCATCGCCTTTTCCTATGTCGTCGTATCACGCATCGGCGTGCGCAAGCTGTTGCGCAGCAAGCGCGGTCCCTGGGCCGGCAATGCGCTGGCGGTCGCCATCTACGGCGCCGGCGAGGCCGGCGCCCGGCTGGCCCAGACCATGCGCGACGACGACGACTACCGTCCCCTGTGCTTCTTCGACGACAAGCGTGCGCTGAACGACCGCACGGTCGCCGGCCTGCGTGTGTTTCACACCTCGCGGCTGGTCGAACTGGGCGCCACGCTCGGTATCCGGACCATCGTCATTGCCCTGCCCGCCGCCGCACCCGAGCGCCTGCGTGAACTGATGCAGCGCCTGGGCCAGGCCGGCGTACCTACCAAGATCCTCACCCGCCTGGTCGACCTGGCAGACGACAAGGCCCATGACAAATCGGCGCTGCGCGACGCCATCCGCGAGATCAAGTTCGAAGACCTCCTCGGCCGGCCGCCAGTACCGCCGCGGCTCGATCTGTTCGCGCGCTGCGTGCGCGGTAAAGGGGTGCTGGTGACGGGCGCTGGCGGTTCCATCGGCGGCGAACTGTGCCGCCAGATCGTCACGCTGAGCCCGGCGCGCCTGCACCTGATCGACCACTCGGAGTACGCGCTCTACACCATCCGGCAAGAGCTGGCGGCGCGCTTTCCCGACCTGCCCATCCACGCCCACCTGGGTTCGATCTGCAACGCCGACCTGGTCGAGCGCGTACTGGCCGCCGGCGGCATCGATACCATCTACCATGCGGCGGCCTACAAGCACGTGCCGCTGGTCGAGACCAATATCGTCGAGGGCCTGCGCAACAATGTGCTGGGGGCCCAGATCATCGCCGCCGGCGCCGCGCGCCATGGCGTGCATACCTGCGTGCTGATCTCCAGCGACAAGGCCGTGCGGCCGACCAATATCATGGGCGCCAGCAAGCGCATCGCCGAACTGATCTTCCAGGCGGCGGCCACCCGCGCCAGCGGCGGTGGCGGCGGGGCTGGCAACGGATCCGGCAACGCTTCCGGCAACGGCAGCGGCACCACCTTCTGCATGGTCCGCTTCGGCAATGTACTGGGCTCCTCGGGTTCGGTGATCCCCTTGTTCCAGCGCCAGATTACGCGCGGCGGGCCGGTCACGATTACCCACCCCGAAGTCTCGCGCTACTTCATGCTCATCCCGGAGGCGGCCCAGCTGGTGATCCAGGCCGGCGCCATGGCCAAGGGCGGTGACGTGTTCGTGCTCGACATGGGCGAACCGGTGCGCATTCTCGACCTGGCGCGCACCATGATCGCCATGCACGGCCTCACCGAGCGCACGTCCCAGCAGCCGCGCGGCGACATCGAGATCCAGTTCGTCGGCCTGTTCCCCGGCGAGAAACTGCAAGAAGAGTTGTTGACCGACGGCACAGTCTTCCCCAGCGAACACCCACGCATCATGCGCATGAAAGAAAGCGCGCTGCGCCCCAGCGTGCTCGAGACCTGCATCACCTGCCTGATGATGGCCTGCAAGACCCACGAGCGCGGCCCCATCGAGTCGATGGTCAAGGCCATCGTGTCCGAATACCTGCCGTCGACGCCGGTGCAACTGCCGCCGGCGCCGGTCGAGGAGCCGGCGCCCGAGAGCCTGATCCGCAAATTCGTGCCGTTCCGGATCTAGCGCGCCGGTCCCGGTCACGGTTGTCATACCAGCCCTATCGTTACTGTCGAGGAACCCATGCGAGACGAAAACCAATCAGTTTACCTGGAGCAGCTGCTGGCTCGGCTGCGCGACCGGCACGCCGTGATCGGCATCATCGGCCTCGGCTATGTCGGCCTGCCGCTGGCGCTGCGCTACGCGGCCGAGGGCTTCCGCGTCCTGGGGATCGACGTCGATCCCGACAAGGTCACACGGCTCAACCGCGGCGCCAGCTATATCGCCCACATCGGCGCCGCGTCGATCGAGGCGGCGCGCGCCGCCGGCTTCGTGGCCAGCACCGATTTTTCGCGCACGAGCGAGGCCGACGCGCTGGTGATCTGCGTTCCCACCCCGCTCACCGCCTACCGCGAACCCGACCTGTCGTTCGTGACCGGCACCGTCGATTCGCTGCTGCCGCATATGCGTCCCGGCCAGCTCCTGTCGCTCGAGAGCACCACCTATCCCGGCACCACCGAGGAAGAACTGCGCCCGCGCCTGGAGTCGCGCGGCCTGCACGTGGGCCAGGACGTGTTCCTCGTGTTCTCGCCCGAGCGCGAAGACCCGGGCAATCCCGATTTCCATACGCGCACCATCCCCAAGGTGTGCGGCGGCTCGACCGATGCCTGCCTCAAAGCCGGCCTGGCCCTGTACCGCGCCGCAATCGACACCGTGGTGCCGGTCAGCTCGACCCGCGCGGCCGAGCTGACCAAGCTGCTCGAAAATATCCACCGCGCCGTCAATATCGGCCTGGTCAACGAAATGAAGATCATCGCCGACCGAATGGGCATCGACATCCACGAGGTGATCCGCGCCGCCGCCACCAAGCCGTTCGGCTTCACCCCCTATTACCCCGGTCCCGGCCTGGGCGGGCACTGCATCCCGATCGACCCCTTCTACCTCACCTGGAAGGCGCGCCAGTATGGCCTGCACACCCGCTTCATCGAGCTGGCCGGTGAAATTAACAGCGATATGCCGAACTGGGTGGTCGGCAAGGTGGTCGACGCCCTCAACGAGCGTGGCCGCGCGGTCATGGGCAGCCGCATCCTGGTGCTGGGCATCGCCTACAAGAAAGATGTCGAGGACATGCGCGAGTCGCCGTCGGTGGCGCTGATGGAGCTGCTGCGCGCGCGCGGCGCCGCGATCGACTATTCCGACCCGCACGTGCCGGTCTTCCCGCGCATGCGCGAACACCGCTTCGAGCTGTCCAGCGTCCCCCTCACCCCGTCCTCGCTGGCGTCCTATGACGTGGTGTTGCTGGCCACCAGCCACAGCGCCTTCGACTACGAGCTGGTGCGCCAGTACGCCAACCTGATCGTCGATACGCGCGGGGTGTACCCGAACCGGCTGCCAAACGTCGTGCAGGCCTAGGGGCCGGCATCCGGTCATCCGCGCCGCCTTAGACGATTCGTCCAGCACGACTCGTTCAGCCTGACGCGCCCTGGCCGATCCACATCCGATCCACGCCCGATCCACGCCCGACCCATTTACGCCACCGTCACACCCGGAGCCCCGCATGCGCCACTACCCTCCTCCCATCCTCGACCGCAAGATCCGGTTCGCCCTGATCGGCTGCGGCCGCATCTCCCGCAACCACATGGACGCCGTACGCGAACACGCCGACCGCTGCGAACTGGCCGGCGTCTGCGACATCGACCCGCGCGCGCGCGAAGCCGCCGCCGCCGGCACCGGCGCCCGGCCCTATGCCAGCCTCGACCACATGCTGGCCGAGCTCGATGCCGACGCGTTCGTGCTCGCCACCCCGTCCGGCCTGCATCCTGGCCAGACGGTGCGCATCGCCCAGGCCGGGCGCCACGTCATCACCGAGAAACCGATGGCCACGCGCTGGGAAGACGGCAAGCGCATGGTCGCCGCCGCCGACGCGGCCGGCGTACGGCTGTTCGTGGTCAAGCAGAACCGCCGCAACGCGACCCTGCAACTGCTCAAGCGTGCGGTCGAGAAGAAACGCTTCGGCCGCATCTATATGGTCAACCTCAATGTGTTCTGGAGCCGGCCCGAGGAGTATTACCGCAGCGCCGGCTGGCGCGGCACCTGGGAGTTCGACGGTGGCGCCTTCATGAACCAGGCCAGCCACTACGTCGACCTGCTCGAATGGATCGTCGGCCCCATCGAAAGCCTGCAAGCGTATACCGCCACCCTGGCGCGCGACATCGAGGTCGAGGACACCGGCGTGATGAGCCTGCGCTGGCGCAATGGCGCGCTGGGCTCGATGAATGTGACCATGCTGACCTGGCCGCGCAACCTCGAAGGCTCGATCACCATCCTCGGCGAGCACGGCAGCGCTCGCATCGGCGGCGTGGCGGTCAATGAAGTCCAGCAATGGGAGTTCGCGCACGCCGACCCAGACGACGCACTGGTGACCCAGGCCAGCTACCAGACCACCTCGGTCTACGGCTTCGGCCATCCGCTCTACTACGACAATGTCATCCGCGTCCTGCGCGGCGAGGCCGAGCCCGAGACCGACGGCCGCGAAGGCCTGAAGTCGCTCGAGGTGCTGGTCGCCGCCTACCGCTCGGCGCGCGACGGGCGCCGCGTCGCCCTGCCACTGGAGTACTGACCATGGCCGTCATCATCCATTCCAGCGCCATCGTCGACCGCGGCGCCCAGCTCGGCGACGACACCCATGTCTGGCACTTCGCCCACGTCTGCGCCGGCGCCCGTATCGGCGCGGCCTGCTCGCTGGGCCAGAACGTCTTCGTCGGTAACGACGTCAGCATCGGCAACGGTGTCAAGATCCAGAACAATGTCTCGATCTACGACGCCGTCACGCTCGAAGACGATGTCTTCTGCGGTCCCAGCATGGTGTTCACGAATGTCTACAATCCGCGCGCCGCGGTGCCGCGCAAGCACGCATACCGGCGCACGCTGGTGCGGCGCGGAGCCACGATCGGCGCCAATGCCACCGTCGTGTGCGGCGTCACGATCGGGCAATACGCCTTCGTCGCCGCCGGCGCCGTCGTCAACCGCGACGTCGCGCCACATGCGCTGGTGGCCGGCGTGCCGGCACGCCAGATCGGCTGGATCAGCCGTACCGGCGATCGCCTCGCCCTGCCGCTCACCGGCAATGGCGAGGCGCGCTGTCCCCACACCGGCGAACCCTACGTTTTGCAGGACGGCGCCTGCCGGCCCGCCAGCTCGTCCTTTGGCGCCGACGCCTGGCGCGCGCTAATCGAGGCCGACACCGGCACCGGCGCCGGCCTCAGCCCCAGTACCAGCACCACCACCAGCACCACCACCAGTACCGCACGAGGCTAACCATGGAATTCATCGATCTCAAATCGCAATACCTCGCCTCGCGCGCGCTGATCGACGGCCGTATCCAGGCCGTCCTCGACCACGGCCAATACATCCTGGGCCCCGAGGTCGCCGAGCTCGAGGCACGCCTGGCCGCCCGCACCGGCGCGCGCCACTGCATCACGGTGTCCTCCGGCACCGAGGCGCTCGTCATCGCCCTGATGGCGCTCGGCATCAAGGCCGGTGACGAGGTGATCACCACGCCGTTCTCCTTCATCGCTGCCGCCGAGGCCGTACTGCTGGCGGGCGCCACTCCGGTGTTCGTCGACGTCGAGGCCGCCACCGGCAATCTCGACGCGCGCCTGGTCGCCGAGCGCATCACGCGGCGCACCCGTGCCATCATCCCGGTGTCGCTGTATGGCCAGCCGGCCGACATGGACGGCATCAACGCCATCGCCGAACCGTATGGCATCGCCGTCATCGAAGACGCCGCCCAGAGCTTCGGCGCCACCTATCGCGGCCGCCAGAGCTGCCATCTGTCCACGATCGGGTGCACCAGCTTCTTCCCGAGCAAACCCCTCGGTTGCTATGGCGACGGCGGCGCCCTGTTTACCGACGACGACGCCCTGGCCCAAGCCATGCGCGAAATCCGCGTCCACGGCCAGTCGCGCCGCTACGTGCACACCCGGCTGGGCGTGGGCGGACGCATGGACACGCTACAGTGCGCCGTGGTGCTGGCCAAGCTGGAGCGCTTCGACTGGGAAGTCGAACAGCGCCGCCGCGCCGCCGCCGCCTACGACGCACTACTGTGTCACCAGGTGCCCGTGCTCACGGTGCGTAAGGACCGCAGCAGCGTCCATGCCCAGTACACGGTCCTGGTCGACGCGCGCGAGCGGGTGCGCGGACTGCTCTTCGCAGCCGGCATCCCGACCGCCGTCCACTATCCGGTGCCGATCCACCACCAGGCCGCCTACGCCCACCTGGCGCGCGGCGCAGCCTACCCGGTGGCCGAAGGGCTGGCCAAGCGCGTCCTGAGCCTGCCGATGGGACCGTTCCTCGGCCACGCCGACGCACAGCGCGTGGCCATTGCGCTGCTCGACGCCTGCCGCCAGGTCCGCGACGGCGCGCCGGCCGGCACGGCTGCCGATGCGCACCCGTTGGCGAGCTCCACGGCAAGCCCGGTCGAAAGCCCGGTGGAAAGCGCGGTTGCCAGCCTTGCTGCGGGCCTGGCGGCCGGCCTGCGCTCGTGCCCGGTCTCGAGTCCGGCGTCAAGCCCGAGCGCGACGGCGGCCACGCTGCACGCACCAGCGACCACCCCGGCCGTCGCTTCATGAAGACACTGCCGCCTTTCTGGCGCCACGTCGCCACCGTCCTCGGCGGCGCCATCGGCGCCCAGGCCCTGCCGCTGCTGGCGGCGCCGCTGCTGACGCGCATGTGCACGCCGCAAGAGATGGGCGCCTACAGCGTCTGGCTCGGCGTGATCGCGCTGTCCGCGATCGGCGCCACGTTGCGCATGGAGGCGGCAATGATCCTCGACCATCAAGAAGCGCATCAGCGCACTTGTTTTCGGGTTGTGTTCTACAGCGCCACCATCGCCGCATTGCTGCTGACCTTGCTTGCCACCGCCGTCCGGCTGGCCGGCTTCGAACCGGCCCTGCACCTGCCCTGGGCGGCCCTGCTCACCATCGGTGCCGGCGCCTGGCTCACCGCCTGCATGCAGACCACGCTGGCCTACGCCACATCGCACAACGCCTTCGGCATGGCGGCGCGCGCCAAGGTGGTGGGCGCCGCCGTCATCGTCCTTACCCAGCTCACCCTGCTGTACGCCGGCCTCGGCGGGTCGGGGCTGATCGCCGGCCACTTGTGCGGCCTGCTGGCCGGCTACCTGTGCGCGCGCCGCCTGCTGCATCCGCCGCGCGCCCCCATCGCCTTGGTGCCGGATGCCGACCAGCTCGCCTACCTGCGCCGCCACCAGGCCTTCTGGCGCTATTCGCTGCCGTCGAACCTGCTTAACGGCGCCGTCAGCCAGTTGCCGCTATTCCTCATCGGCATGCGCCACGGCGCCATGGCCGCCGGCCTGTACGCACTGACCCAACGCGTGCTGTCGGCCCCGGTCTCGCTGCTGGCGGCGTCGGTACTCGAAGTCTTCAAACGCGAATCCGTACGCGAATTTCGCGAGCACGGCAATTGCAGCCGCACCTACCGCCACACCTTCAAGGCGCTGCTGGTGATGGGCATCGGACCGGCGTTGCTGCTGATGGCCTTTGCCCCCACCCTGTTCGCGACCGTGTTCGGTGCGTCCTGGCGCGAGGCCGGCGAGCTGGCGCAGCTGATGGCGCCACTGTTCCTGCTGAACTTCATCGCCAGCCCGCTGAGCTATGTGTTCTTCGTCGCGGGCCGCCAGAAAGCCGATCTGCTGTGGCAGGTGACGCTGTTCGCGACCACCCTCGGCGCCTTCCTGCTGCCGGGCAGCGCGCACGAGAACGTGCTGTGGTACGTGATCGGCTATTCCTGCCTGTACCTGGTATACCTGCACATGTCCTGGAACTGCTCGCGCAATGGGCTGGCTGCCGCATGACGATCCTGCCCGCCTCCGCCGCCGAACCGGAGCCCGACGCCTGGGCCCTGGCGCTGGGCCCGGGCCCCGACCGCCCCCATGGCGCGGCGCGCGCCCGGCGCGAACAATGGCTGATGATCGCCTGCTTCTTCATGCTGTTCCCGGGCTTTTTCTTCTATCACACCTTGCTCGGCACCGGCGCCACCGGCGCCTTCCTGGGCGGCTACTTCGCCCCGGTGGCGCTGGCCTTCGCCGCCCCGATGTGCCTGGTCTACCTGGGCCGCATGCGGCGCGATGCGCAGCGGCTGACCCTGGTCGACATCCATTACGGCGTCTTCTTCGCCTATTTCGTGGGCGTAGTGGTGGTCAATGGGGCCGCTGGCGCCAACCGCACCATCCTGGTCTACCACCTGCTCGCCATCCTGTTCATGGTGCTGGTCTACATCCAGTTCTGCTTCATCGACTTCGACAGCCGGCGGTTCCGCGCCATCGGGCTGCTGAGCCTGGCCGGGATGTCGGCCATCGTGTTTTCGTACTCGGTCGACGGCGTGTTCTACCTCGGCGCCCTCGGCATCGCCAAGGACGCCAGTGCCCTCGCCACCTACCAGGGTTTTTCGCGCTCCTACCTGTTTACCTACCTGGCGGTGGCCACCTTCACGCGCGGCCTGCCGCTGCGCCTGGGACTGCACGCCCTGGGCGCCGCCACGCTGTTCGTCAACACCGCGCGCAGCGAATTCGTGGCCTTGTTGTTCGCCATCCCCCTGATCGAGTTTTATTATTCGCGCCACAAGCTGGTCTTCGTGCTGGCCGGCGTATGCATCGCCACCACCCTCGGCCTGTATGTCGACCAGATCCTGGCCGCGCTGCCCTCGAATCGCATCCTCGAACTGTTCGACCTGTCGCACTCGACCTCGGCCAACAAGCGCCAGCAGCTCACCGTGCACGCCATGCAGTCGATCACCGCCCACCCGATCCTGGGCGACTATGGCAGCTACAAGCCCGGCCATTATTCGCATAACGCCCTGTCGGCCTGGGTCGACCTGGGACTGTTCGGCATGGCCTACGTGGCGGCGCTGGCCATTGTCCCGATCACGCCGATGTTCATCCACGAATATTTCGCCGCGCGCGGGCGCGCCCAGTTCCTGCAGGCCTTCGCCTTCGCCTGCGTGACCGTGCTGTTGCTGCTGACTTCACATTACTTCACCGACATGCTGCTCAGCGCCACCCTCGGCGCCTGCAGCCGCTATGCCCATGAGAGAAAACATGCCACGCATCGTCCACCTGACTTCGGCGCATCCGCGCCACGACACGAGGATCTTCGTCAAGCAATGCCGCACGCTGGCCAGCCACGGTCATGAGGTGTTCCTGATCGTGGCCGACGGCCTGGGCGACGAAGTGCGCGATGGCGTGCGAATCGTCGACGCCGGCCGGGCCCGTGGCCGCGCAGGCGCCGTCGTGCCGGGGCGGATCGGCCGCATGGTGTGGACCACGCGGCGGGTTGGCGCGCACGCCCTGGCGCTGGATGCCGATGCCTACCAGTTGCACGACCCGGAGCTGCTGCCGGTTGGCCTGCGCCTGCGGCGGGCCGGCATGCGGGTGGTGTTCGATGCCCACGAGGACGTGCCCACCCAGCTGCTCGACAAGCCCTATTTGACCCCTGGCGTCGCGCGCCTGCTGGCGCGTCTGTATGCGCGCTACGAGCGTCATGCCTGCGCCCGACTCGATGGCGTGCTGGCCGCCACCGCGCATATCCGCGAGCGGCTGGCGCTCTGCAATCCCTGCACGGTCGACGTCGCCAACTTTCCCCTTCCCGAGGAATTTTCACCCGGGCACGGCTGGGAGGCGCGCACCGAGGTGTGCTACGTCGGCAGCATCTCGGCAATCCGCGGGATCCGCGAAATGGTGCAGGCCTGCGCCTTGCTGCGCAGCCCGGCCAGGCTGGCCCTGGCCGGCAGCTTCGCCGACCCGGCGCTCGCGCACGACATGGCGCTGCTGCCGGGCTGGCCCCGCGTCCGCGCGCTCGGCCACCTCGATCGTGAGGGTGTGCGCCGGGTGATGGCGTGCGCCTTCGCCGGCCTGGTCACCCTGCTGCCGACCGCGAGCTACCGCGATGCGCTGCCCGTCAAGATGTTCGAGTACATGGCGGCCGGCATTCCCGTGATCGCCTCGGATTTTCCGCGCTGGCGCGCCATCGTCGAGGCCAGTGACTGCGGCCTGTGCGTCGATCCGCGCGACCCGGCCGCCATCGCCGCCGCGATCGACCGCCTGGCCCAGGACCTGCCCCTGGCCCGGCGCCTGGGCGCAAATGGCCGGCGCGCGATCGAACAGACCTATAACTGGAGAAACGAAGCACAAAAACTCGTCCGGTTTTACGCCGACCTGACGCGGCATCCATTGGCGCCCCATCTGGCGCCGACTTAGCATTGGGAAACCGAATGCAGGCATAGGAAACCATTCATGTCGCCAGACAATCCATCGTTTAAGCGAGTTCAATGCATTGCAGCGCGATTCACCTTATCGTTGTTTTACAGATCCCGGGTGAGAATATGTTCTTACAACACTACAACACATTTATTCAAGCCATTAATTTGCCGGTAGCAAACCTCTGCTTTCACGAGCAGATCGCACCGGACGATATCCGCACCACCTATCACGCTTTTACCCGCCCGCATCCGCGCTTCCGGTTCATCGGCGCCAAGACGGTCGGCGCGGCCTTGATCGACCTGTCGCGCTATGCCGACCGGCAGGCCTATCAAGAGCAGATCAAGGCAAAAAACCATGGCGGCTATCACGCCAGACGCGCACGCAGTCGTGGCTACCGTTTCCTCGATATCGACCGCAACGATTATGTCGACGACATCCACGCCATCAATACCTCGCTTGATAGGCGACAGGGCCGGCCGATGGACCGGAAATATACCGAGAAATGCGAGGCATTCAAGACCATGCCGCATTTCCGCCACCACGGCATTCTCGATTCACAAAATAAATTGGTCGCGTATGCGAGCCTCGCCATTTATGGCAATTTCGCCGCATTCTCGCAAATGCTGGGTATCCGTAATAACGACGGCATCATGCACCTGCTGCTGGTGGAAGCCATCAACCGCCTGATCGACGAAAAGCAAGTGCGTTACGTCATGTACGACACCTTCTTCGGGGCCCAGCCAGGCCTGAAGACCTTCAAGACCATCCTGGGCTTCCAGCCCTACCGCGCGCGGTACTCGCTGCAATAACCCGGCGCAATGAACACGCTCTTCAACCGCCTGTACGCCGACTACCTGATGCCCAGCCGCCTCGGCGCCTACGAGGCCCTACTGCGGGCGGCGAAGGATGCCGGATATGTCCAGGTTTCAGTGCGCTCCTTCTTTCGCGACCTGAACCGCCAGGCGCCGCCGCGCAAGACGCTGGTGCACCGCCATGACATCGACAGCGACTTGCGCACGGCAAAGAAGATGTTCGCCCTCGAGGCCCGCCACGGGGTCCGGGCCAGCTATTATTTTCGCCTGTGCACCCTCGACTACGGCTTCATGCGCGACATCGAGTCTGCCGGCAGCGAGGCCAGCTACCACTACGAAGAGGTGGCCGATTTCGCCAAGCGCCACCGCATCCGCGCGGGGGACGAACTGCGCTTGCGCTTTCCTGAAATCCGCGAGCTGTTCGCACGCAATGCCGGCCAGATCGCCGCGCGCCTGGGCGCGCCGCTGGCGACTGTGGCCAGCCATGGCGATTTCGCCAACCGCCGTCTCAAGGTGATCAACCACGAGCTGCTCCGTGATCATGCCCTGCGCAAGCGCTGCGGCATCGAATGCGAGTCCTACGACGCCGAGCTGTTGCGCGGCTTCGACATGTACATCAGCGACCGCAAGCATCCGGTCTACTACCTGCCGATGTCGCCCTTCGCCGCCCTCGGCCATTACGAGCGCATCTGCATGCTGACCCACCCGGTGCAATGGGAAACCAACTGGATCGAGAGCACCCGCTGCAACTGGCGACGCCTGGTCGAAGAGATGGAGTGGCGGATATGACGCATCTAAATATACTTCTCATCAATCACTACGCCGGCTCGGTCCATCACGGCATGGAATACCGCCCGTACTACCTGGCGCGCGAATGGGTGCGCGCCGGGCACCGGGTGCACGTGGTGGCAGCCTCGCATTCGCACCTGCGACGCCAGGCGCCTTCCATGGCCGGCCGCGACCGTAGCGACGAAGACATCGACGGCGTCCACTACGTCTGGCTGCGCACACCCGCCTACGCCGGCAACGGCGCCGGCCGGGTGCGCAATATGCTGGCCTTCGTGGCGCGCCTGTGGCGCGAGGCGCCGCAACTGGCGCACAGCGTCGCGCCCCAGGCGGTGATCGCCTCCAGCACCTATCCGCTCGATATCTGGCCGGCGCACCGCATTGCCCACCTGGCCGGGGCGCGCCTGCTGCACGAGGTGCACGACCTGTGGCCGCTGTCGCCGATGGAACTGGGCGGCCATTCGCGCCATCACCCCTTCATCATGCTGCTGCAGGCGGCCGAGAACCACGCCTGCCGCCACGCCGACGCCATTGTCTCGATCCTGCCCCGGGTGCGCGAGCACCTGGAGGCGCGTGGCATGGCGCCGCACAAGCTGCACCTGGTCCCGAACGGCGTCGATCCGGACGAATGGCCAGCCGCCACCACCCGTGCACCGCTTCCAGGCGCGCCGTCGCAGGGGCCGGAAGCCCTGCCTCCCGGCGTCGCTGCCCTCCTTGCCGGCCTGCACGCCGGCGGCCGGACGATCGTCGGCTACGCCGGCAGCCACGGCGTGGCCAATGCGCTCGACACCCTGATCGACGCCGCCCACCTGCTGCGCCAGCGGTCGGTTGCCTTCGTGCTGGTCGGCGCCGGGCCCGAGAAAGAGCGGCTGCGCCGGCATGCGCGCGCACTGGGACTCGATCACGTCTACTTCGCCGATCCCGTCCCCAAGCGTACCGTGCCGACCCTGCTGGCGGGTTTCGACATCGCCTTCCTCGGCTGGCGGCGCCAGCCGCTGTACCGCTTCGGCATCGCGCCCAACAAGCTGCTCGACTACATGATGGCGGGCTGCCCGGTGCTGCATGCGGTCGAGGCCGGCAATGATCCGATAGCGGTAACCGGCTGCGGCGTCAGCGTGGCCCCCGACAATCCGTCCGCCCTGGCCGATGGCCTCGTGCGCCTGCTGGCGCTCGACCCAGGGACGCGCCAGGCGCTGGGCGAGCGCGGCCGCAGCCATGTGCTGGAGCACCTGAGCTATCCGGTCCTGGCCCGCCGCTTCCTGACCGCACTCGCACCGGAGACCCGCCATGCATGACCAGACGCCAAGCATTCCCACCGACGCCCCCCCCGGCGTCGCGCACGATGTCGCCGACGGCAATGGCGGCGGCAACACGGACACCTTTCTGCCGTTCGCCTTGCCCGACATCGGCGAAGAAGAAATTCGCGCCGTCGAGGCCTGCCTGCGCTCCGGCTGGATCACCACCGGTCCCGTCACGCGCAGCTTCGAAGCCGCCTTCGGCAACTACCTTGGCGGCGAGGTCGAGGCGATCGCCGTCAACTCCGCCACCGCCGGCCTTCACCTGGCGCTGGAAGCGGCCGGGGTCAAGCCGGACGACGAGGTGATCGTGCCGACCATGACCTTCACCGCCAGCGCCGAAGTCGTGCGCTATCTCGGCGCCCGCCCCGTGTTCGTGGATAGCGACCCGCACACCCTCAACCTCGACCCGGCCGCCGTGGCCGCGGCCATCACGACGCGCACGCGCGCCATCGTCCCGGTCCACTTCGCCGGCATGGCGGCTGACATGGACGCCATCGGCCGGCTCGCGCGGCGCCACGGCCTGCGCGTGATCGAGGACGCGGCGCACGCCTTCCCGACCCGTCACCGCAACCGGCTGGTGGGCACGCTCGGCAGCGACGCGACGGTATTCAGCTTCTACGCCAACAAGACCATGACCACCGGCGAAGGCGGGATGGTCGTCACATCCGATCCGCGGCTGGCCGAGCGGATCCGCTGCATGCGCCTGCACGGCATCAGCCGCGACGCCTTCGACCGCTACGTCGCGCGCACGCCGTCCTGGTACTACGAGGTCGTCGCGGCCGGCTTCAAGTACAACCTGAGCGATATCGCATCCGCGATCGGCATCGAGCAATTGCGCAAGATCGACCGCTTCCAGCAGCGCCGCGCACAATTGGCGCACCGCTACGACGAGGCGCTGGCCGGACTGCCCCTGGTGCTGCCGGCACGTCCGGCGCCGGGTTCCGGCTCGACCCATGCCTGGCACCTGTATGTGGTACGCCTCGACCATCCGGCGCGGGACCAGGCTGGCCATGGGGCGGCGGGCAGCGGGCGCGACGCGCTGATCGTCCGGCTGGCCGAGCGCGGCATCGGTGCCAGCGTGCACTTCATCCCGCTGCACCGCCAGCCCTACTGGCGCGACAGCTGCGGCCTGCGCGCCGCCGACTTCCCGATTGCCGAAGCCGCCTTCGGGACGATCCTCAGCCTGCCCCTCTACACCCGCATGCACGACGCCGACCAGGAGCGGGTGATCGCGGCGTTGCACGACCTGCTCCCATGAGCAAGCGCGCGTTCGACCTGGTGGCGGCGCTGGCCGGCGTGCTGCTGCTGTCGCCGCTGCTGCTCGTGATCGCCCTGTGGATCAAGTGGGATTCGCCGGGGCCGGTGCTGTACCGCCAGCAGCGCGTCGGACGCGGCGCGACACTGTTTACGATCTACAAGTTCCGCACCATGCACCAGAGGCCGGATGCGGGGCCGGAACTCACCGTCGGCGCCGATCCGCGCGTGACGCACGCCGGCGCCATGCTGCGCCGCTACAAGCTGGACGAGCTGCCGCAGCTGTTCAACGTCATCAACGGAAGCATGAGCCTGGTGGGACCGCGGCCCGAGGTGCCGCGCTACGTGGCCCACTATCCCGAGCCGCTGCGCCGCATCGTACTGTCGGTGGCGCCCGGCATCACCGACTGGGCCTCGATCATGTACAAGGACGAGAATGCGGTGCTGGCGCGCGCGGGCGACCCGGAACGCGCCTATATCGACACCGTGCTGCCGGCCAAGCTCCAGTACTACGTGCGCTACGTGCGCGAACGAACGTTCTGGATCGACGTCAAGATCATCGTGCGCACGCTGGCCGCGATCCTGCGCTAGGCGAAGGGGCGAACGGGCGATGCTGCGCTTGCTGCACCTGGGCGACCTCGAAGTCGCGCTGCCGCTGGGAGCAGCCCTGGGCGCCTGGCTGCTGGCGGCCGGCGCCTGGCGCACCGCGCTGCGCTGGGGCCTGTGCTTCGTCGCCGCGCTGGGGTTGGTGGGCGGCAGCAAGATCGCGCACCTGGGCTGGGGTACCGACCTCGTCCTGCTCGAGTTCCAGGCGATCAGCGGCCACGCAACGCTGGTCGCCGCGCTCTATCCGTTCGCGGCCTGGGTCTTGCTGGTGCACCAGGGCCGGGTCGCGGCACGGGCTGGCTTGACGCTCGGCCTGCTGCTGGGCGCTGCGGTGGCGGCGCTGCTGGTCGCCAGCGGCGAGCACACGGGGCCGGAAACGCTCAGCGGCTGGCTGCTGGGCGCCTCCGCCAGTCTGCTGGGCGTGGCCTGGTCGGACGACCTGGCGCGCACGCGGCTGCTACCGGCCATGTGGTGGTCGCTGCCGGTGTTCGCGCTCGGCGCCTGGCTGATGGAATTCGCGCACATCGGCTACTGGATGATCCAGGTAGCCCTGGCGCTGTCGGGCAATAGCCGTCCCTATCCCTGGGATGCCTGCGGCTAGCCAGGGCCATTGAACGCCATTGAACTGCTTGTCTCATGTCTTCCCGCAGAAAGGAGCTCTGTCATGCCTTCCCTCTCTCTCCCGACGTTCCGCTGTCGTGCCCAATCCAATCTGCACGACCATCCCCTGCAATCGCTGGCGCTGTCGCTGCTGCGCGGCGTTGCCGCACTTGAGGTCGCCGCTGGCCACTTGCGATCCGAGATCTATCCCGGTCTGCGCGCGCTGCAGGATCCGACGCTCGCCTACCAGGTCGTCGCCTTCGTGACCGGCTTCGCCCACCAGGCGGTGGTGGTGTTCTTCCTGATCAGCGGCTGGCTGGTCGGCGGCAGCCTGATGAATCGCCTGCACCAGCCACATGCCCTCGCCAACTACGCGATCGACCGCGTGACCCGCCTGTGGACGGTGCTGCTGCCGACCCTGGCGCTGGTCCTCCTGGTTGGACTGGCCATCGGGACGGCGCAGCCGGGGGCGATGGACTTGTCGCCGGCGAATCCTTATTCGGCGTCCACTTTCATCGGCAACCTGCTCGGCCTGCAAACCTTTCTGGTGCCCAATTTCGGCGGCAACTATGCTTTGTGGAGCTTGACGTATGAAACCTGGTACTACGTCCAGTTTCCGCTGCTGGCCCTGGTCCTGTTCGGCCACGGCCGCTTCAAGCGCGCCGCCTGCGCGGTAGCCTTCGTGGTGCTGGTGATCATCCTGCCCAAGATGATCTCGATGTACTTCATGCTGTGGCTGCTGGGGGCGGCATATTCGCGCATCGAACTGCATTGCGGGAACGGCATGCGCCTGGTGCTGGGCATGCTGACGGTGGGACTGTTCAGCTATTACCGCCTGACCGGCAACAATAACGAACTGGTGCCCGAATCCTTCGTGCAAGACATGATCTGCAGCGTGCCGCTGCTGCTCTTGTTGTCCTCGCTGCACCAGCCAGTCGATTCGTCGTCCCCACGCTTCGGGCGCATCAATCGCATCGCGACCTTCTTCTCCGACTTCTCGTTCACCCTGTACGTCACCCACCTGCCGCTGATTTTCCTGGCGATCCACATCGGTGGCGCGGCATCCGGGCGCGAACAGCTCAACCCCTTCGTGACGATGGATTACGTCTGGTATGGCGCGATCCTGCTGGCCCTGGTCGGCTTTGCCTATATGTTCTACCTGGCGTTCGAGCGCAATACCTTCCGCATCCGCAGGGCCCTGAAGGATTGGCTGCTCGCGCCACGTGCGAACCGTCCGGCCGTGACCGCCCTTTCGCCGGACTGAACAGACCATGCGGGCCGGTAGCGGCGCCGGCCAGCCTATCCAGACCTGCCGCGACAGAGGCATCCACGTCGCAGCGCGTCGTCGCGCGCCTCGACTTTCCGGATGCGAAGCGCTGCGCCATGGCGACCAGGCCAACGACCGTTCACCGTCCACAGATTCCGATAACCGGCTACCGGCAACCGGCTATCGGCTATCGGCTATCGGCTATCGATTATCGGTTATCGGCTATCGGCTATCGGCTATCGGCTATCGGCTATCGGCCGTACGGATCCTCGCAAAGTCGCCATGCATGCAAGGCTTAAGGTAGTGCGGCGATCAAAAAGAAGCGTGTCCACAGAGCCGGCAAGGTGCGGCTGCGCGCGGCTACGCACGGAATGTGGACGATTCGCGGGCAGCTTGGGGGACGCCTCATAGCCGGCTCCTGCCGTGGCGATGGCCATTCAGGATGCGATTGCAGACCCGCCGGCGGGGATACGTTGCCAGCGCCGGCGCGACCCGTTTCAAGGATGCGCCGACGCCCCTCTCATACGGGCGCGGCGTACCGCTCGCCATCAGGCGGCGTAACCCAACTGCGCCGTCCCATACTGCGAGCGATCTTCACCCAGGCGCAGGGCCATGTCGTTGAACAGCACACCGCGCGGCGAGATGCCGGCATGATTGAGACGCTTGATCGACTCGTTGATCTGGTTCTCGGTGGTCACACCGGAACGGGCGACGATGAATACGGCGCCCGCATGCGCGCCGATGATGAGGGCGTCCGCCACCGCCAGCAAGGGCGGTGGGTCGAGCAGCACGAGGTCGTAGTGGCCACTGACCAGCTCGAGCAAATTGCCCAAGTTCAGCTGCAACAGGAATTCCGCGCGGTTGGTCGGCAATTCCCCGGTCGGGATGAAGTCCAGGTTTTCCATGACGCTCCGGTGGATGACCTCGTCGACCGGCATGGCCCCCGCGATTGCCCGTGACAGCCCGCGCGCGCGCTCGACGCCAAAGTAGCGGTGCAAGTGGCCGTTGCGCAGGTCGGCGTCGATCAGCAGCACGCGCATGCCACTGGCTGCCATCACCGCCGCGAGGTTGGCGGTCACAAACGATTTACCCAGTCCACGCGTGGGCCCGGCGATCATGACCACGTTGTTCTTGAAGTGCGGCATCGAGAAGCGCAAGGCGGCGCGGAAGCTGCGCAGGCTCTCGACGGCCGGGTCTTCGGGAAGAATCTGGGCCAGCAATGGCAATCCGCCGTCCGGCTTGACCTTGCGCATCAGCTTGTCCTCGTTGCCGCTGTGCGGAATCGAGGCGTACACCACCCGCGCCCGCAGCATGCGCTCGATCTTGGCCGGATCGTCGATCCCGCCGCGCATGGCTTTGCGGGTGAAGGCGATCAGGGTGCCCAGAAACAGACCGGTGACCACCGCCAGCGCGACGATCAGCGGCCGGTTCGGCTTGATCGGCCGCTCGGGCTCGATCGGCGCATCGACCAGCCGCACATTGCTGACCCTGCCGACCGAGATCAGGCGCAGTTGCTGCGCCGTGTTCGACAGGGCCGTGTACAGGTCGGTGTTGACCTTGATGTCGCGGGTCAGCCGCGCTTCGTCCTGCTCCATCACCGGCAGGGTGCGGATACGGGCGGCGATCGCCTCGATCTCGGTCTCGACTTCGCGCCGCTGACGGTTGATCGCGGCGACCACCGGGTGGTCTTCGGTGAAGCGGGCCAGCAGCTCGGTCTTTTTCTGCATCAGTTCCATCCGACGCGCGCGCGCGGCCGCCGCCTGCGACAGGCTCATGCGCGCTTCTTCGCGCAGGTCAACGGTGCCGTGGGCGTTGCGGAACTGGTTATAGCGGTCTTCGGATTGTTCGAGCTGGCGTTTCAGGATCGGCAGTTGCTGGTTCAGAAAGGCCAGCGATTTTTCGGCCTCCTCGGTCTTGCGCGCCAGGTTCTGGCGCATGTATTCGCGCCCGATCTCGCTCAGCAGGCCATTGATGCTGTCGGCGTCCTGGCCCTGCAGCTTTACTTCGATGACGCCCGACTGCTTGCCCTGCTCGGTGATGACCATCGAGCGCTGAATGCCCTGGATAGTGCCCAGGCGCGACTTGCGCTTGATCTTGAAGCGCGCACCGGGATTGCCTGCCATGCGGTCGACCTTGATCTCGACCAGCCCGTCCGGCGTCTGCACCCGGTAGCGCTGGCCGACACTGGCGTCAAAGGCGATGCGCTGGCCACCGCCGGAAAAGCGGTAGCGGTTGCCGGCGCGCGCGGTGATCACGAATTCGCGGTTGAGCCAGCTGTCGGGCACCTCGAACACCGACACCGTGGCGCGCTCGCCTCCCCACACGAAGCCGCCGTAGCCGAACAGTCCAGGACTGGACAAGGCGCCGCCGTTCTGGTTGGCGAACCATGAGCCCAGCACCGGGAAGTACTTGGGCTCAACCTCGACGTACAGCTGCAGGTTGTCGACCGCGCGCGAGACGACCATGCGCGAGCGCAGCAGCTCCATTTCGGCGATCGCCGCCTTCTTGGTCTCGAATAGCGAGGAGGCTTCGCTCAGGATGTTCTTGGAGGCGTTCGGGCTTTCTTCCTCGACGTGGATCATGAGGTTCGCCTCATAGACCGGATTGGCCACCAGCGCATGGAGGACGGCGACGATCGTGACGATCGCGGTGATGCTGCCGATCAGCCAGCGGCTGTCGTACAGGGTGTTGAGATAGCCTTTCAGGTCGACCGTGGATTCCTCGGGCAAGGGTTCGGGCGGCCGCGGGTCGAACGGCACCGACAGCACTGGCGGACTGTGCGCGACATGCTTGAGCGAATGCGCATCGTGCGAGCTGGTCATGGCGAGACTCCTCGGGGCGACTCTGGGTGACTCTAGGCAGCTGAGGGCGACTGAGAGCGGTCAGGATGTTCAGGGACGATTCGTGACGCCGACGGCATTCGTCAGCGCGCCGGGGAACAGCAGGCTCAGGTGCCGGTTCCAGTTCGCCAGCGGCGACGCGGCGACATACACCACGTCCTTGGGCCGCAACTCGAAGGTCTCGGCCATCGCCAGCGCCCCGGAGTCGCGGGCATCCAGCCGGAACACGCGGGTGCGCTCCGGGGTCTTGCGCACCACGTACACCTGGCGCGCGTCGCCGCTCAAGGGGCTGATGCCGCCCGTCTCGCCCAGCGCCTCGTTGAGCGTGAGCCGGCCGTCGTGCATGGTGAGCGCCTTGGGGGTGATCACCTCGCCGGAGACGAATACCTTGCTTTCGTCGCGCGAGTGCACGCGTACCAGGTCGCCGTGGGCCAGGAGAATGGCGCCCGGATTGACGCCCTTCTGGACCAGCTCGCGCAGGTTGACGTGGTAGCGCTTGTCGCCACGCTCGATCACGAGGCGACTCTGGTCGGCGTTGGCTTGCATGCCGCCGGCGCGGTTGAGCGCCTCGACCAGCGTCATGGGGAGATCGTCGATCGCCTGCAGGCCGGGCGTGCGCACCGCGCCATCGACGTACACGCGGCGGCTGCGGTAGGCCTGCACGCGCAAGGTGACGTTCGGATTGGCGATATAGCGTGCCAGTTTGCCGGTGAGCAGCGCGCGCGCTTCTTCCTCGGTCTTGCCGTCGAGGCCAAGCAGGCCGATCAGGGGAAACTGGATGCGACCCCGGTGGTCGACCGCGAAACCGGGCGGCGTCGCATTGGGCTGCACGACGCCGCTATCGGCGACCGAGGTGGCCATGGTCATGCCGCCGGCGGCCAGCTCGGGATGATCCCAGACCACGATCGACAGGATGTCGCCGCGCCCGATGGTATACGGTGGCGGACGGGTCTCAAACAAGGGCGAGAGGTCTTGCCGGGCCAAGCCGGCGACGGCCGCGCGCTCGCTCTCGATCAGCGTCTCGGTGATCAGCTCGGTGGGCGGCGGCGCTGCGGCGTTGGGCCCGCCGGAACGGGCCGCCTCGCCGAAGCCGATGCCGGTCGCACAGGCGGACAAGACGACACAGCAGGCGAGACAACCAGCAAGACCGGGGATGAGACGATCCACGCAGGCGACGGCGCGGCGCGGTATATCCCTTGTTGCAACTGATCTGAACCAAGCCATGATTGTTGCCTATCAAAATAGACGCGGTAGATGAACGTTTCAGTTCAGGGTACGGCGTTTATTGGGCTTGGCTTTGCAGCGCATCAAACCGCGAACAGCGGCGTTGACCGGGCCTGGCGCCGCGAGCGGGCCCGTGGCGAGGCTCGTACAGAGCGGCTCAGCGCATCTCTTCGATCAGCTTGAGTCCGTCCGTGAAGCGCCAGATGCGGCGGATCTCGATGATGTCGAAGCGCGCCGCGACGTTCGGCGGGAACGCGGAATAGCGGGCGTTCAGGCGCACGAAGCGGCGCACCGCGTCGTCCATCTCGGCCCGGCCGCTGGAGCGCACGATGGTGACCTCGTCGACGCTGCCGTCACTGCGCAGCGACAGGCTGACCAGGGGATCGATGCGCACGTCCTGCAGCGTCAGGCGGGCGCCGCCCATCACTGCATTGCGCTCGAGCTTCTGGCGCACGCTGTCGACGTACAGGCGCAGCGGCGCATCGCGTTCGCCGCCGTCGGCCAGCACCCGCCGCCCGCCGGCCGCACGCTCGGCCGGCGTGGCCGGGGCAGCCACGTTGGGGATGGTCACGCCGCGCAGCAACTCGCGCGCGCGGCTGCCGGGCAGGCCGGCCAGCGCGCCGGCGCCTGGCCGGCTGCCGGCGCCGCTGTCACTGCCCGGGCCCGGTCCCGTTCCCTGTCCGACACCCGGACCCACCGGCATGGATTCCAGGCCCGCCCCCCTGGCGGGACCGGGCGCCTGCGCCGGCATCCGCTGGGCGGCGGCCTGGCGCACGGCCTCGTCCGCCTGCTGGCGCGCCAGCCGTTCGGCCTCGGCGCGTGCCTGCTGTTCGGCCTCCCTTGCCGCCTGCTGCCGGGCCTGCTGTTGGGCGAGATCTTGCGCCAGCTTTCGTGCGCGCTCGTCGGCCTGCCGCTGCTGCTGCGCCAGTTCGTCGAGTCGCCGGCGCTCGGCCGCCGCTTGAGCCAGGCGCTCGGCCTCGAGGCGTTGCCGTTCAGCGAGCTCGCGCTCCTGCGCCTGCTGTTGGGCCAGGCGCGACGCCTCTTCCTCGGCGCGCTGGCGTGCGGCCAGTTCGTCCTGGCGCAGCAGCGCCTGCTCACGCTCGGCCTGCTCCCCCGCCCGGGCCTGCTCCCCCGCCCGGGCCTGCTCGGCCTGGGCGCGCAGGTGTTCGGCTTCGCGCTGCTGCGCGATCCGCGCATCTTCCTCGGCCACACGCTGCTCCTCGACCCGCTGCTGCGCGGCCCGCTCCTGCTCGGCCCTTCGCTGCGCGGCTCGCTCCTGTTCCACCCGCTCCTGTTCCACCCGGTCCTGCGCCAGGCGCGCTTCGGCGGCGTCACGCTCGGCCCGGGCTAGTTGCTCCTGTTCCGGCGCCTGGTCGGCCAGCTGGCGGCGCGATGCTTCCTCGGCCGCTTGCGCGACGGGGTCGGGGCCGGCCACCTCGATCTCGGTCGCTGGCGCCGGCGGCTCGATGTCGGCGTTGTCTGCCAGCACCGGCTCGTCGGGCGCCGGTTCGGGGCCGATCTCGGGCAAGGGGACGGCAACGGTAAACTCGGATGTGGGATCGGGCGCGGCGGCGATGAGCAGGGGCGGCACATCGCGCAGCCTGCGCTTCGGCGCGGGCGGCTTGGCGCGCTTGAGCCGCTTGGCCTGCGCCGGACGCGCCTCGGCCTGCACGCGCGGCGGAGGTGGCGGTGGCGGCAAGTCGACCAGGCGCAAACCGCGCGTCGGCGCGGGCGCAGCTGGCGGCGCCGTGGGCGGCAACGGCACTGGCGGCAGGGCCGCGATCGGCGTTTCAGGCAACGGCGCAGGTATAGGTGTAGGCACCGGCAACGGAGACGGCGCCAGTGCAATGCTGATCGGTCCGCTACCGCCCGGGTCGAGGCCGGGCACGCCGAACTGCAGCGACAGCAGCAAGCCATGCAGCACCACCGAAGTGAGGATACCCACGCCCAGGCGGCGCTCGCTGCGTGCCTGGTCGTGTGGTCGCCTGCCAGCGGTCGCCTGGGTCATGTCGTCGCTTGCGCAATATTGTCAAGCTGGCATCTTAGCGCTTTCTCAGCAGTAATGCGAGCAGCGCACGATTCACTTGCGCCGGATGGTGGACCTGGAAGCGTTCAGCGTGCCTTCCTGCTGAAGGTATACGTCTCGCCATGCGCCAGGTACACCACGTCGCGTTCGAGGCCGGCGGCCTTCACTTCGCGCGCGAAGTCCTCGAGCGGCGACTTAAAGACATCGTAGTCGTTGTAGTGGATCGGGATGGTCTTTTTTGGCCGCACCACCTGCATCATGCGCACGCCGTCCTTGCCGTCCATGGTGACTTTGACGACGCCCAGGATGCGCGTGCCGCCCAGGTGCAGCAGGGCCAGGTCGATGCCGGGAAAGCGTTCGGGCACCATCTTGATGTCGTCGATCACCAGCGTGTCGCCACTGATGTACATGCGGTAGTCCGGCGCCGCCGCATCCGGCCCGAAGTCGAGCACCGAACCCATCACCTTCGGCAGCAAGGCGGCCACCCCGGCCGGTCCGTGGCGCCCGGGCGTGGCCGTGACGCGCAGGCGCGCCTCGCCTTTCGTGACGTCCAGCCGGTCCCAGGGACTGAGCCCGGTGACGCGGGTAAAGCCCAGCTTCTTGAGGCTGGCCGCAGCCTGCCGGGTGCTGACAATGGGCACCGCGCGATCCAGGCGCTTCTGCACCAGTTGGTCAAAGTGGTCGCCGTGGAAATGCGACAGCACCACCAGGTCGATGGGTGGGAGTTCGTCGAAGGAGATCGCCGGATCGGTCTTGCGCTCCGACGTCAGGCCGTAGCCGAGGTGCACGTGGTCGCCCTTGTGCAAGAAATTCGGATCGGTCAGGATCGTGAACCCCTGATAGCGGATCAATACGGTCGCGGTGCCGATGAACTGCACGCTGCCCTGCGCCGCATCCACCGCAGCGTCCCCGGCCGCAAGCTGCAGGGTGGATACCTGCCCTTGTTGCCCGCTCTGCGGCGCCTGGGCCTGGGCCTGGGCGCCGGCCGTGACGCCGGACAATCCGGCCAGGAAAAAGCTGGTGCATAGCAGACGGCGCAAGCGCATGGACGGTCCTCCGGCTGATGGCGAACCAGGTGATCCGCCTGCCCTCACGCTAGCACGAAGGCCCGGGCGGCGGCGTTCACTTGCTCGATGTGCCCGGCATCGACCCGACCAGGGCCTTCAGCCCTGCATGCGCCTTGGCCCAGGGTGTGTCCGCCAACTGCTGCGCGCAACTCGGGCACGCCTGCATCGGGTCGCAATCGTGGGCCAGCTCGACGTAATTAATCCCGACCACGGTCTTGCCCTGGTAGCTGTCGACCCGGCCCGACCTGGTGGCCGCGCCAGGCGCGGCGTCGCCGCCCGGCCCGCCGTCGAGCCACTTGGCGAACGGCTCGGCGGCGACGCCGTCCGGCACGTACCAGCGGCGGCGGGTGGGGTTCCAGCGGGCGCCGAGCGCCTTCGCGGCGTCTTTCTCGGCATAGGGGACGGTAAGGAAAACCATGGGACGACGTGCTCCGGAAATCGTTGGCGATGCGGACCGCTATTCTACAGGTCCGCCAGCGGCGAGGGTTGCCATCGCTTTACTTGTCCTGGCGGCGACGGGCCCGGGCCGCATCGCTCTCGCGCTGCTCGCGGCGGTCCTTGCGCCAGGTGTACACCAGGTTGACGAGCGCGCCCAGCACGCCGGTCAGCATGCCCACCAGGATGCCGAGGTCGGATAGCGTCAGCGACGTGGCCATGTCGGCGCCGAGCAGGCGCAGGTAGGTATCAATGATCATCGTGTCTCCTCTTGTTTTGCACCAGAGCAGCGCAAGGGAAACGTCATAAATCCCTGAGCCACCTCAACGCAGTTGATGAAAGTATAGAAAAACTATACCACAATAGTAAACAAAAACTATACCTCTCAGTATAGTTTTCCTATACCATGGCGTCATGGATCTTCAGACGATGATTGCGGGTTGGGTCAGGGACGCACGCACCGCCGCCGGCCTGTCGGGCACGGCGCTGGGTGCGCGGCTGGCGCTCGAGCTCGGCACTGAACGCGGCAATACCAAGGCCAATATCTCGCACTGGGAAAACGAGAAGCACAGCCCCAACCTCAAGCAACTACTGGCCATCGCGCGGGTCACGGGCAGGAGCCTGCCGCCGGAAATCCTGGCGCCGATGTCGGGGGCGAACGACACCACGCACCCGGCCGGCGTGACGAATGCATTGCGCGTGGTGGCGGCCGAGGGCGAGGACGACGGCTTCATCCAGATCCCGATGGTGAAGCTGCGGTTGTCGGCCGGCATCACCGGTTACCAGGCCGAGCCGGAAAGGCGCGATGGCGGCACGCTCGGCATGCGCCGCACCTGGCTCGAGCGCAATCAATACAATCCCACGCACCTGATCGCGATCTACGTCAAGGGCGAGAGCATGGAGCCCTCGCTGTACGCTGGCGACATCGTCGTCATCAACACGCTCGACACCAAGCTCGTCGACGGCGCCGTGTACGCGTTCAACTACGAGGGCGAGGCCGTGGTCAAGCGCCTGGCGCGCGATGCCGGCCAATGGTGGCTGACCTCGGACAACGTCGACCAGCACAAATACCACCGCAAGCTGTGCCAGGGCGGCGAATGCATCGTCATCGGCCGCGTGGTGCGCAAGGAAAGCGACCGCATTTGAAGCTTACCGGCGGCATCGTCGACCTGCGCGGCATCCGGATGGCTGTCGTGTTCGCCGAACCGGCCATGCTGCAGGCCGGCGCGGGCGCCGCCCTGCTGGCCCGGCTCGGTGCGTGGTTTCCGCGGCTGCCCATCATGCTGGTGGCGCCGCGCGCGAATCCTGTTCTGGCGTATGCGCAATTCGATACGCGCGCGCTGCTATCCGAACTCGACCTGGCCGGCATGGTCGAACAACAGATCGACCTCGATCGGCCGCCGCCGGACGACACCGCCCTGCCGTTCTGACAAAGCCTATACGCCAAAGGCGCTTACGGCCCGCTCCAGGATGCGCCGCAGCGCCGGATGATGCACGCGCCGCTCGACCGTCACTGCATAGATCTGCTCGACGATCGCGTCGACCACGCCCACCTGCTCCAGTCCGTACTGCGCGCACAGCGCCTCCGCCAGCACGGTCGGCGCTGCCATGAAGCCGGCGCCCGCGCCGGCAAAGGAGCCGAGCAAGGCGCCATCGTCGAATTCACCGACGACGATCGGGCGCAGCCCATGCGTTTCGAGCCAGGCCTTGAGCCGGCTGTGCAGGGCCGCGTCCTCGCCCGGCATCAGGAATGGTGCTTCCTTCAGCCGCTGGGGGAAGGGGCCGGCCCAGCGCCGGCAGACCTCGGGATGGGCGAGCACCGCCACCGTGCTCGAACCGAGCAGGTGGCTGTGGCCGCGCACGCCGCCGCCGGGCGGCAAGCCCTGGTCCGAGATCAGCAGGTCGAGCCGGTGCGCGCTCAGGTCTTCCATCAGGTCGGCGAAGCGCCCTTCCCGGCACACCAGGTGCATGGCCAGGCCGGCGTCGCGCGCTGGCTGCAGCAGGCGAAACGCCATCGTCTTGGCGATCACGTCGCACAGGCCGACGCGCAGCGTTTCCGTCTCGGTGAACACGCCGCGCCGCACCGCCTGTTCGAGCTCGTTGCCGAGGCTGAAGATCTGGTCGGCATAGCGCAACACGGTCTTGCCGGCCTCGGTCAGCGCCAGTCCGCGTCCCTTCTTGCGCAACAGTTCTTCGCCGAGCTGGTCTTCCAGCACCTGCAACTGCGTACTGATCGCCTGCGGCGACACGTGCAACTGCTCGGCGGCACGGACGACGCTGCCCGCTGTCGCGACCGCGTGAAAGTACTGGAGGTGCTTGTAGTTGATCATGTAACACCACCAAAAAACAGGGTAATTTTGAAAGATTATTCGATTTTACTTTCGAATGGCAGCGCCGTATATTGATGACTCCAGTTCTTTTAGAAGCGAGGAAGCAATGAGAAGTTATCCCACCAACAGCCCGAAGGCCATGAGCCGCCTGCTCGCGCTGGCCATGATCGTCGACGGCCGCATCGCACCGCAAGAGCTCAAGAGCCTGCATCGCAGCGGTGTGCTCGGGGCGCTGCGGGTGAGCGAAGACACGTTTGACGATACGGCAGGCGAATTGACCCAGGATTTGCTGGCGTCCAGCGTCGACCGCGCAGCCGGCATGGTCGAGATCGAAGGGGCGACGATCGACCGTCTGCTGGGAGAAGTGCAGGATGTGGCGCTGCGCGCTATGGTGCTCAAGGGAATGCAGGAGATCGTGCGCGCCGACAGCGTCATCGACCACCGCGAGCGCAGGCTGCTGCGCCGTGCGATGCACGCCTGGGCCGACGCCCAAGCCGATGCCGCCAGCACGGCGTGACCGCAAGCGGAGCGGCGACACGTCAATCCGCCGCTCCACCCTGCAAGCAGTGAAGACATGCTTGCAACCGGGGCGCCACCGTTACAAAGCGACACCAATTCAACATCGTGTGACGCTGGCCCAGCCATACAATGAACACCTCACTTCGCGCGAGGTCCATCATGGCCAACGACTCCAGCCGGGATGACCGGCACCACCTGACGCCGTCCGAGATGGACTGGGCCTGGCAGCTCGACCTGCGCCCGGTCATCGACCCGGAACTCGGCCAGTACTACGGCCGCACCGCGCACCACGGCACCCACGATCCCTACGCTAGCCAGGACGACATCTTCGTCTTCCACGCCACCCGGGGCATGGCCTACACGGTCCAGAGCAGCAGCTACTTCGACCCCGTCGACCTGCGCATCTACGACGACGATGGCCGGGCAATCGCCAGCGACGACGGTAGCGGCGCGTATGGTTATGACTATGCCGCGTTCGTCGCGCCATATACCGGCTGGTACTACGTCGACGCCTCGTGGACCCAGGATTATTACGACACCTATGTCAGCGTCAACGTGTACGAAGACCGGGCGCCGGCCTACCCGCCAACCAACACCATCGCCGGCACCAGCGGCCACGACATGCTGTATGGCACGCGCTCGGACGATTTCGTGGACGGTGGCGCCGGCATCGACACCTTCGTGCTGGAGGGCTATCGCGACGAGTACGCTATCAGCGTGCGCGGCGGCATGATCACGGTCACCGACCGGCTGGGCCTGGACGGCGTGGATAGCTTGCGCAACGTCGAGCGGCTGTCGTTCGAGGACGGCGTCTATATTTCATTCGAGACCACGGGATTTCCGGCACAGGCGTATCGCCTGTACCAGGCGGCCTTCGACCGCGCACCGGACAAGGCTGGCCTGGGATTCTGGATCGGGCATTTGGGTGAGGGGATGCGCCTGGATACCGTGGCGCATGCCTTCGCTGGCTCGTCCGAATTCAAGAGCCTGTACGGCGCCGGGGCCAGCAACGCCGACCTGATCACAGCGATGTATGCGAACGTGCTCGACCGTGCGCCCGATGCGGACGGCTTCGCCCACTGGAAGAATGCGCTCGACAGCAAGGCGCTGGACGTGGCCGACCTGCTGGCGGCATTCAGTGAAAGCAGGGAAAACCAGCTCAAGGTCATCGGCTCGCTGGAGGCCGGCTACGAATTTATCGTGACCTGAACAGGAAGCGCATCAAGTGTAGCGAGAAGTGGCCCGCCCTGAGGGAATCGAACCCCCGACCCACAGCTTAGAAGTCAGACGCTCTATCGTCTTTTTTGGCAATCGAATCAAACTCTTGCACTGCACCCCCTGCGCTATTCATTCACTGATTGTGCTGATGTAAGTGCTTGATTCGATTGATTCCGAAAAGTTTGAATAGCGCAGCTTTCTAGCTCCTACTGATGGATGGCTGGCTCTGCCACAGCGTACGCCGGCACGGTTTGGCGGTGCGGCTGAACATGGCGCGCCGGGGTGATCACAAGCGGCAGGAACAGCGGCTCATCGCGCTGCGGTCCTCGCCGCTTCACGAACCCGAGCTCAATGCCGCCGGCCTGCGGGCGCAGCGCTAGGCGCAGCGGTGCCGGTGATGGATCCTGCGCGGCGGCGAGCGGCCGCATCATGAAGAACAGCGTCTCGCCCTCCTGGGCCGCCAGCGTCAGGCGTCGCTGACTCTCCGCGCGGACCTGGTGCTGCCAGAACAGCAGCGCGCCACAGCTCCCGCTACGCAGCACCTGCTCAGCCGCCCACAGCGCGTCGGCGGTGCGGTCCGCGCGCAGCCACAGCGCCGACTCTGGCGGGATGCCCATCGCGGCCAGCGCCAGGGCCTGCGGCGGATGCGGTGGCTGCAGGAAAGCGATCTGCCTCTTCGCCACTTGCGACAGCGCCGGCGCCAGCAGGCGCAGCTCGCCGATCCCTGGCTGCTGGGTAAGCAGGTCCGTCATCGATCCGGTTGGCCAGCCGCCTCCGGGCAGCTGATTGTCGAGCGCTTGGTGGCCGGTGCTGACGCATCTCGAATGGTTGCGCGCCAGCTGCGAAGCACGCCAGAGCGCCGGGTGCAGGTCTTCGGGATTGATCTTCGCGGCTGAGGTGAGCATAATTGACTCTCCGAAATACTGTACGTTTATACAGTATAGCAGCGCAACGCCACTGATATCGATCAAACATGAATGCAGCCGTGGTGCGATCATTCATTCATGAAATCCCGAACCGATCAGCTCACTTCTGCCCATGTCGACCTAGCTATCTATACCGCAGCAGCGTTTGGGGTCCGCGCCGGCGCACGCGAGCTGGCCGAGCACGTGATTCCGATCGAGGTCGCTCTGCGGATCCTGCTCGACCCGACAAAGCGCAGGGTCACTGCGGCCAGGCTTGAACTGTTTTCGCATGGCGAGCCGCGCATTCCGCATACTGCCGCAGCAGGTCGATAGCCCAGGCCTGCCATGCGTCGAAGTCGTCGGCATCCGGCCGCGCCACCTGCGGGCACGGCGCCGCCAGCGCGCTATCGAGGGATGGCCTGGTTGGCGGCGTCGATTGCGGCGTCGAGGTTGCGCACCCGGACAGGATCAGGACGGCAATCAGCAGGCAGAGGCTTCGCATTGCGCAGCTCCTTGGTGAGCGCCGTCATGCGCGGCGCCAGGGTGGATTGGATGGTGGCGAACTCGGTCGCGGCCTGGCGGATCTTGGCGGCGTCGGCCTGGATGTCGGCCAGCGCCTGCTCGGATAGGGTGGCGCGGAACTCGGCGTGCGCCTGCTGCAGTTCCGCCAGCTCGCCACTGTGCCGCCAGCCATTCGTGAACCAGCCGGCGGCGCCTGCCAGGATCATGGCCAGCACCAGGGCGAGGCCGGCGGACAGCGTGCGGTATGGCGCCGGGATCATGGCAAGTCCCACAAGCACAGCTCGCGCTCGGCCTGGCGCCGGCGCGTAAGGCCGCGCACCTCCTTGCCGCCGACCTTATTCCAGAGCAACAGCGCATTGCACGCGCCTGTCATGTCGCCCGCATTCGTCAGGCGCGCCATGCTCGATCCGCAGAACCCGCGCACCCCGATGTTGTAGGCGGCGTCCACGAATGCGACCTTCTGGCCGTCGGTCAGGCGCGCGAGCGGGATGCACTGAGCGATGCCAAGCGCGTGCCGCTCCAGATCCCGGTCAAGCTGCTCCCGGCATTGCGCCGGCGTATAGGTGCGGCCCCAGGCTGCATCCTCGGTGGCGCCGGTGCAGTACGTCAGCACGCCGCCCATGTCGCGGTACGTGGCGTATTTCGTGCCTTCGAACTCCGGGGTGAATGTGAGCAGAACACTCGCGGCGATGGCGCCGACCAGGGCGACCAGGCCGCGGCGCTGGGTGGTTGCGCGCTCAGCCATTGCCGGTCACCGAGGGTTGCGCCACCACGCGAGCGATCGCGGCGCCGAGCGAAGTCAGGCCGGCGGCCACCACCAGCAGCGGCGCGGTACCGGTCGCATACAGGTGCATGCCGGCCTCGACGGCCGAGGCGATGGCGGCCAGCAGCGCGAAGCGTACCGACCAGAGTTTCGGGAACTGCTTGCGTGCGTCTTCGATGAAATTCACGGTATGTCCTTTCGAGTTGGGCGCCAGCGCGCGGCCGGCGCAGGATGGTTACTTGATCGCCTGCGCCAGCTGCGCCAGGCGCACCTCGCGCTCGCGCACCTCGAGGTCTGCCAGGCGCTGCTCGCGAGCGTTCTTCTTCGCCGTGTACCAGGCGTTGAGCCCGAACGTAAGCAGCGCGGTCACGATGCCGACGATGATGCCGACCTGGGTCAGCGTCAGCGACGTGCCGATCGCGACGGCGCCGCCGGCGTAGCTGCCCATTTCAGGCGGGGTAATCTTCATTGCGGCCTTTCGACGGGCGTAAAAAAACCCGCCGGAGCGGGCTGTTGCATGAGGGTGAGCGCACTGGCCAGCGTGCCGGGCGAGTATCGCCAGGGGTCCGGGATGCCGAGCGCGGCGGCCACTGCCTCGGAGCAAAACCAGCGCTCCCGGGAATGCGGGATCGGCGACAGCACGAACTGCAGGTTGCCCAGCAGGTCGTACTTCGCGCCGCGGTGCGCCTTGAACCAGGCCTCGGCGCCCTGCTCCAGCTCGGCCGGCAAGTCGATCACGACCCAGTTCGCCGTGTCGACGTCGATTGGCTTGTCGCGCACACCGCCGTCGGCGAAGCTGGCCGACCAGGCCACGCCCGTCGACAGCACCAGCTCGACGTGCGAGAACTCGCTGCGGGTCCACCAGCAAACGAGTCGGTTATAGATGCCGGCCAGGCCAGGACGGGTACCCCTGTAGAATGCTGCTTCCATTGCAGCCCCACTTAAGTACCGTATTTCTGGTACATGTTCGCGACCAAAGCATCGATCTCCTCGTTCGAGAGCGCCCTGGCGTATCGCCGCAATTCGGCGATGCCGCCCTTGAAGCCGAAGCCATTCGCCGTTGCTTGTGCCGTGCTCGC
>NZ_JCASIL010000025.1:0-84887 GCF_059685725.1 Telluria sp. RT2P19
CCGGTCAGGTCGTTGAAGGTGCGTCCGCACTGGCAGCACCGGAACCGTTGCAGATGATTGGCCTGGCCATGGCGGTGGCACCGTTCGCAGGAGCAATCTGGACAGCGGCGCAGTGGAACGCGAATCTCGGCAATGAGCGCGATTATCCGGTCGAGCCCGGCTGCAGGGTGGAGAGCGTCGAGTAGTTGCAGCCGCTGAGGCTGGTTCAACAATGGCAGTTGTGCAACCAGCTTTGCGAACCGGGGCGCCTTCACGATTCACTCCTATGGACGACGATAGGGGTTGGACCGCCGGGCAGCTCAACAGTTCAACGCTCATCCATATTTAACGTGTACATCGCCTAAAAAAACGCCGGCGTCGCCGGCGTTAAATGTCCCCACGGCCGCGGGGACCTGCAGATACCGTCGCGGACCGCCGTTGGCAGCCCGCGCGGCAATCCGTGATTAGAACGAGTGACGCAGGCCGACGGTGAACACCGATGGATCGGCGCCCAGGGCGGTTGCTGGCGGGGTCACGTTGTTCGACGAAGCGTTGATGCCGAACACGCCGCGGCCGTTGTTGCGCAGCTGGGCGTAGGTCGTGTAGATGTTGGTGCGTTTCGACAGCGAGTAGGTGTACGACACCGACACGGTGTTGCCCTTGGCATCGGTGTTGTCCAGCTTCTGCTGCTGGAAGTTCAGGAAGAACTTGTTTGCGCCGACGGCGTACGAAGCGCCGATGTTGGCGTTGGTGTATTCGATGTCGGCAGCCGCGCCGGTGCCTTCGACTTCGGCCTTCATCCAGTTGCCCTTGATTTCGAACGCGCCGAAATTGTAGCCGGCGCCGAACGCCATTTCCGTGTCGTCGTCTTCGGCCAGGCGCTCGATGGTGTGGTAGCCGGCGCCGAGGTACAGGCCGCCGTTCTTGTATTCGAGCGATGCGCCGAGCAGGTCGCCCGACGGATCGACGGTTTTTTCGCCGGTCGAGTAGGCGGCGTTGACGACGAAGCCCGACAGCGAGTTCGATTTGTAGTTGACCGAGTTCGCGAGGCGACGGGTCAGGCGGTTGGTGCCGAAGGCCGACAGGTTCGAGCCGTACAGGCCCTGGCCGTTGATGTCCGAGGCGGCGGCGACGGCCGCGATCGGCGAGTACTCGCGACCCAGGGTCAGGGTACCGAAGTTGCCTTGCAGGCCAACCACGGCGCGGCGGCCGAAGGTCTGGCTGTCGGTGGCGCCGGTGTCGAGCGACACGCCGGCTTCGATGTTGAACATGGCTTTCAGGCCGTTACCGAGATCTTCGGTGCCGCGGAAACCGAGGCGGCTGCTCGACTGGTTGCCCGAGCTGATGGTGGTGCGACGGTCTTCGCCCGGCGCATCGGTGTCTTCCAGGGCGATGGCTGCGTCCATCACGCCGTAGATCTGGACATTGGTCTGGGCTTGGGCGAACAGTGGCAGGGACGACAGCACAGCGGCGGCCAGGAACTTATACTTCATGAAGATCTCCAGTTTGGTTTCGACAAGATGTTGAGTTAGCAAGTCAACTCAGATCGACAGCGATCTTATCGGGCCAATATGTCGAGTTCATGACATCGTGACTATGTTGTTTTTACGCAATAGCCGAACAATATTCTTTACGTTGCCCAACCGTGCAAAACTTCAGACGATGTGACTTGATAACGGCAACACGATATCGATGCGCGTGCCGGGGGATGCATCGCCGGCAATGGTGATGTCGCCATGCATGGCCCAGACCCGTTCGCGCATGCCCACCAGGCCGAGGGACTGGGCTTTTTCCATGTCTTCGGCGCGGATGCCACGGCCGTCGTCCTGGATCGTCACCAGCAGCTTGCCATTGCTGCGGTAGAGGTTGAGCAGCACGTTCTGCGCCCCCGCGTGGCGCGCGATATTGGTCAGCGCCTCTTGCACGATGCGAAATACCGCGGTGCTGGCGGCATTGTCCAGGCGCAGCTCGGCTTCGTCGGCGAGCAGGGCGCAGGCGATGCCGTGGCGCTCGACGAACTCGTCGCGCAAGCCCTGCAGCGCGAAATACAGGCCGCCCTCGTCGAGGGCGCGCGGGCGCAGGTTGGTGGCGATGCGGCGCAGCGAGGTGATGGCGGTGAGCAGGTTGCCTTCCATGCCCGAAATCAGGCGCACGCTGGCGTCCGGCAGGTGGTCGACCCGGGTCAGCAGGGTCAGGTCCATGCGCAGCGAGGCCAGCAACTGACCGAGGTCGTCGTGCAGCTCGCGCGCGATATGGGTGCGTTCTTCTTCGCGGATGCTCTGCAGGGCCGAGGACAACTGGCGCAGCTGGTCGTGCGAGCGCGCCAGCTTTTGCTGCACCAGATGGCGCTCGGAGACATCGCGCAGGATCACCGTAAACACGGGACGGCCATCGTGCTCGACGCTGGAGATCGACCCCTCGACCGGAAACAGCTGGCCACCGCTGCGGATGCCGGTGACGGCGTAGTCGGTGGCGCGCCGGCCGGCGCGGCCGCCGCCGGCCGGAAAATAGTCGAGCGGGGTCAGTGCCTCTGGCGTGGGCGGCTGGATGAAGCGCGACAGCCGCGAGCCCTGCATGGCGCTCACGCTGGAACTGAACATCTGGGCCGCGGCCGGGTTGGCCAGCAGGATGATGGTGTCCTCGTCGACCGACAGGATGGCGTCGCTGGCGCTGTGGACGATACGGCCGCCGTCGATGCCGCGCGCGCCGCGCTGCGGACTGCGGGCCCGGCGCAGGGCGGCCGCCATATTGCCGCTGCAGTGGCCGCCCAGGATGCCGACTACCGGCACGGCCGGGCCGGTGCGGCGACTGCGTGCCCTGCGCTGGAGTCTCATGCGGGATAGGTATAGGGGGAAGGCCGCGGATGCGGCCCGGGTCCTCTACATTACGCCCATGGGTGGAAGCGGGATTTGAGGGGTGACAAGCGGCCGGCGCCGGACCGCCGGAGCGCCCGAGCGCCGGACCGCCGGAGCGCCGGACCGTCACATCTGCTTGAACAGGTGCAGGAAGCTGCGGCTGACTTCGAGTTTTTCTGGACGGCCCTTGACCAGCACCAGGTGACGACCACGGATATCGCGCGTCACGCCTTCGATCGCATTCACGTTGACCAGGGTCGCGCGGTGGATCTGCCAGAACAGCGACGGATCGAGCTCGTCGGCCAGGTCGCGCACCGGCTTGCGGATCAGGGCTTCAAAACCGGCCGTCTGCACGGCGGTGTATTTCTCGTCCGAGCGGAAGAACAGGATTTCCTCGACCGGGATCATGCGCAAGTCCTGGCCGATGCTGGCCTGGATCCATTGCAGGTGCTTTTGCTTGGGCGCGGCGATCTTCTCGGCCAGCTGGGAAAGCATGGCCGAGACGCTGTCGTTGACGCTGCCGGCAACCTGCGGTTTGTCCAGCCGTTCCTTGAGGCGCTCGACCGTGATCTTGAGACGGTCCGGCTCGGTTGGCTTGAGCACATAATCGATCGCGCCGCGTTCGAAGGCCTCCACCGCGTACTGGTCGTAGGCGGTCACGAACACGATCTGGCTCCCGTCGCCGATCTCGCGCGCCGCTTCCATCCCGGTCTTGCCCGGCATGCGGATATCGAGGAAGGTCAGGTCGGGTTGCAGTTCGCCGACCAGTTGCACGGCTTCCTCGCCATTCTTCGCCTCGCCGACGATCTGCAGTTCCGGCCAGGCTTCCTGCAGGCGCATGCGCAGCTGGTCGCGCATCAGTCTTTCGTCATCGGCAATAATCGCGGTAGGCATGGCAGTCTCTTTACAGGGTTTATTATTTAATGATTATTCAATGAAACAGGGACGTAGGCAAGCCGGGCCTTTCATCCTTGTTTCGACAACTGATAGGGCACTTCGATCATCGCGATCACGCCGCTTGGGCTGTTGGCGCCGATGTGCAGGCGGGCGCTGTCGCCGTGCAGCAGCTTGAGGCGGTCGCGGATGGTTTGCAGGCCCAGGCCGGTGCCGTCGCTCGGCACCACGCCGAAGCCGACGCCGTCGTCGGTCACGGTCACGCGCAGCTTGCTGTCGGCCACTTCGGCCACGATCTTGAGCGTGCCGCCTTCGCTCTTGCATTCGAGGCCGTGCTTGATGGCATTCTCGACCATTGACTGCAGCATCATGGGCGGGAAGGCCGCGCTGCGCAGGCCGTCCGGGATCTGCAGGTCGACCGTCAGGCGTTCTTCCATCCGCATCTTGAGCAGGGCCAGGTAGGCCGTCACCATATCCACTTCACGGCCCAGGCCGGTGAGTACGGCGTTGTCGCGCATCTGCGGCAAGACCGCGCGCAGGTACTGGATCAGGCTGCGCTGCATGGCCGAGGCGCGCGGCGGATCGACCCGGATCAGGTGCTCCACCGAAGCCAGCGTGTTGAACAGGAAGTGCGGTTCGACCTGGGCCTGCATCATCTGCATCCTGGTTTCCGACAGCTGGCGCTGCATGGCTTCGCGCTCGGCGGCGGCATTCGCGACCTGCGCCTCGGCATCGGCGCGCTTCTTGCCGCCGACCAGGGCCTTGGTGCCGAACAAGGCCAGCAGGAGCAGCAGCACGAAGTTCATGAACCAGGTCGACGCCTGCTTGTGATAGCGCGACACTTTTTGTTCCGCGGCGTCCTCGACCGCCGCTTCGATGGCATTGGACAGTTCTTCGCCGATTTGGGGCGGCAGCTCGATGTGGACCGAATCGTCGCCCGGATGGATGTTGACGCCCCCGATGGCTGGCGGAGCGGGCGGCAGGGGGGCACGGGGCGCCTCGGGGGCACCGGGATCCGCGGGGCTTGCGGGTTCGGCGGGCGAGGCCGGGCCGGCCGGATCGGCCGTGTTGCCGCGCGCCCGGGTGCGCGGGTTGAAGCGGATGCCGCTTTCGTCGATCAGGATGCTGGCGTCGCTGCGGCGGCCGGCGTCACGCTCGGCGCGGGCAATCTCTTCCTGGGCGGGGCCGTTGAACAGTTCCTCTTGCAAGATGGCGGCGGCGGTCAGGGTCAGGCAGGCGAACAGCAGGAACTTCCACCACGACAGCTGGGTGACCCAGGTCGCCACCGCGTCGAAGGCCCGGTAGAGCCGGGACAGGATGCCGGTCAAATACTGTTGTGTCGAACTACGTGCTTGCATGGCGTCGTCAATCTTGGCTGTTCGTCATGGCCAGCGGGGCGGCGGGCAATGGCGGCCGGGCAGGCCCGGCGTTGGGATGATGCAACTTTAACCCGCCCGGCGCATCAGGGCCAGCCCCCTGCGACAGCCTGCAGATTTGGGGGAATGGACGGTACGCAAGGGCCCGGAATGATTGAACTCAACAGCTATCCATTGGAAACATTGCAAGGTATGACGCTCTGCTCCGATGGGCGCGCCGTGCCGCGACCTGATCACAACCGACGGTGAAAGGGTATGCCGATGTCAGCGCTTCCCAACAAGTTCCGCGCTGCAAGGAACCGATCCGGCGCTGCAAGGAACCGATCCGGGGCTGCGCGCGGGTGGGGGGCAACCTGGTGGTGCCCGACCTGCGCGACGCGCCCCCGATCTATGCCGGCAACCGGTTCATCATCGTTGCCTTGCTCCCCGAAACGAATATCTCGGTCCACGTGCCGTGGGGGCGTGAAGCAGAATATGCCGTGTTCGCCACCGGCATGTCGATCCCCGACCGCACGTCGAAGACCACTCTCGGCGCGCCGATGCTGGAATACGGGGGCGGTAGGCAAGAACACGCCGCCGGCTGCCCGGTGCACGACGAACCGGCGAAGACGTGCTGGGCGCGCGGGTCAGGCGCATCACCAGCGAAGGCTGACTGCTCACGCAGAGTGTTGACGCTGCGCCAGCAAACGGCGCGCGGCGTCGGCCGATAGCGGCTCGCTGAACCACTGGCCCTGCATCTGGTCGCAGCCGTGGTTGCGCAGGAACTCCACCTGCGCCTCGGTCTCGACCGCTTCGCCGACGACCGTGATGTCGAGGTTGCGCCCGATATCGATCAAGGCCTTGGCCAGCGAGCCGCCGCGGCCATGGTTGGCGATATTGTGTACCGCCACCTTCGACAGCTTGACCTGGCGCACCGACAACTGCTGCAGGAAGTGCAAATCCGAGATGCCGCGTCCGAACTGGTCGATCGACAACATGGCGCCGACGTCGCGCAGCTGCGTCGCCAGGTCGCTCCCCAGTCCAGGATTGCGGATCAGGTCGGCCTCGGGGATTTCGATCTCGAGCGTGCCGGGAGGCAGGCCGAAGCGCGCCATGCGCTCGGCGATGCCGGCAATGAAGGTGGGCCGGCTGTATTCGCGATGCGAGACATTGACCGCCACCGGCAGCGCCGTGTAGCCGGCGTGGCGCAGCTCGCGCGCAAAGGCGCAGGCGCGCTCCAGCACCCAGTTGCCGATCTCGACGATCTGTCCGCTTTCCTCGGCCTCGGCCAGGAAGGCCGCCGGCAACAGCACGCCGTTCTCGGGATGGTTCCAGCGCAGCAGCGCTTCGAAGCCGCGCACCTTGCCGCTGCGCGCATCCATGCGCGGCTGGAACAGCAGGAACAACTGCTCGCTTTCGAGCGCGCTCTTCATGCTGCCCGCCAGGGCCGCGCGGGCCTCGCTGGCCGAGCGCATCTCGCTGGAAAAGAAGTGCACGCCGCCGCCATTGCCCTTGGCGCGGTACATGGCCATGTCGGCCGCGCGTACCAGGTCCGCCGGGGTGCGGCCGTCGGGCGGGAAGGCGGCCACGCCGAGGCTGGCGCCGACCGGGATCTCGTTGCGGCCAAAGGCGACCGGCATCACCAGCGCGCGCCGCACCCGTTCGACCATGCGCAGCGTGTAGCGCAGGCTGGGCTGGTCGACCAGGACCATCACGAACTCGTCGCCCGACATGCGCGCCACCGTGTCGCTGTCGCGCACGGCCGCCTGCAGGCGGCGCGCCACCACTTTCAGGACCGCGTCGCCGGCATCGTGGCCGAAGGTATCGTTGATGGTCTTGAAGTTGTCGAGGTCGATCAGCACGGCCGCCACCAGCGTCTGGTGGCGCTGGGCCAGGTGCACGGCGTGGTCGAGCCTGTCCCACAGCAGGGTGCGGTTGGCCAGGCCGGTCAGGCTGTCGTGGTTGACCTCGTGCTCGAGATGGTCGGCGCGCTGCTTGCTGGCCGTGACGTCGACCAGGATGCCGACGAAGTGCGTCACCTGGCCGTTGTCGTCATGGATCGGCGTGATGTGCAGATCGTTCCAGAACAGCTCGCCGTTCTTGCGCAGGTTGCGCAGCACGACGTGGACCGCACGCCGCTCGTGCAGCGCCTGGCGCATGCGGTTGCGCTCGTCGACATCGAGGCCGGGCGCGGCCATGAAGCGGGGATCGCGGCCGATGACCTCGTCGGCCGGGTAGCCGGTAATGCGTTCGAAGGCCGGGTTCACGTATTCGATCGCATGGTCGGGGCCGCCGTTAGCGGTGATGATCACCCCGTTGCTGGCCGCATTCAGGGCCCGCCGGTACAGGTTCAGCTGGCGCTCGCGGGCGCGCCGCTTGGAAATATCGATGCCCATCCCGAACAGGTACTGGCCGCCGTTGCAGTCGATGCGCGCGCCGCGCAGCAGGACCGGGGTCTCGCGGCCGCTACGCGAGACGTAATCGACCTCCATCGCGAGTTCGGTATTGGTGTCGAACAGGCGCCTGGCCTTGTCGCTGAATCCGGCGCGGTCGCGCGCATCGAGCATCTCGAAGGCGTTGGTCGTGGCCAGTTCTTCCGGCATCATTTCGCACACGCGCTCGAGGTTGTGGTTCCACATCAGGATGCGGCCCGCGCGGTCCAGGATGTAGAAGGTGCCTGGCAGCAGGTCGACCACGTCTTTCAGCGCGGTGATGCCGATCCGCTCGCTTTCGGACAGCGTGCAGGCAGCGGGGATGACGGTGACGATGCGGCCGCACGAGGCGCCGCTGGCCTCGAACTGGGCTTCCAAGACGACACTGGCCGTGCGCCGCGCCGGCGCGGGCAGGTCGACATGGACGATGCCGGCGTCGCGCAGGGCAGGCCACGGGGGCGCCCCGAGGAGGCGGGCGGCATCGTGCCCGAGGGCGTCCGCCGCGGCCAGGCCGAACAGCGCAGCGCAGCGGGGGTTCCAGGTAAGGATCTTACCTGTGTCGTCAGCCAGGAAGCTGACCTGCTCGGAGGGGTCGAACGCTGACATGTCGGGCCGCCTTTCTCGCTTCCAAGCGCGCCTTGCCGCGGTGGGCGCTTGCGTGAGGCCAGCTTACACCTGTTCCTGATTTGCTTGGCAAACGTCACGTGGCGTGCGGGACAGGGACGGCCACATGCGCCGTGCTGCGTTCGAGCAGTACATCGATCGATTTTGCCGCCGGGACCTTGCTTTCCTTGGCATGGTGCCACAGCGGGATCAATGGGTTGCATTCAGGGTAGTAGCCGGCGATGCAGCCGGGCGGCACGTCGTAGGGCACGATCTGCAGGCCGTCCACGCGGCGCTCGACGCCGTCGTCGGCCTTGGTCCGCAGCGCCACCAGGTCGCCTTTGGCCAGGCCATGGCGCGCCATGTCGGCCTGGCCCATGAACAACACCATGCGGCTGCCGTGCACGCCGCGGAACCGGTCGTCGTGGCTGTAGATCGTGGTGTTGAACTGGCCGTCGCTGCGGATCGTGAACAGGCGCAGGACCTCGGGCCCGCTTTCCAGGTCTGGATTGCCGCGCAGTTCGTCGGGCGCCGTGAATTCGGCCTTGCCGCTGTCGGTCTTCCAGACCCGTTCGGCGGCGGCGAGCGGCTTGCGAAAGCCGCCTGGCGTCCACATGCGCTGGTTGAAGTCCTTGAAGATCTCGGGGAAGGTCGCTTCGATCGCAGCGCGGATGGTGGCGTAGTCGGCGACCCATGCGTCCCAGTCGACGCGCGGATTCGGGTCGAGCGTGGCCTTGGCGATGCCGGCCACGATGGCGGGCTCGGACAGCAGGGTCGGCGCGGCCGGTTCGGCCATCCCGCGCGAACCGTGCATGCACGAGGTGCTGTCTTCCACCGTGACCGCCTGCGGCCCGGAGCGCTGGCGGTCGATCTCGATCCGGCCCAGGCAGGGCAACAGGTAGGCGGCCTTGCCGTGGATGACGTGGTTGCGATTGAGCTTGGTCGCGACCTGCACCGTCAGCGGCAGTTCGCGCCAGGCCGCTTCCATCAAGGTCGTCTCGGGCACCGCGCGCAGGAAGTTGCCGCCCAGGCCGACGAAGGCGTGCAGTTCATGCGCGAGGATCGCTTCGCAGGCGTCCACGGTGGTCAAGCCCTCGTCGCGCGGCGGCTCGAAGCCATATTGCTCCTTGAGCTTGTCGAGTGGAGCGAGTTCGGGTTTCTCGGTGATGCCGACCGTGCGCTGGCCCTGCACATTGGAGTGGCCGCGCACCGGGCAGATGCCGGCGCCGGGCTTGCCGATATTGCCGCGCAAGAGCAGCAGGTTGACCAGCATGGTCACGTTCTGCACGCCGTTGCGGTGCTGGGTCAGGCCCATGCCATAGACGCCCAGCGCGGCGCCGGCCTTGCAATAGACATCGGCCGCTTGTTCGAGCGCGGCGCGCGCCAGGCCCGCTTCGCGCTCGATCGCGGCCCAGTCGCAGGCGCGTACGGCGCGTTCGAATGCCTCGAAGCCGTTGGTGTGTTCCTGGATGAAGGCGACATCGATCACGCGCTGGTCTCCGCTTGCCTGTGCCGCATCGTCCAGCGCGAAGATGGCCTTGCACATGCCCATGATGGCGGCCGTGTCGCCGCCCGGCCGGATCTGGTGGTACTGGGTGCTGATCACGGTCTCGTGGCCGGTGAGCATCTCGAGTGGCGACTGCGGATTGGTGAAACTCACCAGGCCCCGTTCGCGCAGCGGATTGAAGGTGATGACCGGCACGCCACGCTCGCGCGCTTCCTGTAGCTGGTGCAGCATGCGCGGGCTGTTGACGCCCACGTTCTGACCGAAGAACAGGATGCAGTCGGTGTGCTTGAAGTCGTTCAGCTGCACGGTGCCGACCCCGACCCCGATGGTTTTCTGCAGGCCGACCGAGGTGCTTTCGTGGCACATATTCGAACTGTCAGGCAGGTTGTTGTTGCCGTACATGCGCGCCAGCAGCTGGTACATATACGAGGTTTCCAGCGAGGCGCGGCCGGAGGCGTAGAACACCACCTTCTTGCGATCGAGGGGACGCAGGGCGGCGCCGATCTCGGCGAAGGCCGTCTCCCAGTCGACCGGGCGGTACTTGTCGCTGGCGGCATCGTAGCGCAGCGGCACCGTCAGGCGGCCGTGGTCTTCCAGGTCATGGTCGCTCCAGAGCTCCAGCTCGGTAAGCGTGTGGCGGTCGAAGAAATCCGGGCCGATGGTCTTGCTCGTGGTTTCCCAGGCCGTGGCCTTGGCGCCGCTGGAACAGAATTCGAACGGATGCGGGTCGGCCGGCTTGGCCCAGGCGCAGCTGACGCAGGCGTAACCGTCCGGCTTGTTCTGCTTGAGCAGCAGGCGCGTATCCTTCAGCACCACATTCTGCCCGCCCAGGGCTTGCGTCACGTCGCTGACCGAGCCCCAGCCGCCGGCTGGCATGGTGGCGCGTTCGATGCGGACAGGTTTCTCTGGCTGGCTCATCTGATCCTCCGTGCTGGTGAAGGTCTACCGTAGCGTCCACATCCGCCACATCTCGGTGCGACCGCGCACATTGAGCGGCAATCTTGAACGATGACGGGTCATTCCAAGGGCAACACGGCGCCGCCGGGGCCTTATCCTACCGATGCTGGCTGTCAGCAACTATCATTCTAGTAACGATAATTAATTTTATTAATGGATTGCTCGTCCATGAGATTCCTATCTGCATGGGAAACAATTCTTTTGACAATGAACTTGCTTGCCTTGCGCAAGGCGCCTGGCCCTATGCCTACTGTTCGGCGTCATCGACAGTTACGCGATGACAGCGCCAAGGAATCGGCGCAGCCTACCCGGATCGCATTGCATCGGGATGGGCGTAAAGGCAATATCGAAGGTTTGTACATCTGAAAGGATCTTCGTGCGCATTGTCGCCCATCGCATCTTCCTTGCCTTCGCCCTGGCGTCGGCCCTGGCCGCCAGCTTGCCCGCCACCGGCGCCGAGCGGAAGGAGGCTTTCCACTTCACGGGCTGGAGCCTGGACCGCGTGACGCTGCCGGCCGACGAGGGACCGCCGCTCAGCTACTACCTGTCCAGGCCCAAGGCAAAAGCGCCGCTGGTGTTGTTCATCCAGGGGTCGGGGTGTACGCCGCCCTTCAGCGGGCTGGGTACCGACCAGCGCAGTTCCGCCATCTTCAACTGGGTGCCGCTTGCCGCCAGCGGACGCTATGCCGTCATGGCGGTGGACAAGCCGCACCAACCCGCCCAGCAGGACGGTGAAGCGGGCAGCGCTGCCGGCTGCGGCGACGCATTCAATCGCTATTTTTCCTACGATACCTGGCTGGCCACCTTGCGCCGGGCCCTGCGCCACGCGCTGGTTCAGCCGCAAGTCGATGCCGGCCGGGTGCTGGTGATCGGGATGTCGGAAGGCGGTGCGTTGGCGGCTGGACTTGCGCGCGCGGTGCCCGAGGTTGGCGCCGTGGCGCTGAGCGGCGCGTCGGGCACGACCCAGTTGTACGACTTCGTCGCCCGCATCCACGGGGGCAGCGGGAGCGACGCCGACAAGGCGCGTGAGCTGGCCGTGCTCGACGCCACGGTCGCGGACATCCTGGCCGATCCCGCCAGCGGCAGCAAGTTCGCCTGGGGGCATCCGTATCGGCGCTGGAGCAGTTTCTTTGCGCAGTCGGCCGGCGACAATCTGCTGCAGGCGCGCGCACGCGTCTACATCGTCAGTGGCATGCAGGATCGCAGCACGCCGATCCTGTCGACCGAGGTGATGGTGGCGCAATTGCGCGGGCAGGGCAGGGATGTGACGGTCAAGCGCGTGCCCACGGCTGACCACGACCTGGTGCCGGCGAGCGGGGGCTTGCCCGAGGTGCAGGGAGAGCATGACGCGATCATGCGCTGGTTCGAACGGCGCTGATCGAGGCGATGACGAACGTCGGCCCCATCCCGGGTCGACGTGCTGGTTGCCGCTGGGCTGACAGCGCCATTGCCCGGCCCAATAACAAGAAAAGCCACGGCGCACCGTGGCTTTCGCTGATATCACAGGCGCTTACGCGGCCGCCACTTCCTGCTTCACCGGCAGCGCGATCTCGTTGTTCACGCTGAACTGGTAATCCTTGAACACGTGCTCGGCGCTCAGGATCTGGTAGTTGCCATCCGCCAGCAAATGCGTGGTGTCCTTCAGGCGGTACGTATAGTGGCCGCACGTCCAGCAGTTGAAGTTGCGCATATGCGTGCACAGGCAGGTCTTGTCCATCACCGAGACCTTCTTCTGGTCTGGATTGGCCTGCACCTCGCGGTTATACGAGTTGATGTAGGCGCAGTTGCCGGTGGCGTCGAGCAGGTAGCCGTAGGATTCGCAGCCCGGGCGGATGCCCGAGCCGATCGCCGGCGTGTTCTTGAGCATGCGCATCGGATAGCCGGTCGGCGAGACGCCGTTGACTTCGATGTCTTCCTCGCTGGCGCGGAAGTATTCCTGCTTGACGCTGTCCGGCAGGCCGCACTCATGGGTCACGGTGAAGCGGGTCGCCACCTGCACGCCGGCCGCGCCTTTTTCCATGAAGCCGGCCGCATCCGAACCCGTGAACACGCCACCGGCTGCGATCACCGGGATGCCCAGCTGCTCGGCCTGCATGAAGGCGTGGATCTCGTCCATGATCGTGTGCAGGTCATATTGCTTCCAGTCATCCAGGCCAAAGCCCAGGTGGCCGCCGGCCAGCGGGCCTTCGACGATGACGAAGTCCGGCTTGCGGTCCAGCCGCGAGACTTTTTTCAGGAACAGTTGCAGCGCACGTACCGACGACACGATGATGCCCAGGTGAGCATCGCGGAAACGCGGATGGTCCTTGATCAGCTCGAACGAACCCAGGTGCAGGCCGGCCGACAGGGTGATACCGTCGATGCCGGCGTCCAGCGCGGCGCCCAGGCGCACGCGCAGGGTTTCCTTCGGCGCGTTCATGGTCAGCTTTTCCATGCAATTGACGTAGATAAGGCCATCGCCTTTCTTCGCTTCCATGGTCGAACCGACATGGCGACGGGTCGCCTCGGCCAGGTGGTCCAGGTCGAACTGGACCACCGCCTTGTTCATATTGTTGATATTGAACTTGTAGGTCTTCGTCTTGTCTTTAACGAAGGTGGTGTCGAACTTGCGGTCGGACACGTCTTGCGACATGGCGTCGGAGATATGACCGATACCGCCGAGGCGGGCCGCTTCGAGAGCCAGCTCGGACGTCGAAATGTCTACGCCCATTCCGCCGATCATGATGGGCACATATTCCTTGTTGCCCATGCGTAGGCGGAAATCATCAACACGTTTCATTGCTATCCTTAGACTACCTGATTTGCCTGGGGTCGCGCCGATGCGCAGCGTCATGTGACACAACAACGCGTGCGCGTTTCGCACGGCGCCATTTTACTCCAAGCGGGGCAAGGCGCCGCGGAACCTCGTCCGCCCGTGCCTTGCCTTCCAAGCCGGTCGGCCCGGCCACATGCGACTCAGTGGTAAAAAATCAGTCGCGGAAATTATTGAACGCCAGCGGCAGGTCTTGCACGTCCTTGCGCAGCATCGCCATCGCGGTCTGCAGATCGTCGCGCTTGGCACCAGTAACGCGCACCGACTCGCCCTGGATGCTGGCTTGCACCTTCATTTTGCTTTCCTTGATCAGCTTGGTGATCTTTTTCGCGTCTTCGGTCTCGATGCCGTTGCGCACCTTGATCACTTGCTTGACCTTGTCGCCGCCGATCTTCTCGACCTTGCCTTCGTCCAGGAAGCGCACGTCGACCTTGCGTTTCGACATCTTGTTGATGAGCACGTCCTTGACCTGGCCGAGCTGGAAATCGGAATCGGCGAGCAGGGTCAGTTCGCGCTCTTTTTGTTCGACATTGGCCGAGCTGCCCTTGAAGTCGAAGCGGGTCGTGATCTCTTTGTTCGATTGCTCGACCGCGTTCTTGACTTCGACCATGTCTGCTTCGCAGACGACATCAAACGATGGCATGGAGTGTCCTTTATTGATAAAGCTTCTAGATTAACCCCTCTATTTTAGCGGACAACGGGCCCAATCGCGACCGTTTTGCCTGCCTGGAAAGGTCAGAATGCGTGAACCACTATAATGAAACGATATTTTCATCCTTCCACGACATGCAACCAGACCTGCCCATCGTCCACGACCAGCCGCTCGCCGCGCTCAATACCTTCCGCATTCCCGCCGTGGCGCGTCGATACCTGCGCGTCACCGGCGCCGCGCAACTGGCGGCGGTGCGCGCCGATCCCGCCCTGGCCACCTTGCCGCGCCTGGTCCTGGGCGGCGGCAGCAACCTGCTGTTTACGCGCGACTTCGACGGCCTGGTGCTGCACATGGCAGGCCAGGGGCGCGCCGTCCTGGGCGAGCATGACGGCAAGATCCTGGTACGGGCCCAGGCCGGCGAGAACTGGCACGCGTTCGTCCAGTACACGCTGGAGCAGGGGCTGGGCGGGTTGGAAAACCTGTCCCTGATCCCCGGCACGGTGGGCGCCGCGCCTATCCAGAACGTGGGGGCGTATGGCGTAGAAACCAAGGATGTGTTCCACAGCCTGAGCGCTTTCGACATGGCCAGTGGCGCGCTGCTTACCCTGGACGCCGCCGCCTGCCGCTTCGGCTACCGCGACAGCATCTTCAAGCACCCCGACGGCCGTGATCTCATCGTGCTGGACGTGACTTTCGCCCTGCCGGCGGCCTGGCGCCCGAACCTGCGCTACGCCGAACTGGCCAACGCCGTCCAGGAGGCCGGCCTGGCGGCGCCCACGCCGCGCGACGTCGGCCAACTGGTCGAGGCGATCCGTCGCCGCAAGCTGCCCGACCCGCTCGAGATCGGCAATGCCGGCAGCTTCTTCAAGAACCCGGTCGTCTCCGGCGCAGACTGCCGGCGCCTGCTGGAGATGTACCCGAACCTCGTCCACCATGCCCAGCCCGACGGCAGCGAGAAGCTGGCGGCAGGCTGGCTGATCGACCAGTGCGGCTGGAAGGGACGCCATATCGGCCCGGCCGGTGTCTATCACAAGCAGGCGCTGGTGCTGGTCAATCTGGGAAATGCGCTCGGCGCCGATGTGGTGCGCCTGGCCCAGGCGATCCAGTCCGACGTGGCGGCCCGCTATGGTGTGGCGCTCGAACCCGAACCCGTATTCATTTGAGGCATCCAGGATGAAGAAAGCTGTCGTCACCGGCCACACGCGCGGCCTCGGCGCCGCGGTCGCGGCCGAACTGCAGGCACGCGGCATCGCCGTGCTGGGCCTCGCGCGCGGACGCTCGGCGCTGGCCGGCATCGCGCAGCACGAAGTCGACATGGCCGAGCCTGGCGCCTTGCAGGCCTGGCTCGCGGGCGACGCGCTGCGCGACTTTCTGCAGGATGCAGATGATGCCTTCCTGGTCAACAATGCCGGGGTGGTCACGCCGGTCGGGCCGCTCGCCGCGCAAGACCCGGCGCAGGTGCTGCGCGCCGTCGCGCTCAACGTCGGCGCGCCGCTGGCGCTGGCCGCCGCCTTCGTGCGGGCCGCGCCGACATCCCGGCGGCGCATCCTGCATGTCTCGAGCGGAGCGGCGCGCAATGCCTATCCCGGCTGGGCCGTGTACTGCGCCACCAAGGCCGCGCTCGACCAGCATGCACGCGCGGTACTGATCGATGGTGATATCGACGTGCGCGCCTGCAGCCTGGCGCCGGGCGTGATCGACACCGATATGCAGGCCGCCATCCGCGCCACCCCGGATGCCGACTTCCCGATGCGTGAGCGTTTCGTCGCGCTGAAGGACGGCGGTGCGCTCGATACGCCCGAGGACTGCGCGCGCAAGCTGGTCGACTACCTGCTGGCGCGGGGCTTCGGCAGCGAACCGGTGGACGATTTGCGCAACTGACCGACGCCTGTTGACAGGTATGCGACAATTGTCGCATTATTGCGTCAATAGTCGCACTCTGGAGTTGCACCCATGGCCGTCCCCTCGATCTCCGAACTGAGCCTTTTAAAGGCATTGTGGCGCCAGCAACCGCTGAGCGCCCGCGAAATCCATGACGCCGTGGCCGAGGAACTGGCGTGGTCGTATTCGTCGACCCGCAAGACGCTCGAGCGCATGCTCGAGAAAAACATGGTGCGCCAGGAGCTGCGCCACGGCGTGCGGGTGTACGAGGCGCTAAGCGACAAGGTCGACACGCTGGCCGCCTTCGCCCGTGACTTCGGCCGGCGCGTGATGGAAATCGACACGCCGCTGCCGGTCACTATGTTCACCGGCAGCAAGCTGGTCGACGACGCCGAGCTGGCCCGCCTGGAGCAGCTCCTGAACGACTGGCCTGACGAAAAGGATGGCGCGCCATGACTGCGCTCGACCAGCTCGCCATCCGCTTCCTGTTCGCCAGCGCCGGTTGCCTGGCGGCCGGACTGGCGGTATGGGGCGCCACCTGGCTGGCCCGGCGCTGCTTGCCGGCGCTGGGCATGCAGCGCTCGACCTGGCTGCTGGGCCAGGTCGCGATCGCGGCCACCTTCGTGCTGTTGCTGATGCCGCCTGCACCACAGGCGCCGATGCGGCCGGTGTTCGAGGTCGATATGGGCGCAGCGGCGACAGCCCCGGTCGCCGGCGTGGCGCCCGGGGCTGTCGCCGGCATGCTGGCCCCCGCCGTGCAGGGGCGTTCCCCGCTGGCCTGGCTGGCCTGGGCCTGGCTGCTGGCCTATGCGGTCGGCCTGACGTGGATGCTTGGCCGGCTGTGGCGCGGCCGGCGCATCCTGGACCGGCTGGTGCGAAGCGGTACGCGTCAATCGCACGCCGTCATGCCGGCGATCGTCGAAGTCGATGCCGCGATCCCGCCGATGCTGGTCGGTCCCTTCAAGCCGCGCCTGCTGCTGCCGCGTGGGCTGCGCGACGTCGATCCATTGCAGCGCGAGCTGATCGTCGCCCACGAACTGATGCACTGGCGCCGCGGCGACCTGTGGTGGCTGACGCTGGGCGCCGCGCTGCAGGCGCTGTGCTGGTTCAATCCGGCCATGCGCCGGCTGCGCGAACAACTGAGCTGGGCGCAGGAACTCGGCTGCGACCGCGACGTGCTGCGCGGCCGGGGGGCGCGCGAACGCCGCGCCTATGCCGCCGCCCTGGTCGCCCAGCTGCGCATGCAGCACCAGGCGGTGCGCGGGGCGCTGGCCTTTGGCGGCGTTGCCCCGGATACGCTGGCGGCCCGGGTCGAACTGATCCGTGCGCCAGGCACATCCCGGCATGCGGCATGGGCGCGCGGCGCCGGCCTTTCGGTCCTGGCGCTGGCCTTCGGCGTCAACCTGGCGCTGCAGCCCGCGCTGGCCTGGAACGACGGTCCTGCGCGGCTCGATTGCACCCTCATGCTCGACGCCGCGAGCGGCGCGCGCCTGGTGGAGCAGGGCGACTGCGGCGTGCGCGCCACGCCGGCCTCCACCTTCAACATCGTCGTCAGCCTGATGGGCTACGATGCCGGCATCCTGCTCGATGCCCACACGCCGGCGCTGCCGTTCAGGCAGGGCTACACCGACTGGCTGCCGGCCTGGCGCGCCACGACCGACCCGACGAGCTGGATCCGCAATTCGACCGTGTGGTACGCGCAGCAGGTCACGTCGCGCGTCAAGCTCGACGGCATGCAGTCGTATCTGCGGCGCTTCGACTACGGCAACCAGGATCTGGCGGGCGGCGTCACCGATGCCTGGATCGGTTCGTCGCTGCAGATCTCGGCGCATGAGCAGGCGGCGTTCCTGCGCAAGGTCGTCAACCGCGAACTGGGCGTGGATCCGCACGCCTACGACATGACGTCGACCCTGCTGCGGCTGCCCACGCTGCCGAACGGCTGGGACGTGTATGCCAAGACCGGGACCGCCGTGCTGGAGCAGGCCGCCGGCGCAGCGGCGTCGCCGCGTTCGTATGGCTGGTTCGTCGGCTGGGCCAGCAAGGAAGGGCGCACGGTCGTGTTCACGCGCCTGACCCTCGACCGCCAGGACCCGGAGCACGCGGCCGGGCCGCTATTGAAAGAAACCTTCCTGCGCGAACTGCCGTCGAGGCTGGACGCGCTGTAAACCCACCCTGAGGAACCCTTCATGAAGATTACAAGCCTGGCATTTGCCGCGGCTGGCCTCGTCACGTCCGTCGTGGTGACCGCGCCTTTTGCGTCCGCCGACGACTGGAACAAGCCACAGGAACCCTTCGCCTTGTCGAGCGACAGCTACTACGTCGGCACGCGCGGCCTCAGCGCGGTACTGATCGCATCGAAGGCGGGGCACATCCTGATCGATGGCGCCATCCCCGAGGCGGCAGGCCAGGTCGCTGCCAACGTCCGCAAGCTCGGTTTCAAGGTCGAGGACATCCGCATCATTCTCAACTCGCACGAGCACTTCGACCACGCGGGCGGGATTGCCGAGCTGCAGCGGCTGTCAGGCGCCGAGGTCAAGGCGACCGCCGCCGCGGCGCCGGTCCTGCGCTCCGGCAAGGCCAGCCGCGGCGACCCGCAATACGCCAGCCTGTTCGAATCCGACATGGCGCCGGTGGCCAACGTCAGCATCGTCCGGGACGGCGAGACGGTCAAGGTCGGCCCGCTGGCCGTCACCCTGCACGCGACGCCCGGCCACACGCAGGGCGGATCGACCTGGACGTGGGTATCGAACGACGGCGGCAAGCGCCTGAACATGGTGTACGCCGACAGCCTGAACGCCATCGGCGCCGGGGCCTTCCGCTACAGCGGCGACCCGGCCTATCCGAACGCGCGCAGCGACATGGAGCGCTCGATCGCGAAGGTCGCGGCCTTGCCGTGCGACGTGCTGGTCTCGGCCCATCCGGAAGGGAGCGACCTGTGGAAGCGCCACGCGCGACGCGCCAGGCTAGGCAATGCGGCCTTCGTCGACAACACCGCCTGCCGCGCCTACGCCGACCAGGGCCGCGCGCGGCTGGCGAAGACGCTCGCAGCCGAAGCGAAGACGCCGCCGATCGTGTGGAGGGACAATGCGCGGATCACGGAGATGTTCGACAAGGCCGGCGTCACCGGCACCTTCGTCGTGCACGATGTCGCTACCGGCGAATACACGGGCCACGACCGCCAGCGCGCCAATATCCGCTACGTGCCGGCGTCGACCTTCAAGATCCCGAACTCACTGATCGGACTAAGTACCGGCGCGGTGGCCAGCGTCGACGAAGTGCTGCCGTACGGCGGTGGGCCGACCTACCGGCCGGAGTGGGCCAAGGACATGCCGCTGCGCGAGGCGATCAGGGTGTCGAACGTCCCGGTGTACAAGGAACTCGCGCGCCGCATCGGCATGCCGCGCATGCGTGAAGGCCTGCGCCAGCTCGATTACGGGAATATGGATGCGGGCGCCGTCATCGACGCGTTCTGGCTCGACGGGCCGTTGAAGATCAGCGCGCTCGAGCAGGCCCGGTTCCTGGGGCGCCTGGCGCGGGGCCAGCTGCCGTTCCCGAAGGCGGCGATGGCGGCGGTGCGCGAGATCGTGCGGCAAGAAGGCGGCGCCAATCTGTACGCCAAGACCGGCTGGTATATCGGCGACCGTCGGCCGGGCGACCGCGAGAACCAGATCGGCTGGTGGGTCGGCTGGGTCGAAAAAGACGGCAAGGTATATGCGTTCGCACTCAATGTCGATGTGACCGACGATGTGGTGGGGGCGAAGCGGGTGCCGCTTGGGAAGGCAGCCTTGCAGGTGCTGGGGCTGCTGTGAGCGACGGTGCGAGCCGCAGGTCCCGGGGCAGGTATTTCGCCAGGATGGATTGAGTGACTGGATCAAGTCGATTTTCCAGTCGCGGTTCCAGCGTTTGAGCTGTTCGCGGGAGAGGGCGTGGATGATGTCTGAATGGATTCGTGCCAGGCCAGCTTCATGATTTGTCATGTGTCGCGCAGCCGGCGACTGCGGCTTCGCGGTGTTGCCGGAGGCGTTTTACCAGGTCGGCGCCGACGCCGGTGTACATGGTGCCGTAGGGACGGGCCCGGTCGAAAACTCGGCCGGGCCGTGAAGGCCTTGCCTCATCGTTACACCGTTCGTGTCCTGAAGAAGTACCTTGGCTGAACGGCATTACGCCCCAGGGCGGCTCCTTGTCGGCACTGGAACCGGCGATCAGGCCGGTTCCAGTCAGGCTTACTGCCCGCGCTTGGCGCGCGCCTTCGCGGCGATACGCATGCGCAGGGCGTTGAGCTTGATGAAGCCGCCCGCATCGGCCTGGTTGTAGGCGCCGCCGTCTTCGTCGAAGGTGGCGATGTTCATGTCGAACAGCGAATCGGTCTTCGAATCGCGCGATACGACGATCACGTTGCCCTTGTACAGCTTGAGGCGCACCCAGCCATTCACGGTGGCCTGGGTATGGTCGATGAGGGTCTGCAGCGCGACGCGCTCGGGCGCCCACCAGTAGCCGTTATAGATCAAGGACGCATAGCGCGGCATCAGGTCGTCCTTCAGGTGCGCCACTTCGCGGTCCAGCGTGATCGACTCGATCGCGCGGTGCGCGCGCAGCATGATCGTGCCGCCCGGGGTTTCATAGCAGCCGCGCGACTTCATGCCCACATAACGGTTCTCGACTAGGTCGAGGCGGCCGATGCCGTGCTTGCCGCCCAAGCGGTTCAGCTCGGTCAAGACGGCGGCCGGCGACAGGCGCTTGCCATTTAGGCCGACGATGTCGCCCTTCTCGTATTCGATGTCGAGGTACTCGGCTTCGTCTGGCGCTGCTTCAGGCGACACGGTCCAGCGCCACATCGATTCCTCGGCTTCGGCGCTCGGGTTTTCCAGGTGGCGGCCCTCGAAACTGATGTGCAGCAGGTTGGCGTCCATCGAATATGGCGCGCCGCCGTTCTTGTGCTTCATGTCGACCGCGATGCCGGCGTCTTCCGCATATTTCAGCAGTTTCTCGCGCGACAGCAGGTCCCATTCGCGCCATGGCGCGATGATCTTGACGTCGGGCTTGAGCGCGTAGGCGCCCAGCTCGAAGCGCACCTGGTCGTTGCCCTTGCCGGTCGCGCCGTGCGAGACGGCGTCGGCGCCGGTCTCGTTGGCGATCTCGATCAGGCGCTTGGCGATCAGCGGACGCGCGATCGAGGTGCCCAGCAGGTATTCGCCTTCATACACGGTGTTGGCGCGGAACATCGGGAACACGAAGTCGCGCACGAACTCTTCGCGCACATCGTCGATGTAGATATTTTCTGGCTTGATGCCGAACTTCAGCGCCTTGGCGCGCGCCGGTTCCAGTTCCTCACCTTGGCCGAGGTCGGCGGTAAAGGTGACGATTTCGCAGTTGTAATTGTCCTGCAGCCATTTCAGGATGACGGAGGTGTCGAGACCGCCCGAATAGGCAAGGACTACTTTCTTGATGTCGCTCATGGGAGTTCCAGTGATGGAGGGATGGTAGAGGAGTAATGGTCAGCTGGCGCGCAGGTCCATCCTGTCATTACAACAGGACGGACGGCCAACGATCAAGCTTCAGGGGTAAAAATCAATCTTCAATGCGACCGAGCAGCAGGTACTCGATCAGGGCTTTTTGCACGTGCAGGCGGTTTTCGGCTTCGTCCCAGACGACCGATTGCGGGCCGTCGATGACGCCGGCCGAGACTTCCTCGCCGCGATGCGCGGGCAGGCAGTGCATGAACAGGGCGTCGCCGGTCGCGCGCGCCATCTTGGCTTCGTCGACGATGAAGCCGTCGAAGGCCTTCAGGCGTTCGGCGTTTTCCTTCTCGTAACCCATGCTGGTCCAGACGTCGGTCGTGACCAGGTGCGCGCCTTCGCAGGCGTCGGATGGGTTGTCGAACAGGGTGTAGCGGGTGGTCGCGACCAGGCCCGGATCGAGCTCGTAGCCCTTCGGCGTCGACACGTTCAGGTGGAAGCCGAAGACGTCGGCCGCCTGCAGCCACGAATACAGCATATTGTTGGCGTCGCCGATCCAAGCCACCGTCTTGCCGGCGATCGAGCCGCGGTGTTCCCAGAAGGTGAACACGTCGGCCAGCACCTGGCAGGGGTGGTGTTCGTTGGTCAGGCCGTTGATGACCGGCACGCGCGAATTGGCGGCGAAGCGCTCGATGATGTCCTGGCCGAAGGTACGCACCATGATGATGTCGCACATGCGGCTCATCACCTGGCCGGCGTCTTCGACCGGCTCGCCGCGGCCCAGCTGGCTGTCGCGCGTGTTCAGGTAGATGGCGGCGCCACCCAGCTGGTGCATGCCGGCTTCGAAACTGAGGCGGGTACGGGTCGAGCTTTTTTCGAACACCATCACCAGGGTGCGGTCGACCAGCGGATGGTAGACCTCGTAGGCCTTGAATTTGCGCTTGATGATCGCCGCGCGCTTGATGACGTATTCGAACTCGTCACGCGTGAAGTCGGAGAACTGCAGGAAGTGCTTGATCGGAGTGGTGCCTGGCATGATCTGGTCTACTCGTTTGTTGTCCCTTGAATTATAAGGGCTTTTTCTTTCCGTTAGGGAAAGTGACGGTTTCTGCTCGGTTATTAGTACAGGGTCTGCGCCGACTCGTGCAGCAGTTGCCCGTACAGCTCGTGGCGCATGCGCGCGATCTTGCCCTCGGCCACCGCCTCCAGTACGGCGCACTGCGGCTCGGCCAGGTGGCGGCAGTTGTAGTACTTGCAGCCGCCCAGGTAGGGCTTGAACTCGACGAAGGCGCGCTCCAGCATGCCTTCGGTCAGGTGATACAGGCCGAACTCCTGGAAGCCGGGCGAATCGATGATCGCCGCGGTTTTCCCATCCTTGCCCGGCAGCCAGTAAAGGCGCGTAAACGTGGTGGTGTGCTTGCCGGTATCGAGGGCGGCCGAGATTTCGCGCACCGCGATGTCGGCGTCCGGCACCAGCAGGTTGATCATCGACGACTTGCCCATGCCCGACTGGCCGATGAAGATCGACGACTGGCCCTCCAGCAGCGGCATGAGCGTGGCCACGGTCTGCTCGGGCCGGGTGGTGGCCGACACCTCGTGCACCGGATAGCCCAGCGCGGCGTAGGGCGCCACCCGTTCGCGCGCGCGCGGCAGCAGGCCTTCGACGTCGGTCTTGTTCAGGATCAGGTGGGCCTCGATGCCGGCCGCCTCGCAGGCGACCAGGGCGCGCGAGACCAGGTCGTCGGTGAAGCCCGGTTCGGTGGCGACGACGATGAACAGGCGCGAGATGTTCGCCGCCAGCAGCTTCGATTTGTATTGGTCGGAGCGATAGAGCAGGGTGGTCCGGTCGGCGATCTTCTCGATCACGGCCTGGTCGGCGGAGGTGCGCTTCAGGTGCACCACGTCGCCCACCGCCACATTGGTCTTCTTGCCGCGCGTGACGCACTGCAGTTTTTCGCCGTCGACGTCGGCCAGGTAGTGGCGGCCGTGGGCCGCGATGATGGTGCCGGTCAGTTCAGGGTTCTTGTCGCTCATGCGCTGGTCAATCCAAGGTAAAGCGCATTCACTTTCGCGGCGCAGATAAAATCGTTGTCAGTCAGGGCGCCGCCGGCCGAGTGGGTGCTCCAGCTGACGCGGCAGGTCGAATAGCCGACCGTCATGTCGGGATGGTGGTCTTGTGTCTCGGCGACCTGCGCCACCGCGTTCACGAAGGCGATGGTGGCGCGGTAGTCGGGCAGCCGGAATTCGCGCGCCAGGGCGCCGTCAAGCGCGGCCCAGCCAGGGACGTCGTTCAGCAAGGCGTCGATCGCCGATGAATCGAGCGCCCTGGCGCCGTGGATGCAGTCGCGGTTCTCGAGCTTCATGCGCCCGCCATCGTCAGGTGTTTCACGCGTACCGAGGCCGGCGGATGCGAATCGTAGAAGGCCGAGTGCAGCGGATCCGGCGTCAGGGTCGAGGCGTTGTCCTCGTACATCTTGACCAGGGCCGAGACCAGGTCGCGGTAGTCGGTGTGCTTCGCGGCGAAGGCGTCGGCCTCGAACTCGTGCTTGCGCGAGGTGATCGACGACAGCGGCGCCAGCGGGAAGGTGAACACCGGCAGCGCCAGGACGAACAGGATCAGGGCCATGCCGTCGTTCGAGGCGTTCATGAAGGGCAGCACGCCCAGGCCCGTGTAGAACCAGGCCTGGCCCTTCAGGTAGCCGAGCAGGGCCAGGAAAGCCAGCGACATGGCGAACATCACGACGACGCGCTTGACGATGTGGCGCAGCTTGAAGTGGCCGAGTTCGTGCGCCAGCACGGCTTCGATCTCTTGCGGCTCGAGGCGCGACAGCAGGGTGTCGAAGAACACGATCCGCTTGGCGCGGCCGAAGCCCGAGAAATAGGCGTTGCCATGCGCGCTGCGCTTGGACCCGTCCATCACGAACAGGCCGCGCGAGGCAAAGCCGACGCGCCCCATCAGGCCCTCGATGCGCTGCTTGAGGCTGACATCGGCGAGCGGGGTGAACCTGTTGAACATCGGCGCGATCACGCTCGGGTAGATGGCGATCATCAGCAGCTGGAATCCGCTCCACACCAGCCAGGTGTAAAACCACCAGAGCTCGCCCGACTGTTCCATCAGTGTCAGCACGACCCACAGCAGTGGCAGGCCGATGACGGCGCCGACGACCGTGCTCTTGACCAGGTCGCTGAACCACAGGCCAGGCGTCATCTTGTTGAAGCCAAAGCGCTGCTCGAGCACGAACTGGCGATACCAGTCCAGCGGCAGGTCGAGCAGGCTCGAGATGACGCCGAAGGCCACCACCAGCGCCAGTTGGTGCCACAGCCCGGGTCCGGTAAGCGGCAGGATCGCCAGCGACAGCAGTTGCAGGCCGCCCAGCAGCGTGAAACCGATCAGGACCGTGCCGCCCCACAGCATGCCCACCAGGCCGAGGCGGGTCTTGGCGACGGTATAGTCGGCCGCTTTCTGGTGCGCCGCCAGCGGCACCTTTGGTGCAAACTCGGCCGGCACGCTGGCGCGATGGCGCGCGATGTGCCGGATATGGCGTGCGGCCAGCCAGGTGCGCAGCGCCATGGTCAGCACGAAGAAAACGACGAACAAAACCGAAAACCCGAATGAAGACATTCTGTGCCTGTGAGAAAATGCAGGATTAAGTAAACCACCTGAGTAAAACAAGTCTAGGCAAAGAGAGAATTATGTCACAAGCTACACCAACTACCGAGTCCGCCGCAGCGCAGCGTCCGAACGAGTTCAACCTGGTCTGGGTCGACATGGAAATGACCGGCCTGAACCCGGACAACGACCGCATCATCGAAGTGGCGGTCGTCGTCACCGATCCCGAGCTGAACATCATCGCCGAAGGCCCGGTGTTCGCCATCCACCAGTCGGACGAAACGCTCGACAAGATGGATAACTGGAACAAGGGCACCCACGGCAAGTCTGGCCTGATCGACCGCGTCAAAGCATCGACCGTGAGCGAAGCCCAGGCCGAGCAGGAGCTGATCGCCTTCCTCAAGCAGTATGTGCCATCGAACAAATCGCCGATGTGCGGCAACTCGATCTGCCAGGACCGCCGCTTCATGGCGCGCGGCATGCCGAAGCTGGAAGCCTTCTTCCATTACCGTAACCTGGACGTGTCGACCCTGAAGGAGCTGTGCCGCCGCTGGAAGCCCGAAGTCGCGACCGGCTTCAAGAAGCACCAGAAACACACGGCCCTGGCCGATATCACCGAGTCGATCGAAGAGCTGCGCTATTACCGCGAGCATTTCATCCAGAAATAATTCGGCAAAAAGCGGCAGAAAACTGCACGGTATTGACAAGGAGGTATGCGAGAATGGCCGGTATGGCCCAGTTCACGCATACCGCTTTCCTCGGTGACAGCCAGACAGCCGCGCGCCTGCGCGGCCATGACTGGAGCGCGTCGCCGCTCGGCCCACCGGAGGGCTGGCCGCCGTCCCTGCGGACCGCGGTCGACATGATGCTGCATTCGTCGTTCCCGATGTTCATCGCATGGGGGCCGCAGCTGGCATTCCTGCATAACGACGCCTATATCCCGATCCTCGGCGCACGCCATCCGGCCGTGCCCGGCACACCTTTTCGCGCGCTGTGGGCCGAGGTGATGCCCGGGCTGTCGCACCTGATCGAACGCACGCTGGCGGGCCACCCGGTGTTCTTCCAGGACATGGAACTGAACCTGATGCGTAACGGCTATCCCGAACGTGCATGGTTCACGTTCTCGTATGCGCCGCTGCACGATGCACGGGGCGATGTGGCGGGCTTGTCCTGCACCGTCATGGAGACCACGGGGCACGTGCTGGGCGAGCGGCGCGCCGCTTTCCAGCTGAAGGTGTCGGACGTACTGGCGTCGCTCGTCGACCCGGGCGAAGTCATCGCAAGCGCCATCGCGCTGCTGGGCGTCGAAGTCGGCGCCGGACGCGTGCTCTACGCCGAAGTCGATGCGCTCAGCGGCCGCCTGGAAGTGCCGCGGCTGTGGCGGCCACAGAATGCGTCCGCTTCCGTGCCGGTCCTGCCGTTGCACGGTTTCAGTCCGGCCGTCATTGCCGAGCTGGAGCGGGGCGCCGTGGTGCAGATCCACGACGCCGCCAACGATCCGCGTACCGCCGACCTGCGCATCAATGGGCTCGAGGAGCCGATGGGCGCGGTCCTGGTGGTGCCGCTGGTCAAATCCGGTCGCCTGATTGCCTGCCTCGGCGTCGACATGCCGACGCCGCGCTCCTGGAGCGGGTACGACGTCGAGCTTGCGCGAGACGTGGCCGAGCGGACCTGGGCTGCGGCCGAGACCGCGCGCGCCCAGGCGCGTTTGCGCGAGGAGCGCGACCGCAGCCGCGACATCTTCGACAATATCTCCGAAGGCTTCGCGTTGTTCGATCGCAACTGGATCATGCAGCGCATGAATCCCGAGGGCCTGCGCATCTGCGCCGTCACGCGCGACGAGGTGATCGGCCGCAACCACTGGGACGTGTTCACCGCCATGGCCGACAGCGAGGCCGGTCGCATGTACCACAGCGTGATGGACACGCGCCGCGCCGGCGCCGCCGAACTGTGCCACGTGTTCCCGGACGGACGCCGCGTCTGGACCGATATCCGCGCCTATCCGACCCAGGACGGCGGCATCGCCAGTTTCTTCCGCGACATCACCGACCGCAAGCTGGCCGAAGACAAGCTGATGGAGGCCGACCGCCGCAAGGACGAATTCCTGGCCATGCTGGCCCATGAGCTGCGCAATCCGCTGGCGCCGATCAGCGCCGCCGCCGAGCTGCTCCGCCTCGGCAATATGGACGAACGGCGCGTGCACCAGAGCAGTACCATCATCGGGCGCCAGGTGCGCCACATGACGCGACTGGTGGACGACTTGCTGGACGTGTCGCGCGTCACGCGCGGCCTGATCACGCTGGGCCAGGCACGGGTGCCGGCGCGCACGGTGCTGGAAGAAGCGGTGGAGCAGGTGCGGCCGGCGATCGACGCCCGTTCGCAGCAGCTCGGCGTGCGCCTGCCGCCCGAGGGCGCTGCGGTGCGCGGCGACAAGGCGCGCCTGGTGCAGGTGGTCGCCAATGTGCTGGGCAATGCCGCCAAGTACACGCCGCCCGGGCGCGGCATCGACCTGCGCGCCGAGGTGCTGGGCACGCGCCTGGTGCTGAGCGTGCGCGACGAGGGTATCGGCATGGACCGCGAGCTCACCGGCCGCGTGTTCGACCTGTTCACCCAGGCCGAGCGCTCGTCCGACCGTTCGCAGGGCGGTCTCGGCCTGGGCCTGGCCCTGGTCAAGCACTTGGTGGAACTGCATGGCGGCACGGTCGGCTGTTCCAGCCCGGGCCTGGGGAAGGGCAGCACATTCTTGATCAGCCTGCCGCTGCTGCACCAAGAAGGGACCCCGGCGCCAGAGCCGGTCGCGGCCTGCCCGGCGAGCGCGGCGCCGCTGCGCATCCTGGTGGTGGATGACAACCACGACGCCGCCGAGACGCTGGGGCTGTTGCTGTCGGCTCAGGGCCATGAGGTGGCGATCGAGCACGCATCGATGCCGGCGCTCGAACGCGCGCGCTGCACGCGGCCCGACATCTGCCTGCTCGACATCGGCCTGCCCGAGATCGACGGCCACGAACTGGCGCGTCGCCTGAAGGCAGATCCGATCACGAGCAACGCCACCCTGATCGCCATTACCGGCTATGGGCAGCAGGAAGACCGCGACGCCGCGCTGGCCGCCGGGTTCGCGCATCACCTGGTCAAGCCGGTCAATGTCGACGTGCTGCTGCGCGTACTCGATGGCGTAACGAGCGGGCGGCCGGGCGCGCAGGCGCAAGCGCCAGCCGACGTCGTTCCCGCCCAGGCGGGAACCTGAGCCCCGGAGCCGCGGCAAGCACAATCCCCAGGCAATGTGCAGTTGTACCAGGGGGGCGCTTAATTATCCGCACTATTTTTGGGTGACCTCGCACCCATTTCGTGCAAATGTGCTGTAATGACGCTCTTTGCGCTCATCTTTGGTGCAATGCCATCTTTCCTTTTATCCATTCTGCGGCGGCCGCACCCGGTCGTCTTGCCACCGATCGGCCAAGCAAGGGCCGCGTTCGGCGCGCTGTTCGGCCTGGCCCTGTCCGGGGTGCTGAGCCAGGTCGTGCTGGCCTGGAGCGCTCCCGGCGCGCATGTGGCCTGGCTGGTCGCCCCGATGGCGGCATCGGCCGTGCTGCTGTTCTGCGTTCCTGCCAGTCCCCTGGCCCAACCATGGCCCGTCATCGGCGGCAATGTGGTTTCGGCCCTGGTCGGCGCGGCCTGCGCCCAGCTGCTGCCCGATCCGATGTTCGCTGCGCCACTGGCCGGCGGGCTGTCGATCGCCATGATGTTCCTGCTGCGCTGCCTGCATCCGCCTGGCGGGGCGGTGGCCATGACGGCGGTGCTCGGCGGGCCGGCAGTGCACGAGGCCGGCCTCTCGTTCGCGTTGGCGCCGGTGGGTCTGAACACTGTCCTGCTGGTGCTGGCGGCGCTGCTGTACAACCGCTTGACGGGCGCCCATCACGCGCACAAGGCTGTTCCGGCGCCATCCGACGTGGCGCCCGAGGACATCGACGCTGCGCTGGAACATTTTGGTGAAGCGCTCGACGTCTCGCGCGAAGACCTGGCCATCATCGTCAACGACGCCGAACACCACGCAGCCGAGCGTCGCGTCCGTCAACTGCATGCCGGCGACATCGTGGTGCCGCCACTGGCGCGGCTTGCGCCCGACATGCCGCTGGCGACGGCGCGCGCCATCCTGCTCGAACATGGCTTGCCTTCGCTGCCGGTGGTGGATGGGGAGGGGCGCCTGCTCGGCGTGCTGACCCTGAAATCGCTGTTGAAGGCGGCGGCCGAGACCGAAGCGCATGGCATCAAGTCGCGGGCGCTGATCGTACTGCGCGGCCGCAAGGACGCCGAGCGGGTGGTCGAGCTGATGGTGGCCGGGATCGCGGTGCAGGCGGCGCAGCCGGCGGGCGCCGTGGCCGCGCTGGCCGGCCGTCATGGCCTGGCGCGGGTGCCGGTGGTCGATACGGCGGGGATGCTGGTGGGGATGGCCGGGCCGGTCGAAGTGCTCCATGCCCTGCATGGGGCCGAGCTGGGAGCCTGACGCAATAAAGCCGGTCGCCTTGACGACGACCTCATGCCAACATCGGCTGTCGCTTACGCCGGTTCAGCGCCGCAGCACTTCTTGTACTTCTTGCCGCTGCCGCAAGGGCAATCATCATTGCGGCCGACCTTCGGTTCCTCGCGCACCACGGTCTCGACCGCGGCCTTGCGCAGCGGCAGCCAGTAGCGGTACAGAGCCGGAATATTCGCTTCGATCTCCAGCGCCAGGGCGTGGATCTGGTGCGGGTTGTCGACCAGGGCCAGTTCTTCTTCCTCGATTTCGTCGGCGCCGAGCAGGTAGATCGGGCGGATCAGTTCGGCCACGTCCGAGCTCCAGATCGGTTCCCAGGAATCGGCGCGCAGTTCGACGCCTTCCCAGAAGCCCCAGCACCAGGCTTCCGGATCGATCAGGGTCTTGCCTTCAAACTCATGTTCGACGAACAGCGGCTCGAATTCCTTCGGTGAAACTTCAAAGGTGATCAAGACTTCGTTCATGAAGCGCATGATCAGGTTGATGATCTTTTCTTCTTCGCGCTTGTTCTTCCACTTCGGTGCGTCCGCCTCGTCCTGGCCCCAGACCAGCGGCAGCCATTCGGCCGGCATGATGGTTTCGGGACCGATTGCGATGGCGGTCAGGTAGCCGTGGAGGGTGTCCATCGTCATCGCGTCGTCGGAGCAACGGTCGGACAAGAGGAACTGGTCGAGTTCGTCGAATTCTTTTTCGGAGAGGGGCTGTTCGAGATGCATGGGAGTATCTGTGGCGGCGCGCAAGCGCCAGTTTGCGTAAAGGCGCCAGTGTAACGCCTGCGCCGCCCCCCGGCACGAAAAACCTGCCGTATCGGGGAGCGGCGGCGTGGCGGCGCAACGGACGCGGCGCCGGCCAGCACATCAGCGCCTGGCGCTGAAGGCACGGCGGCGCCAACCCCTGGCCGGCGCCGCCGTCGGCGGCAGCGCATACGGGCCTTTCGGATCGCGCCATCGGGCCATAAGAATGCCCATCTTTGCGAAAGCGACGAAGGTCAGGGTCAGCGACTTCTTCAGATTCTCTCTTTCAGGTGTCGGCCAGGCGATTGCGCCAAGGCCGCGTCGTTGACATGTATCCTTGTAACGACAGCCAGACCGGATCCGTGAACGACCCCGGCCATACCAAATGCGCGTCGTTTCCGGTTTCGCCTACACCGCCGTACAATGCGGACATGGATACCACGACCCGTGACACGGACTCTGCGCCGCCCCCGCACCCATTCTCCCGCCTCGACCCCGCCCTGGTGCTCGATGCGCTCGACAGCGTCGGCATGCACGGCGACGGCCGCCTGCTGGCGCTGAACAGCTACGAGAACCGGGTCTACCAGGTGGGACGCGAAGAGGGCGCTCCGGTAATCGTCAAGTTCTACCGCCCGCAGCGCTGGAGCGATGTCGCCATCCTCGAAGAACATGCTTTCGTGGCCGAGCTGGTGGAGCAGGAAATCCCCGTCGTACCGGCCATGGGCATCGGCGGCAAGACACTGCATGACTTCGAGGGCTTCCGGTTTGCCGTGTTCCCGCGCCGCGGCGGACGCGCGCCCGAGCTGGGCGACCCGGCCGTGCTGGAGTGGACCGGCCGCTTCATCGGCCGCATCCACGCGCAAGGCGCCGTCAAGGCCTATGCACATCGCCCCGTGCTCGACCCGGTCACGTTCGGGCGCCAGCCGTTCGACTTCTTGCGCAGCCATGACTTCGTGCCGCCCGAGCTGATGGCGGCCTGGTCGAGCGTGGTCGAGCAGGCGCTCGATGGCGTGGCGCGCTGCTATGAGCGCGCCGGCGTGCTGCCGCTGCTGCGTCTGCATGGTGACTGCCATGGCGGCAACGTGCTGTGGACTCCGGATGGCCCCCATTTCGTCGACTTCGACGACAGCCGCATGGGTCCGGCCGTGCAGGACCTGTGGATGCTGCTCTCGGGCGAGCGCCACGAGATGGTGCGCCAGATGGGCGATGTGCTGGCCGGCTACGAGGACTTCTGCGAATTCCACCCGCGCCAGCTCTACCTGGTCGAAGCCCTGCGCACACTGCGCCTGATCCATTATTCAGCGTGGCTGGCAATGCGCTGGAATGACCCCGCTTTCCCGGCGGCCTTCCCCTGGTTTAATACCCAGCGTTACTGGCAAGACCGCATCCTGGAACTGCGCGAACAGGTGGCGCTGATGGACGAGCCGCCGCTGTGGCCGGTGTAAAACCGCGTCGAATGGACGAGCAGAGCCACTATTGCCGCCCAGTTCCGCGTGGCACGCCGACCGGATTTGCCGGATAATCGAACCGACCGCCGCCATTGAGACCTCGCATGGAAACGAACCCAGCCAAGCAAGACGACGCCGACTTCGCGATCAACCTGTCGCAAGCCCCCGGCGTGCCGCCGGAAGCGCCGGCCGTCCCCGAGCCCGGGCCCGCGGTGACAACGCCGCGCAAACCCCTCGAGATGCACGAAATCCAGGAAGCGATCGCGCGCGTGGAAGCCGAGGCCAAGGCCAACGTGGCCGCCGAGAGCCGCCAGACCGCCGAGTCGCGCGCCCGCGCCCTGGCCGACGAGCGCGCCGCTCTCGATGCCGCGGCGGCAGCTGCGGCGCTGGCCAATTCGCAGGCGTCCGAAGACGCGATCGCCGCCAACCGCGACCGCCTGGAGTCGCTGCGCGCCGCCGCCAAGGCATCGAGCGAGCGCCTGGAAGCGATCCGGCACGAGACCGCCGAACTGCGTGCGCGGGTCAAGAGCGATACCGAGATCCGGCTGGCGCTTGAGGCGCGCTCCCGCTCGGAAGACGAGGCGCGGCGCCGCGCCGCGGCGCAGATGGAGGCCGAGGCCGAACTGTCGGCCAAGGCGGCCAAGGCCGCCGACGAACTGGTGGCCCATACCGAGCAGGCGCGCCTGCAGGCGGCCGAGCGCATGGCGGCGGTCGAGGCGGCCAAGGAAGAAGTGCTGCACAACGCCAGCGCCGACGCCCGCATCGCCATCCTGGCGCGCGAGCGCGAGCGCGCCGAGAAAGCCGCGCGCCAGACCGCCGAGAAGCTGGCCCAGGCCGAGGCCGAGGCGCTGGAATTGACCCAGCAGCGCGAGCGCGCCGACCAGGTGGCCCTGAGCTCGGCCTTCGCCCGCGCCGCGGCCGAGGCGCGCGCCCTGGAAGAAGCGCGCGCCTTCGCCCACATCGAACAGGAACGCGAGGCGATCGCGCTGGCCCAGGCCGAGTCCGAGCGGGTCGCGGCCCAGTCGCTGCGCCTGCGCCTGCAGACCGAGAAGGAACTGCGCGACGCCGCCACCCATCGCGAGCGGCTGGAGCAGATGGCGGCCGCCAGCGCCGAGGCGCGGCGCGAGGCCGAGACGCGCATCCTGGCCGCGACCGAAGCCCGGATCGACACCGACCGCAAGCTGCGCCTGGTGGCCGAAGACCGTGCGCGCGCCGAAGAAGAAGCCGGCCAGCAAGTCCAGGCCAAACTGGAAGCCGAAGCCGAGGCGGCGCTCGATGCGCGCGCACGGCGCGCGGCCGACGAGGCGGCGGTGGCCGCGGTCCAGCGCGAGGCCGAGGAACACCGGCGCCAGCAGGCGCTGTCCGAGGAGAAGGCGGCGCTGGCCCGGGCCGCGGCCGAGGCCCAGGCCGCGCGCAATGCCGACGAAGCGGCGGCGCTGGCGCTCGAAGCCGAGCAGGTGGAGTTGCAGCGCCAGGCGGCGCAACTGGCCGCGCAAGCACGTGAACAGGCAGGGCGCCTGGCCGAGGCCGAGCGCGCGCGCGTGGCGGCCGAGACCGAGGCGCTGGCCCAGCTGGAGAAAAAAGTGGCTGCCGAGCAGGAACTGATGCTGGCGGCGCAGGCGCGCGGCGAAGCCGAAGCGGCGGCCACGGCGGCGTTGGCGGCCAAGGCCCAGGCCGAACGGCGCCTGGAAGAAGCCCAGCGCGCGGCCATCGAGGCGCAACAGGCGCAAGCGGACGCGGCGCAGGAAGAAGCGGCGCAGGCCGAGGCGGCGCGCGACGCCCAGCAGGCGCATGCGCGCCGGGCGCAAGAGCTGGCGCAAGCCCAGGTCGAGCGCGCCGAGGTGGAGCGCCAGCAGGTGGCGCTGACCGAACAGGCGATCGGCGCCGAGCGCGAAGCCACGCAAGCCGCGCGCGAATCGCTGGCCCTGGTCGAACGCAAGCTGGCTGCCCAGCGCGCGCAGGCCGCGGCCGACTCGCGCGCCAACGAGGCGCAAGCGGCAAGGCTGGCGTCGGAACATGCGGCCGCCGAAGCCGCCGTGGCGCGCGCCGAGGCCGAGGAAGCCCAGGCCCGCATGGCGCGCGAACGCGAGCTCGTCGAGCAGGCGGCGGTGCAGGCGGCCGTCGAAAAACGCGAAGCCCAGCGCGCGCTGCTCGAACACGCCCAGGCCCACGCCGAGATGCAGCGCAAGGCGGCGCACGCCACCTTGCAGATGGCCGACGCACGCAAGCACCTGGTGAATCTGGAGAGCAAGCGCCAGGACGAACAGGCCGCCGAGCTGGCGGCGACCGAACGCGCGATCGGCGAGCGCAAGGTGGAAGCCGGCCAGCGGTCGGTGTCGGCCGATCTGACGCGCGAAGTGTTGGGACGGTTCAAGCAGTCGCAGGCCAGGGCCGGCGACACCTCGGCCGCCCAGGCGGCGGCGAGGCTGGTCGAAGTGATTGCGCATCAGCGCGAGCTGGATCGGGACCCGGACCGCAAGACGGATCCCGAATAGGGGGGCGGCACGTGGTCTGCAATGACCGGGACTGGCCACGCCCGCCGGCGGGTGTCGTACGCGCTCTGCAATGACCATGACTGGCCGCGCACGTCGTTCCCGCGCAGGCGGGAACCCACGTGTGCTTGCAGACCGACTACGTTTCAGAAAATTGCCAGGCCACGGCCTTGGTCCGCGCCTGCGCGGGAACGACGTGGTGGCGTGCTTACTGTGCGGTCGGGGTTTGCGTCGGCACCGGCGCCCGACTGTCCATTCCACCTTGCGCCTGGCTCGGCGACACCGGATCCACCGGCCCGGTGATGGCGCGCTTCACGAAATACTCGGTATCCCCGAAGCAGCTGGTCGGCACGCCCTTGTGCTGCTCGTACGAGATCTGCACCCGGCGGCCGATATTACTGTTCAGTTGTTGCACCACCGCCTCATCGCGCACGGTGAACGCGAACCGCTCCGGAATCGCTCCCGGCATGCTCGACAGCAGGATCTCGCCTTCCCAGGTCTTGCACAGCCAGCCTTTCTTGGAGAACGTCTGCAGGTAGCCGGCGCGGTCGCCTTCGGAGTACGACCAGGTCAGCGTAAACCACGTGTACAGGGAACCGAGCACCGCCACGACAGCGATGACGGACAGCAGGATGGCGGAAGAACGGGCTTTGGGCATGGTCGGGCAGGGCGATCAAAAAAGTTGGCAAGATTGTTATTCTTGCAGCGCGGAAGCGATGCGCGCCCATTCTGCCATGCCTTGCCGTATTCGCAAACCGCAATTCTCAGCGGCGCCCGCTTCACCCGGTCCGCGCCGCCACCTCGGCGTCCTGCGCCGCGATCTTGCGGCGGTAGCGGATGGACGACCACAGCGACACCAGGATGAAGGCCAGCCCCGACAGCCCCGTGAACCATTCGGGGATGTGATAGTGGACGCTGGCGAACATGATCAGTGCCAGGATCCCGATCGCGTAATGCGCGCCATGCTCCAGGTAGACGAATTCCTGCAGGGTGCCTTTATAGACGAGGAACACGGTCATCGAGCGCACGAACATGGCGCCGATCGCCAGCCCCAGCATGATGATGACGACGTCGTTGGTGATGGCAAACGCCCCGATCACCCCATCGAAGCTGAACGAGGCGTCCAGCACTTCGAGATACAGGAAGCCGCCGATGCTGCCTTGCGAGATCATGGCCCCGACCGACGGATCATGTTCTTTCTCCTCGAGCAGGCCGCTCAGCCATTTCACGCCTATATAGATGAGCACCCCGGTCACGCCGGCGATCAGCACGGCCAGCTTGCGCGCCACGGGCATCAGGCTCATGGCGCCGATCACGCCCAGCAGCGTGATCAGCACGGCCAGCCCCTCGGTGCCGTACTTGCCGACCTTTTGCTCGAACCAGCTGAACCAGTGGAATTCCTTTTCTTCGTCGAACAGGAAGTTCAGGAACACCAGCAGCAGGAAGGCGCCGCCGAAGGCCGCGACCTCGGCGTGGTGCTCGGTCAGGTGACGCGCGTATTCGTCGGGATTGTCGATCGCCATGTGCCAGACGTCGAACAGACCGAGCCCGGTCGCGGCGGCGACGATCACCAGGGGAAACAGCAGGCGCATGCCGAACACCGCCACCAGGATGCCGACCGTGAGGAACAGCTTGCGCCAGAATTCGTTCCAGTGCTTGAGCACCGAAGCATTCACGACGGCATTGTCGAAAGAAAGCGACACTTCGAGTACGCCCAGGATGGCAGTGATCCACAGGGCCTGCAGCAGGCCGGGCAGCCCGCGGTGCGCGTAGCCCCACCAGGCGGCGAGGGCCATCAGCACGGCGGTAACGATGAAGGACCAGCGAAAATGCCGCATACATACCCCTTGTCTGGTTTGACTCGTTGGGCCAATATTACCGTTTCCCGGGTTGCCGCGTCCGTTCCAAAAATCGCCCAGCGCGCCTTGCTTCTGAGATAATTCTGCCCAGCATTTTCACCTGGAATACATCATGGACATTATCTATCTCGCCACGCCCATCCTGACCTGGATGGTGGTCGGTCCGATCAAGTTTCTCATCTCGAGCGTCCGACTGCGCCGCTGGGCCTTCGACCTGGTCGGCAATGGCGGCTTCCCCAGCAACCACAGCGCGGTCGTGACCAGCATGGCCACCCTGATCGCCCTGCGCGAAGGCATGGGCCATCCGGCCTTCGGCGTGGCCTGCGCGCTGGCCTTCATCGTCATGATCGACGCCAACAGCCTGCGCCAGCATGTCGGTCGCCACGCGGTGTCGATCAACCGCCTGCACGACGGCAAGGCCGACTACGTGATCCTGCGCGAACGCATGGGCCACACCAAGATCGAGATCGCGGGCGGGGTCCTGACCGGCATCGGCATGGGCTTCCTGATCAACGCCGTGCTGGGCGGGATGTAGCATGTACGTACAGCGGGCGTCCATCGCGCGGACGTCCGGCTGTCCGTTGTACCCCGCAACTCATCCGGGCTGGAATGCAGCTCATCGCCAAAAAACGCAGTTCATCCATCGAATTCGGCGTTATACAGGTTCCTCAATTGACGCCACCAGGGCCCTCCTGAATACTGCGCGCTGAATACCTATTCTCATTTCTATAAAAACGATCAAGTCCTACTCTGGAGAACCACTATGCTGCGCAAATCCCTCCTCGTTCTAGCCATTGCAACGAGCCTCGTCGCCTGCGGCAAGGACGCCGCCAAGGCGCCCGGCCAAGCCAAGGACAACAAGCCGACGCAGCTGACCGTGGCTCCCGAGGATGTATTGACGATCCAGAGCGACTCGATCTCGTCCGGCCCGGTGATCACCGGTTCGATCCAGCCGGAACGCCGCGCCGACCTGCGCGCCGAAGTATCGGCCATCGTGCTGCAGGTGCTGAAAGAGAACGGCGAGCCGGTCAAGCGCGGCGACGTGCTGGTGCGCCTCGACGAAACCTCGATCCGTGACACCCTGACCTCGGCCGAGGACGCGCAGCGCGCCGCCAGCCTGGCGCTGGAGCAGGCCAACCGCCAGCTCGAGCGCCTGAAAACCCTGACCGCCTCGGGCATGACCTCGGCCAAGGCGCTGGACGACGCCGAAATGGCGCGCAATAACGCCATGAGCGAGCTGTCGGGCGCACGAAGCCGCGTCGCCACCGCGCGCCAGCAACTGGCCCGCACCACGGTGCGCGCGCCGTTCGACGGCATCGTCTCCGAGCGCAAGGTGTCCAACGGCGACACCGCCACTATCGGCAAGGAACTGGTCAAGGTCATCGATCCGACCAGCATGCGCTTCGAAGGCGCGGTATCGGCCGACTCGGTCAGCACCGTCAAGGTCGGCCAGAAAGTCAATTTCCGCGTCAACGGCTACGGCGAGCAGCAGTTCGCCGGCCTCGTGCGCCGCATCGACCCCGCCGCCAACCCGGTCACGCGCCAGGTCGAGGTGCTGGTGGGCTTCGCCGACAAGGCCCAGCCGCGCGTGGCCGGCCTGTACGCCGAAGGCCGCATCGACGCATCGGCGGCCGACGCCCTGATGCTGCCCGAATCGGCCCTGGTGCGCGTGGGCGACAACAGCCATACCTGGCGCATCAAGGACAAGACGCTGACCAAGGTCAACCTGGTGGTCGGCGCACGTGACCCGCGTACCGGGAACTTCGAAGTCAAGCAGGGCCTGGCCGCGGGCGACATCGTACTGCGCGCGCCAACTTCGAATCTGAAGGATGGCCAAAAAGTCGATATGCCGACCGCCCGCGTGGCGAGCGCCGCGACCGGCACGGCCGCCCAAGGCAAGTAATACGGGATACACATAAGGAAAAACAACCATGTTCCTGTCCAATTTCAGTGTCAAGAAACCGGTCGCGACGATCGTCATCATCGTCGCGATGATGGCCATCGGCCTGCTCGCGCTGTCCAAGCTGCGCGTCAACCAGAACCCCGACGTCGACATCCCCGTCATCGTCGTCGACATCCCGTATCCGGGCGCCTCGCCCGAGACGTCCGAGCGCGAGATCACCAACCGCCTCGAGAAGCAGATGCAGGCGATCCAGGGCGTCACCGAAGTCAATTCCAATTCCTACGAGGGCGGCGCCTCGATCTGGATGGAGTTCGATTTCGACCGCAACCTGATCGAAGCGTCGGACGACGTGCGCAATGCGATCGCCGCGGTGCGCTACAAGCTGCCGATCGAGATGCGCGAACCGGTGCTGCGGCGGATCGACCCGGCCGCCGAACCGGTCATGTCGCTGGCGCTCTCGTCGAGCACCCAGAGCCATGCCGAGATCTCGCGCTACGCCGAAGACGTGCTGGCCGACCAGTTCCGCGCCATCGACGGCGTCTCGACGGTCGCCGTCAACGGCGCCCTGCGGCGCGAGCTGTCGGTGCTGCTGCGCGCCGAGAAGCTGCGTGAATTCAATGTGTCGGTCACCGAGGTGACCAACGCCCTGCGCAGCGGCAATACCAATGCGCCGGTGGGCAAGCTGCGCAGCGAGCTGGACGAGAAGGGCATCCGCCTGGTCGGCCGTATCGAGCGTCCCGAGGACTTTTCGCAAATCGTGGTCAAGCGCAATGGCGAGACCATCGTGCGCCTGAACCAGGTGGCCGAGATCCAGGATGGCTTCGCCGATATCAACAGCCTGTCGATGCGCAGCGGCAAGCCGAACGTTGGCCTGCAAATCTCCCGCTCGCGCGACGCTTCCACGGTCGCCCTGGCCAAGAAGGTGCACGAGGTGGTCAAGGAAGCGAGCCAGCACCTGCCTGAAGGCACCAAGCTCGAAGTCACCCGCGATGGTGGCGAAGATGCGCAGTCGAGCCTGAACAACGTGATCGAGGCGCTGGTGCTGGGCGCGGTGCTGACCGTGTTCGTCGTGTATGCCTTCCTTAACTCATGGCGCTCGACCCTAATCACCGCGCTGGCCCTGCCGACCTCGGTGCTGGCGGCCTTCATCGCGGTCTGGCTGTGCGGCTTCACGCTGAACTTCATGACCCTGCTGGGACTGTCGCTGGCGATCGGTGTGCTGATCGACGATGCGATCGTGGTGCGCGAAAACATCGTGCGCCACATGGAGATGGGCTCCGACCGCCGCACCGCGGCCCTCGAAGGCACCGCCGAGATCGGCATGGCCGTGGCCGCCACGACCTTCTCCATCATGGCCGTGTTCGTGCCGGTGGCCTTCATGCCGGGCGTCTCTGGCGAGTGGTTCCGTCCGTTCGCACTCACCGTGACCTGCTCGGTGATCGTGTCGCTGTTCATCTCGTTCACGCTCGACCCGATGCTGTCGGCCTACTGGGGCGACCCTCCAGACCACCACAGCGCGCCCAAGAAAGGCATCGGCCGCGTGCTGGACCGTTTCAACCACTGGTTCGACCGTCAGGCCGACCGCTACGGCCACGTGATCGCCTGGGCGCTGCACCATCGCCGCTGGATGGGCTTCATCGCCCTGGCAAGCTTTGCCGGCGCGATTGCCCTGCACTCGACGTTCGGTGGTTCGAGCTTCCTGCCGAAGATGGACTCGGGCACCATCATGGTCGAGGTGCGCGTGCCGGCCTCGTCGAGCGTCGAATACGCGCGCCGCAAGGTCGAGGCCGCCGCCGAACTGGCGCGCACCCTGCCCGAGACCGAGGACACCAACAGCAACGTCAACCTGAATGGCGGTCGCGTGTACGTGGACATCGGCAAGCGCCGCCAGCGTGCGCGCAGCGCATCCGAGGTCGCGGTCGAGCTGCGCGAAAAGATCAGCCGCCTGGTCGGCGCCGAGTACGTGGTCATGGATGACCTGAGCGGCAACGGCAAACCGGTGCAGATCGAGTTCAGCGGCCCGGATTCGCGCAAGCTGATGGAACTGACCAATGCCTTCATGGTCAAGCTGCGCGAAGTGCCCGGCGCGGTCGACGTCACCCTGTCCGAACAGGATCCGAAGAACGAGTTGCAGATCGTGCTCGACCGTGGTCTGGCCAATATGATGGGCATTTCGGTCAACGACGCCGCCCAGTCGCTGCGCGTGGCCTTCGCCGGCATCGAGGTGGGCGACTGGGTCGACCCGACCAGCGAAACGCGCGACGTCGCGGTGCGCCTGCATCCGGACGACCGCATCAACACCGAGAGCATCGAGCGCCTGCCGATCTCGGTCGGCGGCACCGGCATGATGGTGCCCCTCGACCAGATCGCCTCCATCACCATGGGCAAGGGCCCGTCGGCCATCCGCCACAAGAACGGCGAGCGCATGATCACGGTGTCGGCCAACGCCCAGGGCCGCTCGCCGGGCGAGGTCACGGCGGATGCCATGAAGCTGGCGCGTACCTTCGATTTCCCGCCGGGCTATGGCCTGGCGCTGGGCGGATCGGGCGAAGACCAGCAGGAACTGTTCACCGAGATGATCATCGCCCTGGTCTCGGGCATCGCCCTGATGTACCTGATCCTGGTGATGCAGTTCGGTTCGTTCACCGCGCCGATCGGCGTGATGCTGTCGCTGCCGCTGTCGCTGATCGGCGTGGTGCTGGCGCTGATCATCACCGGGCATACGCTGAACCTGATGAGCATGATCGGCATCATCATGCTGATGGGCCTGGTGGCCAAGAATGCGATCCTGCTGCTGGACGCGGCGCGCGCGCTCGAGCACGAAGGCATGGACCGCGAGGACGCGCTGATGGCGGCCGGCCGCAAGCGCCTGCGTCCGATCCTGATGACGACCTTCGCGCTGATCGCCGGCATGCTGCCGGTGGCGCTGGCCTTCGGCGACGCGGGCGAGTTCTACCAGCCGCTGGCGATCGCCATCATCGGCGGCACGATCACTTCGACCGTGCTGACCCTGCTGGTGGTGCCGACCTTCTACGACAGCATCGAGATCGCCCGCGACCGCATGCTGGCCAAGTATGGCCGCCGCGCCGCGCGCTGGAATGCGCTGCCGGCGTTCGTGATGACCTTCGTGGAAGCGATCCTGACGCTGACCTTCGTGCGCCTCGTCTATCGCACCATCGTGCGGATCGGCCGCTTCGTTATCGGCCGCGGCAAGACCGTGCCGGCCTGATCCGGGCCTGGCGGGCGGCGCCCGCCGCCCGGCAGCTCCCGACGCCACGACCAGCCTCGCGCTCGTCGTGGCGTCTTTTTTGCGAAGATGCAACCAGGATTGGTGTCACGACCCGGCCTGGGCGCTGGTCTTGTTGCCATATATGTTCTAATAGCAGACGCTCTGCAGTTGAATCGATGTCGATCGACCTGCAGCGCAGTGGCGGCCTGCCGCAGCCATTCGCGTCGTTCATTCCCTCAGCAAGGTTCCATCCATGTCGCCGTCCCCAGCATTGTCATCTTCTTCCACTTCCGACCTGAACTGGCTTGCCGGCGGGGGGGAGATGGGTGAGCTGATCCGCAGCATGGACTGGTCGACAACGCCGCTGGGACCGCTATCCGAATGGCCGCAGAGCCTGCGTACCTCGGTCAGCCTGTGCCTGTCCTCGACCTTTCCGATCCTGGTGTGCTGGGGCCCGGACGATATCCAGATCTACAACGACGCCTACCGCCCAATCTGCGGCGACCTGCATCCGGCCTCGATGGGGGCGCCGTTCAAGGTGATCTGGGCCTCGGCGCTGCCGGTGGTGGGGGCCGCCTTCGAGCGCGCGCACCAGGGCGAGGGCGCGTATATCAAGGACCAGCAGATGTTCCTCGACCGCAGCGGCTACCTCGAGGAGGCGAACATGACCTTCTCGTTCTCGCCGATCCGTGACGAGACGGGGGCGGTCGGCGGCATCTTCCACCCGATCACCGAAACCACGGCCCAGGTACTGGGCGGGCGCCGCACCCAGGGCCTGCGCGACCTGGCCGCCAGCCTGGCCTCGACCCGCTCGATCCCCGAGATCGGCCGGCAGCTGACGGTCCACGCCGAGCGCATGCAGGCCGACGTCCCTTTCCTGCTGTTCTACCAGATCGACCAGGACAGCGGCGAACTGGCGCTGCGTGGTGGGGCGGGGCTGCGTGGCGACAGCCCGCTGGCGCCGGCCACGGCGCCGCTCGACGACGCCTGCTGGCCGTTCGCGCGCTGCGTCGCATCGCACGCGGCGGAGCAGGTCGACGACGTGGCCGCGCGCCTGGCCGGCGTGGCCTGCGGACCCTACGAAGACCCGCCCCGCTCGGCCCTGGTGCTGCCGCTGTCGCTGCCCGGCCAGCAAGACCTGTTCGGCTTCGTGGTCGCCGGCGTGAGCGTGCGCCGCACGCTCGACGCCGAGTACCGCAACTTCTACGAGTTGCTGGGCGCGGCCGTGAATACGGCGGTGGGCAATGTGGTCGCCTACGAGCAGGAACAGCGCCGCGCCGAGGAGCTGGCCAAGATCGACCGCGCCAAGACCGCCTTCTTCTCGAATGTCTCCCACGAATTCCGCACGCCGCTGACCCTGATCCTGGGCCCGCTCGAAGACGCCCTGGCCGATGGCCCGGACAGCATGAGCGCCGGCCAGCGCAGGCGCATCGAGGTCACCCACCGCAATGCGCTGCGCCTGCTCAAGCTGGTCAACTCGCTGCTCGACTTTTCGCGCATCGAGGCCGGCCGGGTGCAGGCCAGCTACGTGGCGGTCGACCTGGCGCGCCTGACGCTCGACCTGGCCGGCGTGTTCGAATCGGCCATGGCCAAGGGCGGCCTGGACTACACGCTCGACCTGCAGGAGCTGGGGCAGAAGGTGTGCGTCGACCGCGACATGTGGGAAAAGATCGTCTTCAACCTGCTGTCGAACGCCTTCAAGTTCACCCTGCGCGGCAACGTGACGGTACGCCTGCGCGAGCACGCCGGCATGGCGCGGCTGTCGGTGCAGGACACCGGCGCCGGCATCCCCGAACACGAGCTGCCGCGCATGTTCGAGCGCTTCCACCGCATCGAGGGCGCGCCGGGGCGCACTTATGAAGGCACCGGCATCGGCCTGGCCCTGATCCAGGAACTGGTGCGCCTGCACGGCGGGACCATTGCCGTCTCCAGTGTCCTGGGCGAAGGCACGCGCTTCGACGTCGACCTGCCGTTCGGCCATGCCCACCTGCCGCAAGACCGCATCCTGCATGCGCCGAACGACCTGGAAGACCGCCAGCGCATGGGCGCCGCCTTCGTGGAGGAAGCGCTGCGCTGGCTGCCGGACGACGACGCGGCCGCGCCGGCCGAGGCGCAGCCGGGCGGCGGCGGCGACGGTGCCGGCGGGGCGCGTCCGCGCATCCTGATCGCCGACGACAACAACGATATGCGCGCCTACCTCAAGGCGCTGCTCGAGCCGCATGCCGAGGTGCGCGCCTGCGCCGACGGCCAGGCCGCCTTCGAGATGGCGCTTGGCGATCCGCCCGACCTGCTGCTGAGCGACGTGATGATGCCGAAGCTGGACGGCTTCGGCCTGATCGCGAAGATCCGCGCCAGCGAGTCATTGCGCCTGCTGCCGGTGATGCTGCTGTCGGCGCGCGCCGGCGAGGAAGCGAAGGTCGAGGGCTTGCAGGCCGGCGCCGACGATTACCTGGTCAAGCCGTTCTCGGCCAACGAGCTGCTGGCAAGGGTGCACACGCAGGTGGCGCTGGGCCGCGAACGGCGCCAGATGGAGCGCGAGGCGCGCGCGCGCGAAGCGCATGTGCGGGCCCTGGTCGACGCCTCGCCGGCGATGCTGTGGACCACCGATAACGACGGCCGGTGCACCTACCTGAGCCAGCGCTGGTACGACTATACCGGCCGCACGCCCGAGCAGGACCTGGGCTTCGGCTGGCTCGAGAACATCCATCCGGACGATCGCCAGCGCGCCGGCGAGATCTTCCTGGCCGCGAGCGCGGCGCGCGAACCGTTCTCGATCGACTACCGGCTGCGCCGCAACGACGGCAGCTATCGCTGGTTCATCGACGCCGGCCTCCCGCGCACCAATGCGCTAGGGGAGCCGGACGGCTACGTCGGCACCGTGATCGATATCCAGGTGCGCAAGCTCCTGCAGGAACGTTTCGAACGGGTGTCGGAGGCCGGCGATATCGGCGTCTGGTATGCCGATGCGCCTTTCGCCAGCCTCCAGCTCAATGCCGAGATGGCCGAGCACTTCGGCCTGGATGCCTCGAGGCCGGCGCCGGTTGGCGAGCTGTTGGCGGCGGTCGATCCCGAGGACCGGGAACGCCTGGCCGGCAGCGTGGAAAACGTCTTGCGCGCCGGCGTGCCGCTCGACCTGGAGTTTCGCACCGTCGTGGGCGGCGTGCGGCGCTGGCTGCGCGCCATCGGCTGGTGCGGCCTGGACGAACAAGGCCGGCCGGAACGCTTCGACGGCGTGACCCTCGACATCGGCAGGCAGAAGCATGCCGAGCAGGAGCTGCAGCGCCTGGCAAACGAGCTGGGCCGGAAGAACCGCGCGCAGAGCGACTTCCTGTTTACCCTGGCGCACGAGCTGCGCAACCCGCTGGCGCCGATCCGCTCGGGACTGGAGCTGATGCGCATCGGCGCCGCGGGCGGCGACGTGCAGGCGATCATGCGGCGCCAGGTCGACCACATGGTCCATCTGGTCGATGACCTGCTCGACATGGCGCGCCTGGCCGAGGGCAAGGTCACCCTCAAGCTCGAGCGCGTGCTGCTGGCGGACGTCGTGCGCGAGGCGGTCGACATGAGCATGCCGCTGGTGGACGCCGGCAGGCACGCGCTGTCGCTGCGCCTGCCGCAGGAACCGCTGGCGCTGCAGGCCGATCGCCACCGCGTGGCGCAGGTCCTGAGCAACCTGCTCAACAACGCCGCCAAGTACACGCCGCAAGGCGGTGCGATCGAGATCGCGGCCCGGGTCGATGCGGGCGAACTGATGATCGACGTGTCGGACAACGGCATCGGCATCGCCGCGCAGGCGCTCGAGACGGTATTCGACATGTATGCGCAGGTCGGCCTTGGCGCCGAGATGGCGCAGGGCGGCCTGGGTGTCGGCCTGAACCTGGTCCAGCGCCTGGTCAAGCTGCACGGCGGCCGCGTGGCGGCAAGCAGCCCCGGCGCAGGCATGGGCAGCCGGTTTACGGTGTGGCTGCCGTTGCCGCCGGATGCGCAGGCGGCGCTGCCCGCCGTCGCGTCCGCGCAGGCAGCGGTCGCCAACCCGCCGGCCGGCGCGCTGCGCATCCTGGTCGTGGATGACAATGTCGACGCGGCGGAAACGCTGCAAGCCCTGCTCGAGATGAGTGACCATGCCGTCAGCGTCGCCCACGACGGCGCGGCGGCGCTGCGCCTGGCCGAAGAAGGCTTGCCGCAAGTCGTGTTCCTGGACATCGGCTTGCCCGACATGAGCGGCTATGAGGCGGCCGAGGCGATGCGTCGCATCGCCGGCATGGAAGCGGCGACGCTGGTGGCGTTGACCGGCTGGGGCGCGGAACAGGACCGGCGCAATTCGAGCGAGGCGGGATTCGATCATCACCTGACCAAGCCGGCCGATTTCACGATGGTGGAAAACCTGATCGGCGCTGTCGCTGCAAGGATGCCGACGAGCGCCTAGGCGGATGTCGCGCGCTGCCCTGAAAAAAACAACCCGGCCGTGAGGAGCCGGGTGCGAAGTACTTCCCGAACGCGCCCGTGAAGCAGGGCGCCGTTCGCAGCCTGCCAGTCGATTACTGGCCGGTGGTGCCGGTCGGCGGGGTGGTCGTGGTCGCCGGATCGGTGGTGGTGGTGCCGGTGGCGCCCTCGGCGGTGCCGGTGCCGGTGGTGCCGGTCGCGCCGGTGGTGCCCGTTGCGCCGCTGGTGTCGCCGGTGGTGCCGGTCGCACCGGTGGTGCCGGTACCCATGTCGGTGCCGGTGCCAGTGGTGCCGGTGCCGGTGGCGCCGGTGCCCACGTCACCCGTGGTGCCGGTGGCGCCCGAGGTGCTGCTCGGCATGGTCGCCGAGGTGTCGGCCGGGGTGGTGGTCGTGGCTGCGTCGTCGCGTTTGCAAGCGCCCAGCAGCGAAGCCAGGACGGCGGCGGTCAACAGGATTTTTGGTGCTTTGGTCATTGCATTCATTTTGAACTCCTCGTTTACGTCTATCTTTATGCCGCAGTGTGTCCAGCGCATCGTTCAATCGGCGCACTGGCAATCCGCGGCGCCAGTTAGTCCCGCCCATTTGCAATTCATGGATGGAACACTCAGGGAACCGACGCAATACGCGGCCCCGGTGCGTACTTCAATCCAACTGCGTCCATTAAACCGGAACCCCGGTCGCCGGTTCGTTAGATACCGCACTCTTGCGAAACTCCGTAACATTTTTTACAGAGTTTTTTGGTCGCCAGGCGTCAAGCGCCCAGCTGTTCGTCGCCCGGCACATGACGGGCCGCGTCCTTGTCGGCCGCGCGCTGGCCCGGACGCTGGCCGTCGCCGCTGCGGCCGAGTTGTTCCAGCAGCGCGGGAACTTCCAATGAAATTTCCCGCGCCAAATAGCCTAGGGTACCCAAGCGCTCCGCCAGGCGGTCGCCGGCACGTGCATGCAGGGCCACGCCCCAGCAGGCGGCTTGTTCAGGCGGAGCGCCGCGCGCCACCAGGCCGGCGATGATGCCGGCAAGCACGTCGCCCGAACCCGAAATGGCCAGGCCGATATTGCCCGCACCTTCGTGCTGCCACAGCGTGCCGTCCGGCGCCGCGATCACCGTGCGTGCGCCCTTGAGCGCGATCACGGCATTCCAGTCGCGCGCCGCCTTTAGCGCCGGCGTATCGGGCTGGCCCACGATGCATTCTTTGTCGAGGCCGGTCAGGTGCGCCATTTCGCCGCAGTGCGGCGTCATGACCACCGGGCGCTCGAAGCGCATCGGCTTGCCCTCGGGCCAGTCGAGCGGCGTGTGCAGCATGACGTCCATGGCGCAGGCGTCGAGCACCAGGCCGACCTCGGCATCGGCCAGGCGCGGCAGCAGGGCGTGGACCAGGCGCGCGGTGCACGGCGCATCGCGCATGCCGGGACCGACCAGCACCGCGTCGACCTTGTCGGCCAGTGGATCGAGGCTGTCCAGGGCGCCGAGGTCGAAGCCGTCGGTCTCGTTCTCGTGCAGGCCGATGACGCGCGCCTCAGGCATGGCCAGCGCCACCAGCTGGGCCACGCTGGCGCCGGTGGCGATGGTCAGCTTGCCGGCGCCGGCGCGCAAGGCCGCGGTGGCGGCCAGGATGACGGCGCCCGGCATTTCGCGCGAGCCGCCCAGCACCAGCACGTGGCCGCGCAATTCCTTGTCGCCCTCGGCCTCGGGCTGGGGCAGCGGCCAGGCGCGCAGCAGGCTGGCGTCCAGGTCGTGCACGGTGTCTGCATGGATGGTGGCGTTCATGGGGTAGCGTCAGGCCGCGGGCGAGGTCGGCAAGTCCTTGGCGACGGTAACGGGAGTGCCGGTCACTTCGAGCGGCGCCACGAAATTCAGCAGGCGCAGCGCCAGGTCGCCGCGCTTGCCTTTGCCGGGGTCGTATTCATAGGACGTGACCGAGCAGTTCGGCACATCGCCGGCACGGTCGAATTCGAGGATCTGCGCTTCGCTCAAATGCTCGAACAGGTAGCGGAAACAATTGACCGTCACCTGGTGCGCAACGATGAGCACGCGGTCGCCGCAAAAATCGCGTTCCAGCGTGTCCATCACGCTGCGCAGGCGCAGGATCACGTCGCACCAGCTTTCGCCGCCGGGCGGGCGGAAATAGAACTTGCCGACGTGGTGGCGCTGCTCGTACAGATCGGGGAAGTGGTGGGCGATGCCGTGCGTGGTGAGCCGGTCGAGCACACCAAACTCTTTTTCGCGCAGGCGCTCGTCTTCGTGGACGCAGGCCAGCTCGTCGCGGTCGAGGCGCCGCATCAGGATATTGGCGGTTTCTGCCGCGCGGACATAGGGCGAGTGCAGCACCACATTCGGGCGCCGGTGCGGCGGCAGGGAGGCGAACCAGGCGCCGAGGGCCTCGGATTGCTGCTCGCCCAATTCGGACAGCGGTACATCGACGTCACGTTCGGCAATGTCGATGCGGTGCCCGGCGGCGGCCTCTGCCAGGTCACGCGCGACATTGCCAGCGCTCTGACCATGCCTGACCAGCCAGATTTCCTGTGGCCACTTTTGTTCCATTGCTGCCCGCCGAAAAGTTAACATGCCGTCATCTTGACGGATTCGGCAACGCGTCAGCGCACGATTGCGGCCGATTGCTGCAGTGCAATCGGCCTGCTCGGCGGCGGGTAATTACGGCATCAGACCGCCTGTTCCTCGCTGTCGAGGTTAATGTCGGCGTCGTCCTGGAATACCCGCATATCGGTCTGGCCAAGTACGCGGCTGGTGACGCTGCCGGCCGCGATCGAGCCGCTGACGTTGAGCGCCGTGCGGCCCATGTCGATCAGCGGTTCGACCGAGATCAACAGGCCCGCCAGCGCCACCGGCAAGTCCATCGCCGACAGCACGATCAGGGCCGCGAAGGTGGCCCCGCCGCCCACGCCGGCCACGCCGATCGAGCCGAAGGCGACGATCGCCAGCAGCGGCAACAGGAAGCCGGCGGTGAACGGATCGATGCCGACCGTCGGCGCGATCATCACCGCCAGCATCGCCGGATAGATGCCGGCGCAGCCGTTCTGGCCGATGGTGGCGCCGAACGAGGCGGCGAAATTGGCCGTGCCTTCGGGCGTGCCCAGGCGCGCGGTCTGGGTCGCCACGCTCATCGGGATCGAGCCGGCGCTGGTGCGCGAGGTGAAGGCGAACACCAGCACCGGGAAGATCTTCTTCACATAGCGCAGCGGATTGAGCCCGGCCCCGGCCACCATCGCCAGGTGCACGCAGAACATCAGCGCCAGCGCGGCATACGAGGCGACCACGAAATTGAGCAGGCCGAGGATGTCCTGCAGGCTGGAGCCGGCCACCATCTTGGCCATCAGGGCGAACACGCCGAACGGGGTCAGGCGCAGCACCAGGGTCACCATGCGCATCACGATCACGTGGGCGACGTGCACGAAGCCGCCGAAGGACTGGAACACTTCCGGCTTCTTGCCGGCAATGCCGACCGCCGAGATGCCGATGAAGACCGCGAACACCACCACCGCGATGGTCGAGGTCTTGCGCGCGCCGGTCATGTCGAGGAAGGGATTGGCCGGAATGAAGGACAGCAGCAGCGACGGCAGCGACAATTCGCGCGCGGTGGCGAGGTTGCCCTGCAGGTACTCGCCGCGCGCGACTTCGGCGGTCGACGCCGTCAGGCCGACGGCGGACAGGCCGAACAGCTTGGCCATCGCGATGCCGATCATGGCCGCGACCACGGTCGTTACCAGCAGGATGCCGATGGTGAGCGTGCTGATCTTGCCAAGGGATGCCGCATCGCGCAGCTTGAGGATGGCCTGCACGATCGAGACCATGATCAGGGGGATGACGATCATCTGCAGCAGTTTCACGTAGCCGCTGCCGATCACGTCCAGCCAGGCACTGGTGGCCACGATGTCGCTCGAGCCGGCGCCGTACACCGCCTGCAGCCCGGCGCCGAACACGACGCCGAGTCCCAGGCCGGCGAATACGCGCTTGGTGAACGAGGCGTGCCGGGCCTGCAGGGCATAAAGAAGTGCGCAGCCGGCCAACGCGAGGGCCAGGTTCAAGAGGACAGGAAATGTCATAAAGCTCAGGATGGGGGGCGGAGAATCGCGCCATTCTATCGGCAAAAATGTTTTGCCGTAGTGCTATTGCTAGATTTGCTTAGCGGGTTGCAGCCTATGGTCGACCAGATATCGCCGCTCAAGGCATCTGTTGCTGCACTGCGACGGACGAGAAGTGATAACACAAGGAAATACCCAATACTTCCCATAAGGCCAACAATGTTTCTATAATCCAATGGATACCACATTTCTTACCCATGGGCTTAAGGCCAGCGAATCATGTTCAAACACCTCAGCATCAAGTCGCGCCTCATCTTCGTCATCGCCTTCCTGGCAGTCGAACTGATCGCCGGCGCGGTCATCGGCATCTATAACCTCGGCATCGCCAATACGGAGCTCAAGCAGATGTATGACCACCGCCTGGTGGGCCTGAACCAGGTCGGCCAGGTCACCCAGCTGATCACCGCCAACCAGCTTGCCATCGCGAAGGCCGTCAACATCGAGGATCCGGGCCAGCGCAACGCAGCCCTGGTCTCGGTCGAGGCCAATAGCGCGGCGGTCAACAAGTTGTGGGCGCAGTACACGCAGATGGCGAACAACGACGCCGAGCGCGCGCTGATCGAGCAGTTCAGCGCGGCGCGCAAGGCTTTCCTGGAGCAGGGCCTGCAGCCGGCGGCGGCGGCGATCCGCGCCAGCGACAACATCGGGGCGATTGCTCTCCTGAATGGTCCGATGACACGCCTGTACGTACCGCTGAACGACCTCGGCGCCAAACTGATCAAGGAACAGCAAGATGCCGCGCTGAAGGAGTACCTGGCCTCGCAGTCGACCTTCGAACTGGTGCGCGCGGTCTGCCTGGGCGGCCTGGTGTTCGGCCTGGTCATGGCCGCCTTCGTCGGCTGGGTGCTGGTGCGCGCCATCGTGCGTCCGCTGGAGCAGGCGGTCGCGATCGCCGGCGCGGTTGCCAAGGGCGACCTGACCCAGAACATCGAAGTGACCTCGAACGACGAGACGGGCCGCCTGCTCAAGGCGCTCAAGGAGATGAACGATTCGCTGGTGAAGATCGTCAGCCAGGTTCGCACCGGCACCGACAATATCGCCACTGCCTCGAGCCAGATCGCGGCCGGCAACCTCGACCTCTCGTCGCGCACCGAGCAGCAGGCCGGTTCGCTGGAAGAAACCGCTTCGTCGATGGAAGAACTGACCTCGACCGTCAAACAGAATGCGGATAACGCACGCCAGGCCAACGCCCTGGCCACCTCGGCCTCGGAAGTGGCGGGCAAGGGCGGCGCGGTGGTCGAGCAGGTGGTGCAGACGATGGGTGCGATCAACGCTTCGGCAACCCGCATCGTGGACATCATCGCCGTCATCGACGGTATCGCGTTCCAGACCAATATCCTGGCGCTGAATGCGGCCGTCGAGGCGGCGCGCGCCGGCGAGCAGGGCCGCGGTTTCGCGGTGGTGGCGGGCGAGGTGCGCAGCCTGGCCCAGCGCAGCGCGGCGGCGGCCAAGGAAATCAAGCTCCTGATCGACGATTCGGTCGACAAGGTGCACCACGGTTCCGAACTGGTCGACCGCGCCGGTTCGACGATGGCCGAGATCGTGCAGAGCGTGAACCGGGTGACCGATATCATGGCCGAGATCACCGCCGCCAGCCAGGAACAGACCGCCGGCATCGAGCAGATCAACGGCGCCGTGGCGCAGATGGACCAGGTGACCACGCAGAACGCGGCGCTGGTCGAAGAAGCGTCGGCGGCGGCAGCCTCGCTGCAGGAAGAAGCGACGGCGCTGGCGCAGACCGTGGGCGCGTTCAAGCTGGCCAATGCGGTTACCAGCCGCGCCAGCGTGGCGCCGCCGCGGGTGACGACGACCTTGCCGGCGGTGGTGGCGAAGGCGCCTGTAAAATCGGCGGCAAAACCGGCGGCCAAGGCGGCGCCGGCCGCGCCGAAGGCGCAAGCGCCTGCGGCTGCTGCGAAGTCGAAGAAAGCTGAAACCGCGGACGTTGGCGACGGTTGGGAAGAGTTCTGATGTAGCGGAAAGCCGGCCAGTGGCTTCCCTTGGCTTTTTTATTGAGTCAGCAGTACGGCGTTCCCGCCTTGATCAGCAGCGTGTCGTAGCGGGTTAGTCAGCAGCACCTCGTCCCCCGCGCAGGCGGGGACGACGTTTTTGGGGGCAACGAATAGGTCGTCAGCGTGGGGTGCGCAGGGTGCTTGGCCCGATCGCCAGCAGCGCCAGCGCCACGATGCCCGGCGCCACGATGCCCAGCGCCGGTAAATGGCCAACCGGCAGACGGATCGGCGCGCCGCCACATGCGCATACCGCGGCAGTCTCGCCAGATCGGCCTGCGTAAACGCCCGGTCCTCGAACAGATGCGGATAGAAGAATCGCACTGCGCGTGATACGCGGCGATCCGGTCCTGGTAAGCCAGTTGCGCCGCCAGGTCGGAATCGGCCAGCCGGTGCAGCAGCACCTGCACGTTCACCGCCGCCAGCACCAATCCGACGCGCGCCGTCCAGTCTTCGCGCGAGCGCATGCTGGCGCGGTACTGCGCCACATCCGCCGCCACCGCATCGTCGCCCGCCTGGTGCATCGCGCAATACCACTTCCAATGGAAGCGCCCTTCGACCGGCGCCGTGGTGTTCCATTCCGGGTGGCTCATGAAGAACTTGGCAAAGGTCCCCGGTTGCGCAATGTCCCCGCCCGCGTGCACCGCCTGGCGCTGGGCCGGCGCCAGTTCGACGCCTGTGGACACCGGCGCCAGGCGCGCGATGGCGGCCTCGGCCAGGGTCGGCAGGATCGTCGTCAGGCCGATCAGGCCGGCCGGCAGGATCGCGGCGCGCTGCTCGAGGTACGGGCACGCGCGGCCACCAGGCTCGCCAGGCCGAACCAGAAGGCCGGATAGAGCGTTGCCACCAGCGCAATCGCAGCAGACCTCGCCAGGCCGGCGCCGGCCACCAGCGCGCCGCAGGCCAGCGGCAGCAGGGCGGCCAGCCACACCAGGACGAAGCGCAAGCCTGCCGCCGGCGCCAGGTATCGGCGGCGCCGATTGGGAGGGAGGGCAGCAGGCGCAGGCGGCCCGCTTCGCGCTCGCTCGACACCAGGTCATGCATCAGCGCGATCACGAACAGCGGCGCCAGGAACGCCAGCACGAAGGCGAAGTCGGCGCTCGGCGCCGCTGGCCGCGACTTCACCGCTGATCGGCCGCGCTCCAGAAAGCCGATGCGGTCGGCCCCTCAGCCGCGCCGAGCAGGTCGTGCGTGACCATGAAGATGGCGCTGCCGCGCGCACGCTAGCCTTGCAGCAGCGCGTTGAATTCGCTGCTTGCTTGGGATCGAGGCCGGTGGTGGGCTCGTCGAGCAGCAATACCGGCACCTGGCGCGTCATGGCCAGCGCGATCGCGACCTCCTGGCGCATGCCTATCGAATAGGAGTGATAGGCAACGGTCACGCCGCTGGCTTCCAGGGCAGGGGATGCATGGTCTTCGTGGTCCTTGGTGGTGGTGCCGAAACAGTGGGCGGCGCAGCCACAGACCGCCAGCCGGCAGCAGCAGCGCGCGCAGGATGCACGCCGCGCGCGAATGCGCGGCGTGCTCGCAGGCTGGAGGCGACCTGCGAGGAAATCAGGGACGGATCAGTGGCGCGGCGGCGCCTGGCGGGATGCGATCAGGTAGCGGCGCAGAACGACCGGCGCGGGGGGCGGCAGGCGTGCGAGGATGAAAGCGATGACGAGGAGGATCGCCAGCAGTTCTGGCGGCAGCGCGGGAAGGGCCGCGATGGAATGGGAAGCGATCTGGCAGCTGACGCAGCCGGACAGCTGCTCGGACAGGTCATGCTCGGGAAACGAGGCGCCCACCAGTTGCAGGACCAGGATGAGCGCGCACTGGCGGGCCAGCACGCGGCGCAGCGGTGTGCGAACTGCCGGCCACTGGTGGCCTGGAACTGCATGCGATCCCGGTCGACGATGATGCGGGGCGGTATAGCCCAGCGGCGATCGAATCGACAACCGGGTCGCATCCAGCGCTTATTCCAGGGCGATCAAGAGCGCGGTCAGGCCGATGCAGGCAGCGACGATGACGCCGATGCGGGTGCGCAGGCGACGACCGCTCGAGACGATATCTTTCGCGATGCCGCGTTTCGGGGCGCCTGGGTTGCTGCGGTCGACGGCGGTCGCGGCATGGATGGAAGAATGGTGGCGTTCGGTGTGTTCGGTGTTCATAGGTAGACTCCAGCGCCGTCTCGAAATAGAGAATGGCAAATAAATAAATGGCCGGCATGGGCCGGGCGGAATACGAATATGGTTCGACGTTCAGGCGCGTGCTGCGCGCTGGGCCGTAGCGGGAGCTGACTGACAACTGTACCGCGCCGCCGCACCGGTCAGGTGGCGTTGGAAGGAATGGAGCGGGCGATGGATGCGTGACATGCGGATGCCAGTACAAAGCGTCGAATTCGGGATCCGGGACGGTAACGAGGCACGCGAGCCTGGCTGCGTTCTGGACGTTATTTATTTTACATGTGCGCGACGTATATACAAGAGGCGCACGATTGACGCAATTGATGTTTTGAGGCGGCAACAATTGATCCTAGCATGTCGCGCGCATGAGCAGAAGGGCGCGTTCGCCAATATCGCATGACGCTTTACCGGTCGTCCAAAATGATGCGCTGCGCAATCGCAGTGCGCTGTTTGCGCCATTGGACGGTGCGTCGATGGGAGAGTTCCATGCGTCGCCCCTTGTGCGGCAGCTGGCACAAACATTGCGTATCAAGCATCAGCGCAACGGAGCGCTGCGGTGCCGCCAATGACGGTAGTGCCCATCAAGACAACGACGTCTACCGGAACATGAATGCGTTCATGTTGGGTACGCGTCTTTTTTTTTGCCTGACTACTTTGGGATTGCAATGAAAAATCAGAAGCTTGAAGCAAAGAGCGTAGCGACGGCGGGCGTTGACGAGGTCGATGTCGCGCGCAGGAAGGTGATCCGTGGTGCAGGTCTGGTGGCGGGAGGAAGCTTGATGGGGCTGGCGACAGGCGGCGTGTGGGCGGTGGGGTCGGACAAGCCGGAAAAAACCGAGATCAAGATCGGCTTCATTCCACTGACCGATTGCGCATCGGTGGTAATGGCCTCGGTGCTGGGATTCGACAAGAAATATGGCGTCAAGTTCGTGCTGAGCAAGGAAGCTTCGTGGGCCGGCGTGCGCGACAAGCTCGCCAATGGCGACCTGGACGCGGCCCACGTGCTGTACAGCCTGCTGTACGGCGTCCAGATGGGCATCGGCGGCCAGCGCAAGGACATGGCGATGCTGATGGGCCTGAACCACAACGGCCAGGCGATCACGCTGTCCAAGCAGTTGGCAACCAAAGGCGCGGTGGACGGCCAGTCTTTGGCCAAGCTGATGCGTACCGAGAAACGCGACTACACGTTCGCACAGACATTCCCGACCGGCACCCACGCCATGTGGCTCTATTACTGGCTGGCGGCCAACGGCATCGATCCGATGAGAGATGCCAAGGTCATCACCGTGCCGCCGCCGCAGATGGTGGCGAACATGCGGGTCGGGAATATGGACGGCTTCTGCGTGGGCGAACCGTGGGGCCACCGGGCCATCATGGACGGCATCGGCATCACCGCCGTGACGACCCAGGATATCTGGCGCGACCACCCCGAGAAGGTGCTGGGATCGACGCTGGAATTCGCCAGGAAGCACCCCAACACCTGCCGCGCGATGATGGCAGCGATCATCGAGGCCGGGCGCTGGATCGACGCCTCGATGGCCAACAAGAACAAGATGGCCGAGACCATCGCCGCCAAGTCCTACGTCAACACCAGCAAGGACGCGATCGACCAACGCATCATGGGCCGCTACCAGAATGGCCTGGGCAAGACCTGGGACGACCCGAATTCGATGAAGTTCTACAACGACGGTGCGGTCAATTTCCCTTATCTGTCGGACGGCATGTGGTTCATGACCCAGCATCGTCGCTGGGGCCTGCTGAAGCAGGATCCGGATTACCTGGCGGTGGCCTCCGCGGTCAACCAGGTCGCGTTGTACAAGGACGCGGCGACGCTGGCCAGGGCTCCGGTGCCGAGCAGTCCGATGCGTAGTTCAAAGCTGATGGACGGCAGCGTCTGGGACGGCAAGGATCCGAAAGCCTACGCCGCGTCGTTCAAGGTCAGGGTCTGATTTTCATCTTGTTTGAATAGGGGAATGCCATGAACGCTGTCCTGAAATCCGAACTCCACAAGCCGGCCGGTGGCGGCGCGACGATCGTGACGCTGCCGCTTGCGGTCGATGCCAGCGCCGCCAACGCCGCCAACGCCGCCAACGCCATAGCGCCGGTGCGCAGGCCGGCGCCGGGCGCGCATGGCGCGCACCTGTTTGCGCGGGCGGTCAAGGCGGTCTTGCCGCCGCTGGTGGGCATCGCCTTCGTCGTGCTGGTGTGGCAACTGATCGCGACCCGCAACGAGAGCTTCCCGTCGCCGCTGGTGACCTTCCAGGAGGCGCTCAAGCTGTTCGCCGATCCGTTCTATCACAACAGCCCGAACGACCAGGGCATCGGCTGGAACGTCCTGGCGTCGCTCAAGCGCGTCGCTGTCGGGTTCGGGCTGGCGGCGGCGGTCGGCATCCCGCTCGGCTTCGTGATCGGCCGCGTGAAATTCGTCGCGGGCATGTTCGGCCCGATCATCAGCCTGCTCAAACCCGTGTCGCCACTGGCCTGGCTGCCGATTGGCCTGCTGGTGTTCAAGTCGGCCGACCCGGCGGCGATCTGGTCGATCTTCATCTGCTCGATCTGGCCGATGATCATCAACACCGCGGTCGGCGTGCAGCGCGTGCCGCAGGACTACATGAACGTGGCGCGGGTGCTGAACCTGTCGGAATGGAAGATCCTGACCAAGATCCTGCTGCCTTCGGCGCTGCCCTACATCCTGACCGGCGTGCGCCTCGCCATCGGCACGGCCTGGCTGGTGATCGTGGCGGCCGAGATGCTGACCGGCGGCGTGGGCATCGGGTTCTGGGTGTGGGACGAGTGGAACAACCTGAATGTGGCGAACATCATCATCGCCATTGTCGTCATCGGCGTGGTGGGACTGCTGCTGGAGCAGGCGCTGGTGGCATTGGCGCGGGCGCTGACGCATGAACAAGTGGCTAACTGAGGAGCGCGATCATGGAAGACCTTCACACCAGATTCATCGACATCACCGGCGTCGAGATGGCGTTCCACACGAAGAAGGGCGTGTTCCACGCGCTTCAGGGGATCGACCTGGCCGTGCGCAAGGGCGAGTTCGTCACGCTCATCGGGCACTCGGGGTGCGGCAAGTCGACCTTGCTGAACCTGATTGCCGGCCTGCTCAGGCCGACGGCGGGCGTGCTATTGTGCGCGAATCGCGAGATCGCGGGTCCGTCGCCGGAGCGGGCGGTGGTGTTCCAGAATCACTCGCTGCTGCCGTGGCTGACGTGCTACGAGAATATCCATCTTGGTGTGGAACGGGTGTTTGGGGCGACCGAATCGCGCGCGCAGCTGCGTGAGCGTACCTTGGGCGCGCTGGGGCTGGTGGGCTTATCGAGCGCGCAGGCCAGGCGGCCGCACGAGATCTCGGGCGGCATGAAGCAGCGCGTCGGCATCGCGCGGGCGCTGGCGATGGAGCCGAAGGTGCTGCTGATGGATGAACCGTTCGGCGCACTCGATGCGCTGACGCGCGCGCATCTGCAGGACGAGCTGCTCAAGATCGTGGCCGCCACCAGGTCGACCGTGGTGATGGTGACGCACGATGTGGACGAGGCGGTATTGCTGTCGGACCGGATCGTCATGCTGACCAATGGGCCGGCGGCGACCATCGGCGAGATCGTCGAGGTGGACCTGGCGCGGCCGCGTGATCGGGTGGCGCTGGCGCAGGATGCGCGCTATGCCGAGCAGCGCAAGGCGGTACTGGAGTTCTTGTATCGCAAGCAGGCGCATCCGGCGGCGGAAACGGCCTGACTCTTGGCTGACGGGGAATCAGGCAGGCTTCTTCTTCTGCGCATGACGCTGCTGCTGCTTGCGCTGCGTCTGATTGCGGTTTTGCTTGGCTTCAAACAGCGCGACCGCATCGAGCTTGGCCTGGGCGACGGTGCGCAGTTCTTCCTGGTCGTCGTGCGCGACGAAGTACTCGGCGTCCTGCGCATCGACCACCAGCTTGATCGCCGCCTCGTCGCTCAGCTCGTACATTTCGGTGAGCAGGGTCGTTACTTCATCAAGAAAGTCTTCATAGGTCATGGCGCGATCGTCCCTGGGTGGATAAGTGAATGAAGCGTGGAATGCAAAATATAAGCGATAAACAAAAACGCCAACCCGAAGGCTGGCGTTTTCGTTGAATCTTTGGTAGGCCGTGCGTGGCTCGAACACGCGACCAACGGATTAAAAGTCCGCTGCTCTACCAACTGAGCTAACGACCCGAAGAAGCAAGATTATAGGGCGCGACCTCGCACCTGTCAATTGCCGAGCCGAATCAGGTCGACTTCAAGCCCCAAGGCTTACTTCAGCGACGCCAGCCGGTCGCGCGCCGTCTGCGCCGCGCTCGAATCGGGATACTTGGACACGAGCGTCTGCAGCGACTTCTTCGCGTTCTTGTTGTCCTTCAGCAGGGCGTAGCTGCTGGCGATGTTCAGCATCGCGTCCGGCACCTTCGGGCTGGTCGCATACGTCGTGGTCACGACTTGCTGGGCCGCGATGGCCTTCTTGTAGTCGCCCAGGGCGTAATAGGTGTTGCCGAGCCAGTACTGTGCATTCGACGCATATGCCGATTGCGGATAGGCCTTCACGAATTCCTGCAGCGCGACGGAGGCGCCCTTGTAGTCGCCCGACTGGAACATGGCGGTGGCGGCCTCGTAGGCGGTCTTCTCGGTCGGCATCACTTCGGCGGTCTGACCGTCGATGACTTCCTGGCGCGGTTCCACGCGCTTCAGGCGCGCGTCGAGGTCGGCGTACAGCTGTCTCTGGCTGTCCTGGGCCTTCGACAATTCGTTTTGCAGCACTTCGATCTGGCCGCGCAGGCGCGCGATCTCGCGCATGGTCTGCTCGTGCTGGTTGAGCATCTCGATCTGGACCGTCTTGTCCGACTTGCCGTCGATGCGCGCGCTCAGGTCGCGCGTGATGTTGTCGACCTTGGTGCGCAGCTCCAGGATCGCCTTGCGCGCTTCGTCGTCGTCGAACGGGCCGGCCGCGGCCTGCAGCGGCATCCAGGCGGCCAGGATCAGGCAGGCGATGCGGGACGGGGACAGTTTGATCATAAGCGTTGCTCTTTCTACTAATCCGGTTGCTGAGATAAAAGGGGCGGGTAGCAGTCTGCACTGCGTCCCGCCCCCTGTCAATCAAACCTGTTCGGCTGGATCAGCCGAATCGATTATTGATAGACGATGTCCGCGCGGCGGTTTTCAGCCCACGCTTCTTCGTTGCTGCCGGTTGCTTTTGGCTTTTCTTCGCCCAGCGAGACGGCTTCCATCTGGCCTTCCGACACGCCCAGCGACGACATCGAGCGACGGACGGCTTCGGCACGCTTCTGGCCCAGGGCCAGGTTGTACTCGGTGCCGCCGCGTTCGTCGGTGTTGCCTTGGATCAGGACTTTGCGCGAGGTGTTCTTGGTCAGGTAGCCCGAGTGGTTCTGGACCACTGGCTGGCCGTCGGCGCGGACCACGAAGCTGTCGTAGTCGAAATAGACGCTACGGTTGGCCAGGACGCCTTTCGGATCGTTCAGTGGGTCGACGGTGCCGGTTTCCACTGGACGGATATCACGGGTGTCAGCCACGGGTGCTGCTGGCTCTGGCGACTTTTCAACGACTGGGGTTTCTTCCAGTTTGGTTGGCGACGAGCAAGCGGCCAGCAGGGCGGCAGCGGAAGCGATGAAAGCGAGACTCTTGAAGTTGCGCATGGATTTTCTCCTGTTCTGGTTAAGGTTTTACTTCGTTACTTCATGAAAGGACCCCAGCTGGGCTCCCGAATGTTTCCCGCTTTGGTCGTCAAGCGTTGCTTGACCCGTCCATCCACAGACACCACTGCAAGCGAGACGCGCCCGCCGCCCTTGGTTGCATACATGATGTACTTGCCGTTAGGCGAAAAACTCGGTTCGGTGGCCCCATCGGCCAGGCGAAGTTCCCGGCCGCTTGCCAGGTCCATCGCGTATAAGGAGAAAGCGCCGCCGCGCTGCGAAATCCAGGCCAGCGTCTTGCCGTCGGACGACACGCGCGGACTGATGTTGTAGTTGCCATTGAACGTCACGCGGGTGGCGTTGCCGCCCGAGACGCTCATCTTGTAGATCTGGGGACCGCCGCTGCGGTCGCTCGTGAAGTAAATGGTCTGGCCGTCGGCCGAGAATTGCGGCTCGGTGTCGATGCCGGGGTTGTTGGTCAGGCGACGATGGCCGGTGCCGCTCGAATTGACCGTATAGATTTCGGTATTGCCGTCCTGCGACAGGGCCACGGCCAGGGTCGAGCCGTCCGGCGACCACGACGGCGCCGAATTGTTGCCCTTCTGATTCGAGATCACGTTGCGGCGGCCGGTCATCAGGTCTTGCAGATAGACGACCGGCTTGCGGTTTTCCATCGAGACGTAGGCAACCTTCATGCCGTCCGGCGACCAGGCCGGTGAAATGATCGGTTCCTTGCCCTGGGTGGCGATGATTTCGTTCTCGCCGTCGGCGTCGGCCACGGCCAGCGCGAAGCGGCTCGCCGCGCGGTCTTCCTTCACATAAGCGATGCGGGTCGAGAAGATGCCGCGCACGCCCGTCAGCTTTTCATAGACGTCGTCCGCGATGCGGTGCGCCTGCAGGCGGGTGTAGCGGGGCTGGACTTCGCCGCCCAGCTGCGAGATCTCGCCGCCCTTGACGGTATCGAGCAGCTTGTAGCGGATCGCGAAACGGCCGTCCGGCTGGCGCGCTACGCTGCCGACCACCAGCGCGTCGGCGCCGCTGGCCTTGAATGCGCCCAGGTTGACCTTGCCGACGTCGGCGTCGCTGATCACCTGGCCGGCGTCGATGACCTTGAACACGCCGCTACGCTCCAGGTCGGCGCGGATGACGGCCGACACTTTATCAGGCGCGACGGATTCGTCGGCAAAGGCCGCGATGGCGACCGGAATCTGGTTGCTGCCGACGCCGGCGATCTCGATCTGGATCTGCGCATTGGCTGCCGTTCCCATCGCCAAGGAGACGCTGAACAGCAAAATGTGAAGTTTTTTCATGGTGTCTCTAGTAAAACAGGTTCAAACCGAATCAATCGTAGTCTTTCATCGAGAAATTCACGTCAAGCGTACGCTCCACGGTCCCGTCCTTCTTCTTGGGCAGCGGAGATGCTTTCTTGATACCATTTTCCACTGCTCTGTCAAATTCTGGCACACCGCTGCTTTTCACCAGGCGCACCGACATGATTTCGCCGGTCGGCAGCTGCTCCACCCGGAACGTGGCGCGCGGATTGCCGGCCACGTCGGTGTTGCCCGGATACGCCGTCGCGCTCTTGATCGCGGCCGTGATCGCGGCGATGTAACCGCCATCGCTGCGCGGACCGGTCGACTTCGCGGCGGTGCCGGTACTGCCCATGGCGCCGGCCATGCGCTTCAATTCTTCCTGGCGGAACTTCTCGAGCTTGGCGGCTTCGGCCTTGGCGACAGCGGCGTCCTTTTTCTTTTTCTCGGCGGCAGCGGCGTCGGCTTTCTTCTTCTCGGCTGCTTCCTTCTTCTCGCGCTCGGCTTCCTCGCGTTTTTTCTGTTCGGCGTCGTCGCGTTTTTTCTGCTCGGCTTCCTCGCGCTTGCGCTCCTCGGCTTCCGCGCGCTTTTTCTGCTCGGCTTCTTCGCGCTTGCGCTCTTCCGCTTCCTTGCGTTTCTTCGCTTCGGCAGCTTCCTTCTTCGCGGCTTCTTCCTTGCGCTTCTTTTCCTCGCGCAGCGCGATCTCGGGATCCGGCGTCGGCGCAGGACGTTCCACCACCGGCTCCGGTGGCGGAGGTGGCGGCGGCTCCGGCGCTGGTTCCGGCTCCGGCTCCGGCTCGGGCTCCGGCGCCGGCTCCGGCGGCAATTCGGGCGCCGCCGCCGTCTGCACCGCCATATCCCACACCTCGGCCTCGACCGTCACCGGATTGACCTTTTGCCAGCTCACGCCGATCGCCAGGAAGGCCAGCAGCGCCGCATGCACCGCCACTGCCAGCAGGAACGATGGCAGCGGTTTCGGTTCAGGCGGCACGTAATAGGGCGTGCCGTTGTTGGCGGACTTCGGTGCGGTCATATCGTCGGCGTCACTGGGTGGCCAGGCCGACCCGGTTGATGCCCATCTTCTTGGCTTCCGAAATCAGCTGGATCACGTCGTCGTACTTACTGTCACGGTCGCCTGCAATCAGGACCGGAAAGTCCGGATTTTCTTCGTGCAGGGCGCGCAGGCGTTGGAGCAGGGCGGAGCGGTCGGCCACTTCGTCCTGGGCGACCTTCACCTTGCCGTGCACGCCGATCGACAGCTTGTTGCCCGGCTCGATGGAAATCTGGATATAGGTGTCCGGCGGCAGTGCGGATTTCTCGGCGCGCGGCAGGTTGACGACACTCGGCGCCTCATTGGCCGGCACGGCCATGAAAATGATGAGCAGCACCAGCATCACGTCGATGTATGGCACGACATTGATCTCGGACTTGAACTTGCGGCGACGTCCACCGCGCATGCTGCTTGAAAATGCCATCCGAATTTCTCCCGATTCTCCGTAAGGGGCAGCCGATCAGCGCGACTGGCGCTGGAGGATGTTCGAGAATTCCTCGACAAAGCTCTCGAAACGGTTCGCCAGGCGGTCGATGTCGTGGGTGAAGCGGTTGTACGCCACCACGGCAGGGATCGCGGCAAACAGGCCGATCGCGGTCGCGATCAGCGCTTCGGCGATGCCGGGAGCGACTACCGCCAGGGTGGCTTGCTCGACGCTGGCCAGGCCGCGGAACGAGTTCATGATGCCCCAGACGGTACCCAGCAGGCCGATGTAGGGCGAGACCGATCCGACCGAGGCCAGGAAGTTCAGGTGGGTATCGAGCGAATCGAGTTCGCGCTGGAACGAGGCGCGCATGGCGCGGCGGGCGCCGTCGAGGACCGAGTTCATGTCGAGTGCTTCGCGCGAGGCCTGCTTGCCCTTGATGAATTCGCCCATGCCGGCTTCGAAGATGCGGGCCAGGGGACCGCTCTGGTCGCGCTGGCTGCTGGCGCTCTGGTGCAGGGTGTGCAGGTTGCCGCCGGCCCAGAAGCTGCGTTCAAATTGCTCGGTTTGCGCCCGCGCAGCACGGATCGCGAATATTTTGCGGAAAATATACGTCCAGCTGACGATCGACAGCAGTAACAGCAAAGCCATGATCAATTGCACCAGCACGTGGGCGTTGGCGATCAGCGAGACAAACGACAGGTCATGGGTTGCGGTCATGGCTTAATGTATAAGATTTTTCAGGCGGCACGCATTTTAGCAGCGACGTCATCGGGCAGGGAACGGGGGCGCGTGGTACGGACGTCGACGCAGCCAATTTTCACGTTGGCCGAATTGAGCAGCACTTCGCCGCACCATGCTTCCTGGAGAAACTGAACCGACGCCCCGCCCACTTTTGCCACGCTGGTGCGGATGCTCAGCTCGTCATCAAGTCGGGCGGCGAAACGGTAATCGAGGGTCATGCTCCTGACGACGAAGGCGGTATGGTCCGCGTCCATCAACGCTTGCTGTTCGATGCCGATAGCGCGCAGGAACTCGGTCCGGCCGCGTTCGAAATACTTCAGGTAGTTGGCATGATAGACAATGCCACCGGCGTCGGTATCCTCGTAATAAATCCTGACTGGCCAGTTGTACACTGAAGGCATTCTTTGCTGCCGAATAGATGAAAACGGGAAATATTTTACGCGACTTTCCACTTTAATATGTACGTTGGCGTACCTTGAAAGCGGAAAAGTTTTACATATTGATAGCACCTGGTCGTGCTTTTGAGTAGTAGTAGACTTGAAACGTAGTTAAAAGACCAATCACTGTAACACTTTCTCACAAATGATTGGTCAGGATATGGTTGCATCGGCGTTCGCCCAGCGTGGCGTAGGGGGTGTGACGATCAGGCCCGGCGCACGTTGAACGGCGAGAATCCCTGGCAAGTCGGCATCAACTCGATGCTGTTGACATTGACATGCGGCGGCAGCGTCGCGATCCAGTAAGCCGTATCGGCAATATCCTTGGCCGTCAGCGGCTGCGTGCCTTCATACACCTTCGCGGCAGCCGCATCGTCCCCCTTCAAGCGCACGTTCGAGAACTCGGTGCCGCCGCACAGTCCCGGCGCGATATTGGTGGCGCGCACGCCGGTACCGACCAGGTCGGCGCGCAGGTTCAGCGTGAACTGCTCGACAAACGCCTTGGTTGCGCCATACACATTGCCGCCCGGGTAAGGATAGTTGCCGGCGACGGAGCCGATATTGATCACCAGGCCATTGCCGCGCGCCACCATGTCAGGCAGCACGGCGCGGGTCATGGTCACCAGGCCCTGGCAATTGGTCGCGATCATGGTGTCCCAGTCTTCGAGCGGCACTTCATGGGCCGGCGCCGTATTCAGGGCCAGCCCTGCATTGTTGACCAGCACGTCGATCTGTTTCCACTCTGCCGGCAGGCCGGACAGGGCGGCCTCGATCGAGGCGCGGCTGGTGACGTCCAGCGTGACAGCCAGGGCGGACTCGCCCAGTTCGCGCGCCAGGTCGGCGATGCGGTCGGTGCGGCGCGCGGCCAGGACCACGCGATGGCCGTGGGAGGCGAAGGTGCGCGCCATTTCGGCGCCGAAGCCGGCCGATGCGCCGGTGATGAAGACGATCATGATGGTTCCTTGGGATGGGCAACAGGGAGGCAGGCGGGAGAGGCAAGGCGCGCTGCCTAACCATAAAATTGTAGCCGAAACGACCACGAGTGCGCTGAGGCGTCCTGATTCGGCCCCGGCACGCCGCCGGCACAGCGGTTTCCTTGCCCTACGATGGGGAGTTCAGTACAATTTGGAGTCCTTACGTCTCACGTAACTGGCGAAATACCGCGTGCGCGCACCATCAGGATGCACGGCGCGGCAAAAGGTGGGCAACCACCGGGGAACCTGAGACGCCATACGCCGTTCGCCTGGGCAGCCATCAACCGGTACGCGTTCGATCGCGGCTGCCCGCGCCATTCATTGGCTCCCGCACCGCTTCCCGTTGGCGACCAGTTGCCTGGAATATTATCGATTGGAGTTTTACATGTTTGCCAAAGACCATACGCTCGCCAATATCGACCCGGAACTGTGGGATGCCATTCAGAAGGAAAACGTTCGTCAGCAAGACCACATCGAGCTGATCGCCTCCGAGAACTACACCTCGCCGGCCGTGATGGAAGCGCAGGGCTCGCAGCTGACCAACAAGTATGCTGAAGGCTACCCGGGCAAGCGCTATTACGGCGGTTGCGAATTCGTCGACGTCGCCGAGCAACTGGCCATCGATCGCCTGAAGGAACTGTTCGGCGCCGAAGCCGCCAACGTCCAGCCGAACTCGGGCTCGCAAGCCAACCAGGGCGTGTTCTTCGCCATGCTCAAGCCTGGCGACACCATCATGGGCATGTCGCTGGCCGAAGGCGGCCACCTGACCCACGGCATGGCCCTGAACATGTCGGGCAAGTGGTTCAACGTCGTCTCGTACGGCCTGACCCCGGAAGAAGACATCGACTACGAGGCCCTGGAGCGCCAGGCCAAGGAACACAAGCCGAAGATGATCATCGCCGGCGCCTCGGCGTTCGCCCTGCGCATCGACTTCGAGCGCATCGCCCGGGTCGCCAAGGATGTCGGCGCCTACTTCATGGTCGACATGGCCCATTACGCCGGCCTGATTGCCGCCGGTGAGTATCCGAACCCGGTGCCGCACGCCGACTTCGTGACCTCGACCACCCACAAATCGCTGCGCGGCCCGCGCGGCGGCATCATCCTGATGAAGGCCGAGCACGAAAAGGCCATCAACTCGGCGATCTTCCCCGGCATCCAGGGTGGACCGCTGATGCACGTGATCGCCGGCAAGGCTGTTGCGTTCAAGGAAGCGCTGTCGCCCGAGTTCAAAGAATACCAGAAGCAGGTCGTCAAGAACGCCAAGGCACTCGCCGAGACCCTGATCGCGCGCGGCCTGCGCATCGTGTCGGGCCGTACCGAATCGCACGTGATGCTGGTCGACCTGCGCGCCAAGGGCCTGACCGGCAAGGAAGCCGAAGCGATCCTGGGCCAGGCGCACATGACCTGCAACAAGAACGGCATCCCGAACGACCCGCAGAAGCCATTCGTGACCTCGGGCATCCGCCTGGGCAGCCCGGCCTTCACCACCCGCGGCTTCAAGGAAGAAGACGCGGTCACCGTGGGCAACCTGATCGCCGACGTGCTGGACAACCCGCACGACGCCGCGACCATCGAACGCGTGAAGGGCGAAGTCAAGAAGCTGACCGACAAGTACCCGGTCTACGCGCGTTAATATCGATGTATCCGGGCCGGCTCGCCGGTCCGTTATCAGTATCCATGTAGTACCTGCAGCCCGGCGCCATGAAATGTCCCTTTTGCCAGCATGAAGAAACACAAGTCCTCGATACCCGCGTATCCGAGGAAGGGGACGCCATCCGGCGCCGGCGCCGCTGCGGCAAGTGCGACAAGCGTTTCACGACCTACGAGCGCATCGAACTGTCGATGCCGATCATCGTCAAGAAGAATGGCAGCCGCACAGAGTTCGCCTCGTCGAAACTGCGCGGCAGCCTGATGCTGGCCCTGCGCAAGCGCCCGGTCGCGGCCGAGGCGATCGACCGCGCCGTCGCATCGATCGAGGAAAAACTGCTCACCAGCGGCCGCCGCGAAGTCGAGAGCGTGTATGTCGGCGAGCTGGTGATGGAAGAGCTCAAGCGTCTCGACAAGATCGCCTATATCCGCTTCGCTTCCGTCTACAAGAATTTCGAGGACCTGGATTCCTTCCAGGCGGCGCTGGTCGAAGTCGGCCACCAGCGTAAGCTCGACAATTAGCGTCGTTTCCAAGTTCCGTTTTTGGCCCGGCGCACGCTTGCGCCGACGCATGGGCGCATGAACCCGGCCTGATACCTTCTCTGCTCGCACATCGTCAGCGAGAAGGAGCGGCAATGCAGGCGCGTCTACCCGATAGGTCCGGCGGCTTTACCCTGATCGAAGTCCTGGTGGCCTTGTTCGTGCTCGCGCTGGGCGTGGTTGGCGCCAGTGCGTCGCAACTGGCGGCGCAGCGCACGCGCCAGCACGCGGCATTGACTTCCGAGGCGGCGATGCTGGCCTCTTCGCTGGCCGCGCGCATGCAAGCCAATGCGCAGGTAGCCGGCCTGCCCGACGGCGCCAATCCCTATCTCGCGCTTGCCTATGACGCCTTGGCCGATGGTCCGCCCGCGGGTGGCGCGCCATGTTACGGCGCAGCCACATGCGACCCGCTGGCGCTGGCCGCCTTCGACCTGCACGAGGCGCGCCTGGCGATACACCGCAACTTTCCCGCCGGGCGCATTGCACTCTGCCGCGACGGCGCGCCGTGGGCCGATGCGACCAGCCGCTATCGATGGGAGTGCAGCGGCGAGGCCGGGGCGCCGCTGGCGATCAAGGTCGGCTGGCATGGAACGGCCGATGCGCCGGGCTATGTGCTGCTGGTGGCGCGATGAAGCCATTCAATGTGCGCATGGGGCAGACCGGCCTGACGATCGCCGAGCTGCTGGTGGCGATGGCGCTCGGCCTGGCCGTGCTGCTCGGAGCGGGGGCGCTGTTGATCTCGAGCGTGCGCGCGCATGCCGCCGTGATGGAAGCGTCCGAAATGGACGACAGCGGCCGTTACGCCATGGATGCGCTGGCGCGCGCGATCCGGCTGGCGGCGCATGTCGACTGGGCGGCGCATCCGGCGCCCGATCCGGCGTCGCCCGCACGCATCGCCGGGCTCGACGCCCGCTCGCTTGCGCGCACCAGCACTGGGCTCGACTCTCCCTTGCCCGACGAGGCCAACGGCAGCGACGTACTGGCATTGCGCTTTCCCGGCAGTGGCGCGCCGCCGCACGGCGATGGCGCCACCCTCGACTGCGCCGGCTTCCCGGTGCACCGCGATGAAGAAGGCTGGAGCATTCTTTATGTCGCACGCAATGCCCAGGGCGAAGCCGAGCTGCGGTGCAAGTATCGCGGCGCGAGCGGCTGGTCGTCGGATGCGGTGGCGGGGCGGGTCGACAGCTTCCAGGTGCTATACGGGTTCGATAGCGATGGCGACGGCGTCCCGAACCGCTATGTCAATGCCACCGAGCTTGCCGCGCTCGACGCGGCGCTGGTGCCGGTCGGCGCGACGCCCGCCGAACGGGCGGCCGACCTGCACAAGCGCACGCACTGGAAGCGGGTGGCGACGGTGCGGGTCGGGTTGCTGCTGCATGGGCCGCGCCTCGCTCCCGGCGCTGGCGCGCGCATCGTCTACGATCTGTTCGGGCCCGATCATGGCGCTGCGTATTCCGCTGGTGATCCCGGTACGCGCCTGGTCGGTATGGCGCTCGACGAACCGGGCGAAACGCGCATGCGCAAGGTCTATGGCGCGACCGTCGCATTGCCGGTGGCGCCGGAGTAAGCCTCGCATGCGCGGCGTTCATCCATTCCGGTCCCGGCAACGGCAAGGCGGCATCGCACTGCTGACCGCCCTGGTGCTGATGCTGGCGGTGCTCATGACCGGCATCGCCTCGACCCGCGGCGCCATGCAGGGTGCGCGCGCCGCCCTGCATGAACAAGACCGGTTGCTGGCGCTGCAGATGGCCGACGCCGCCGTGCACGATGCGGAACGCGACATCGAAGGCGGCGCCGAACCCGGCTCGCCGCGCGCCAATGCCATCGCCGGCGGCAGCGCGGATGCCTTCGTCGCCGGCTGCGGCGGTGGGCGACCCTTCAACGGGCTATGCGCGCACGCGGCCGATCCGGACGAACTGGCCGGGTTGCTGCTCGATGATGACGGTCCGGCGGTGGCCTACGGCAGCTTTACCGGCACGAACATGCCGGACGGCGAGGGCGCCTTGCCGCGCGAGGCGCCGCGCTACCTGGTCGAATTGATGCCCGCCTCGCCCGGCGGCCAGCTGTACCGGATCGTGGCGCGCGGCGCCGGCAGCATGCCGGGCACCCACGCCGCGCTGCAGGCCTACTACCGCAAGCCTGCCGACGGCGCGCCGGGCCGGCGTGTCGGTTGGCGCGAGCTTGGCAACTGGAGCGAGGAAGCCGCCGCCGCCGCCGGTCCGCCCGCTGCGGCAGCCGCCCACCTGCCGGGGAAGGACCGACAATGAAGCATATCGGCAGAGGGTTCACGCTGGTCGAGCTGCTGGCCGTGATGGCGATCATGGGCATCCTGGCCGCGCTCGTCTACCCGTCGTACACGCAGCAGCTAGTCAGGGCGCGCCGCGTCGAGGCCCAGTTGGCGCTGCTGGACGCGATGCAGCGCCAGGAGCAATACCGCGCGCTGCACCACGCCTACATCGCTTTCTCGATCGACGCGGGCGATCCCGATGCCGGCCATTTCCCGACCTGGACCGGCAACAGCGCCGCCGCCAGCGCCTACGAGCTCGACGGTTACGCCTGCCCCGGCCAGGACATCTCCCAATGCATCGCGCTGCGCGCGCGGCCTGGAACGGCCAATGTCGACACGGGCTTCGCCGATCCCGATTGCGGCGTCCTGACCCTCGACAGCACCGGCCGCCAAACGGCCAGCGGCCCATCTGCCCGCTGTTGGCCATGAGGTTGGCGATGGTGCTGGCAATGGGGCGGCATGAGGGAGCCAATGAGGGGAGCCAATGAGAGAGCCAATGAGAGAGCCAATGAGAGAGCCAATGAGAGAGCCAATGAGGGAGCCAATAAGGGAGCCGATGAGGTGGCGGTGGTGCGCCGGCCTGTCCCTGGCCGAGCTGGTGGTGGTGCTCGGCATGGTCGCGGTCACGGCGGCGCTCGCCGCTCCCAATCTGCATGGGCTGGTTCGCGGCCAGCAGCTGCGCACCGCGTCCGGCGACCTGCATAGCGCGGTCCAGCTGGCCCGGTCGCAGGCGATCGCGCGCAACGAACGGGTCAAGCTCACGTCCAACGACGAGAAAGGCCGCGACTGGTCGCAAGGCTGGACCGTCTATGTCGACCGCGACAACGATCGCCGTCCCGGCGGGGGCGACGAGATCCTGGCCGTTCATCCGCCTCTGCCGCGAGGCCTGCAGGTCAGCTATTCCTTCACCAGCCCTGCAGCGCCGCAATACATCGCCTACAATGGCGCGGGACGCAGTTGCAGCGACACGAACAGCGCCGCATCGCGTCTCGGCACACTGTCGCTGTTCCATGGCGGCGAAGTGCGCCGTATTAAAATCAATATGCTCGGGCGGCCACGCCTGTGCAATCCCGCCCGCGAGGACGGGTGCGACGGCGCCGCGGCGCCGCCCTGAAACACGGCAAGGCGACGATCCTCATGAGCACCGAACCGAGCACCGAACTGACCACCGACATGAGCGAATACCGCGAACTGATTCTGAACGATACCGACGGCATGGCGCTGGCCCTGGACTGGGCGGCGCGCGGCATGTACCTCACCGCGCCGAATCCGCGCATCGGCTGCGTGATCGTCAGGGACGGCATCGTGATCGGCGCCGGCCACACCCAGATCGCCGGCCAGGCGCACGCCGAGATCCAGGCATTGCGCGACGCCGCGGCGCGCGGCAACGACGTGCGCGGCGCCACCGCCTATGTCACGCTCGAGCCGTGCAGCCACCACGGCCGCACGCCGCCATGCTCCAACGCCCTGGTGCAGGCCGGCCTGGGGCGGGTGGTGGCGGCCATGGTCGACCCGAACCCGCTGGTGGCCGGCCGCGGCCTGGCCCAGCTCGAAGCCGCCGGCATCGCGGTCAAGGCCGGCGTCCTGGCCGACGCCGCGCAAGAACTCAACATCGGCTTCTTCTCGCGCATGGTGCGCGGCCTGCCGTGGGTGCGCCTGAAGGTCGCGGCCAGCCTGGACGGCGCCACCGCGCTCGCCGGCGGCGAGAGCCAGTGGATCACCGGAGAGCAGGCGCGCGCCGACGGCCACGCCTGGCGCGCCCGCGCCAGCGCGATCGTGACCGGGATCGGCACCGTCAAGGCCGACAATCCGCAACTGACCGTGCGCGGCGTCGACACGCCCTTGCAGCCGCGCCGCGTGATCATCGACAGCCGTCTCGAGATCGACCTCGATGCGCGCATCCTGCAGGGCGAACCCTGCTGGATCGTGGGCGCCGTCGACGACGCCGGCAGGTCCGCGGCATTGCGCGCCGCCGGCCACGAAGTGATCATGCTGCCGAATGCGCATGGCAAGGTCGACCTGCCGGCGCTGATGCGCGAACTGGGCCGGCGTGAAATCAACGAAGTGCACGTCGAAGCGGGTTCCAGGCTCAACGCCTCGATGGTGCGCGAAGGCTGCGTCGACGAGCTGCTGGCCTACCTGGCGCCCACCCTGATCGGACCGGGGCAGGGCATGTTCGACCTGCCCGCTCTGGAGCGCCTGGCGCAGCGCCGCCAGCTGCGTTTCCACGACGTGGCGCGCGTGGGCGACGACCTGCGCATCCTGGCGCGCTTCGTCGAGCCGGCAACCTGATACTGATACACCAACACGAAGGAATCGTATGTTTACTGGAATCGTCGCCGCCGTCGGCAACATCACTTCCGTCTCGCCACTGGCGGGCGGCCTGGACGCCGGTGTGCGCCTGGTCGTCGACGCCGGCCCGCTGCCGCTGGGCGACGTGGCCCTGGGCGACTCGATCGCCATCAACGGCGCCTGCATGACCGTGGTCGAAAAGACCGACCAGGCCTTCACGGTCGACGTCTCGCGCGAAAGCCTGAACAAGACGGTGGGCCTGGAAACCCCGGGCGAAGTGAACCTCGAAAAAGCGCTGACCCTGGCCGAGCGCCTGGGCGGGCACCTCGTCTCGGGCCACGTCGATGGCCTGGGCAAGGTGCACAGCTTCGCGCCGGTCGGCGAGTCGTTCGAGCTGGTCATCGACGCGCCCCATGAGCTGGGCAAGTTCCTGGCCTATAAGGGCTCGGTCGTGGTCAACGGTGTGTCGCTCACGGTGAACCGGGTCGAGGACCTCGAAGCCGAAGGCAGCAAGGTGTGCCGCTTCTCGATCAACCTGATCCCGCACACGATCGACGTCACCACCCTCAAGCACCTGGCGGCCGGTTCGCGCGTCAATCTCGAGATCGACCTGATCGCGCGCTACGTCGAGCGCATGCTGTCGGCCGCGCGATAATTCCCGGCGCCGCCCGAGATTTGGGGCAGATGCAGGGTGGATGAACGTGTGGACGGCTTCGCTGTCCACCCCTGCAACACGGCCAGGAACGTGGCCTATCGCGGGCGCCCCGGCGTCAGCCGCCGGGCGCCGCCAGCGCGCCAGGTTTACCATTGCCGCCAGCCTTGCCTGCGGCTTGGCCACCTGCGCTGGCCACCTTGGCCGCCGCCTGGGTCTCGGGATTGAGCACCACCTGCACATAATTGCTGGTGTCGAAGTAGCGCCGCGCCGCCGCCTTGATGTCGTCGGCCGTGAGGGCCTGGACCTGGCGCTCCACCGACAGGATCGATGCCGGGTCGGTGCCCTCGGTCAGCGACGACTGCAGGTTGGCCACCCAATAGCCGTTTTCGCGCAGTGAGCGCCGGTGGTTCTGGATCCAGCCGGTCTTGACCTTGTCGAGTTCCGCCGCGTCCGGGCCGTCCTGCTGCAGGCGGGCGATCTCGGCGAAGGTCGCGGCGATTACCTTGTCCACGTGCTCGGGACCGGTCGGCAGGCTGACGCCGACCGAGTAGTTCCCGTACGGGATCTTGCTCAGCGTGCCGCTGGCGCCGCCGCCGTAGATCATCGCCATCTTTTCGCGCAGCACCTCGATGATGCGCAGGTTGGTCACCTCGATCAGGGCCGACAGGCGCAGCTGCTCGGCTTCGGAAAATTCGGCCGGGCCGGTGAAGGTCAGCGAGACGGTGCTCTTCGGCTCCGAGCCGCTGCGCACCTCGCGCTTGACCACGCCCGTGGTCGGGCGCAGGCCCACGTCGCGGTAGGCGACCGGGATGTCCGGCGTCGGCAGGGTGCCGAGATAGGTCGCCAGCAGCGGCCGGATCTTCTGTTCGTCGAAGCTGCCGACCAGGATGAAGGTCAGGTCCTTGGCGCTCGAGAAGCGCTGGCGGAAGATGTCGATGCTGCGATCGAGGTCGATCTTGGCGTATTCTTCGGCGTCGAGCGTGCGCGGCGCGCGCGGATGGCCGTTGTACAGGGCCGATACCAGCGCATCGTTGAAGTAGCGGCCCGGCAGGCCGCTCTGGTTGCGCGCGATCTCGGCCTGCTTGTCGATATAGGCGTGGAACAGGCCCTCGTCGCGGCGCACGCCGGCGAACTTCAGCCACAGCAGCTGCAGCATGGTCTCGACGTCGGTCGCGCCGGAAGCGCCCGCGATCACGTCGGTATAGCTGCCGAGGCCGACGGTCACGCCGGCAGCCTTGCCAGCCAGGATCTTGCGCATGTCGAGCGGACTGAAATCCTTCACACCCATGCTGGCCACGATGGCGTTCGAGAAGCGCGCATTGAGGATGTCGCCGTCGGGGAACAGGCTCTGGCCGCCGGGACGGGCCGCGCTCAGCATCACCTGGTCGTTGAGGAAGTCGGTCGGCTTCAGGATCACCTTGACTCCGTTCGACAGGGTCAGGCGGGTCAGGCCCAGCGCCTTGTCGTGTTCTTCCGCCGTGATCTTGCCCGGCTGCGCCGGCCGTTCCATCAGGCGCGTCGCCAGCAGCTTTTCGTCATGCCGTTCGACGGGCGTGCGCGCCGCTTCGCTGACGGCGGCCAGCAGTTGCTCGCCGGTCGGCGCATCGGGCTTGCTCACGCCCGTGTACAGCACCAGCTTGCCCGAGTCTGCGGGAATGGTGCGGCGCGCATAGTCGTTCATCTCGGCCAGCGAAATACCCGGCACCAGCTGTTGCACGTAGCGGTATTCGGTCTCGATGCCGGGAATCGCCTCGTCCTGCAGGAAGTTGCGGATGTATTCGGCGGCGTAGCTGCCCGAATCGCTCTTGGCGCGTTCGTTCCAGGCCTGCTCGTAGGTGCGCATCAGGTTTTTCTTGGCCCGGTCGAGTTCCTGCTCGCCGAAGCCGTGCTGGCGCGCACGCTCGTTCTCCTGGACCAGGGCCGAGATCGCGGGCAGGGCGCCGCGCGGACCGATGGCGGCCGACGAATTATAGGAGTGATAGCGCGGCGTCAGCTTGCCCAGCGCGCTGCCGGCGCCGAGGTAGGGCGCGTCCGGCAGCTGCGCCAGTTCCGCCAGGCGCTGGTTGAGCATGCTCCCGAACAGCGATTGCACCAGCTCGTCGCGGTAGGCGCCGATGGTGCCCAGTTCGCGCACCGGCTGCACCGGATAGCGGATCAGCACCGCGTTGCCGTTGGCTTCGGGGTCGGTCACCACCAGGGCCTCGGTAGCGGCGCGCGCGGGAATCGTGGCGTAGTCGCGCGGGCGCGGATTGGCCGGATTCCTGAGGCGCGTGAAGTGCTGCTTCACGAGCTTTTCGGCATGCGCCGGATCGACGTCGCCGACCACCACCACCGCCATCAGGTCGGGGCGGTACCAGTCGCGGTAGAAGCGTTTGAGGGCGTCGGGCTTGAAATTTCGCAGCACGTCCTCGCGCCCGATCGGCAGCCGCTCTGCATATTTCGAGCCATTGAACAGGCGCGGATAGATCTGGGTGCCCATGCGGTCCGAGGCGCCTTTGCCCAGGCGCAGCTCTTCGAGCACGATGCCACGCTCCTTCTCGATCGCGTCGGCATCGAAGCGCACGCCGTGGGCCCAGTCCTCGAGCACCTGGAACGCCTTGGTGACGTTGTCCGGCTTGTCGGTCGGGATCGGAAGGATGTAGACGGTTTCGTCGAACGAGGTATAGGCGTTCAGGTCGGCGCCGAAGCCGACGCCGATCGACTGCAGGTAGGATACGAGCTCATGCTTGCGGAAGTTGGTGGTGCCGTTGAAGGCCATGTGCTCCACGAAATGGGCCAGGCCGCGCTGGTCGTCGTCCTCGAGGATGGAGCCGGCCTTGACCACCAGGCGCAGTTCGAGCTTGCGCTCGGGGCGCGCATTGCGCTGGATGTAGTAAGTGAGTCCGTTATCGAGCTTGCCGACCTTGACCTGCGGGCCGACCGGGATCGGCGCATCCATCTGCAACGGGGCTTGGCGCAAGGGCTGCTGCGCCTGGCCATCCTGCGGCGCGCCATGCGCCAGCGGGGACAGTCCCAGGACCGCGGCCAATACCATCGAAGGCAGGCCGCGTGTGAAGTTGTTGCTCATTCAATGCTCATTCAATGGTTGTCGGATGACTTGTTAAGTGCATTCTACATGGCGGGAAGGCGGGCACGGACGAGCTTAAGGCTGCCCTAAACTTCAGAGCACGACCCGTCCTTTCGCCAGCAGCTGGGCCATCTCGTGGGCCGGCACCGGCCGCCCGTACAGATAGCCCTGCAAGACGTCACAGCCGAGGGAGCCCAGAAAATCGCGCTGGCCGACGGTCTCCACGCCTTCGGCCACCACCGCCAGCGACAGGCCCTGGGCCAGGGCGATCGTGGCCTGGGCGATGGCGGCGCTGCGCTGTTCGGTGGCGATGTTGCGCACGAATGTCTGGTCGATCTTGAGTTTATCCAGCGGGAAGCGCGACAGGTAGCCGAGCGACGAGTAACCGGTGCCGAAGTCGTCCAGCGACAGCGAGACGTTCATCGCGCGCAGCTCGGCCATCTGGGCCTCGGCCGCGGCGCTGTCGCCCAGCATCACGCTTTCGGTCAGCTCCACTTCCAGCCAGCGCGCATCCATGCCGCTATCTTGCAGGGCGGTACGCACCACCTGGGCCACGGTACCGGCCTTGAACTGGCTGGCCGAGACGTTGACCGCGACCCGCACCGGCGCCAGGCCGGCGTTTTGCCAGGCCTTGTTCTGGAAGCAGGCCTGGCGGATCACCCATTCGCCGATCGGGTGGATCAGGCCCGTGTCCTCGGCCAGCGGAATGAAGTCGGCCGGCGAGACGGGGCCGATCTCGTCGCTGCGCCAGCGCAACAGGGCTTCCATGCCGACCAGGCGGCCATCGAGGCGCGAGACCTGCGGCTGATAATGGAGCATCAGTTCGTCGCGCTCGATCGCGCGCCGCAGGCGCGTCTCGAGCGCCAGCCAGCGCAGCGCCTCGGCGTTCATCTCGCCCTTGAAGAACCGGAAGCCGTTGCGGCCCGAATCCTTCACATGGGTCAGCGCGGCGTCGGCGGCCTTGAGCAGGTCGCCCGCCACGTCGCCATCGCGCGGGTAGACGCTGATGCCGATGCTGCCGGTGACGACCACGTCATGTCCGTCCACCGAGTGCGGATGCGATACGGCGTCAATCAGGCGCTGGGCGCAATAGATCACATCGTCGGTGTCGTCGAAGCTGGTCAGCAGCAGCACGAATTCGTCGCCCGACAGGCGCGCCACGGTGTCGGTCGGTCCGGCCACCTCGCTGGCGCGGCGCGCCACTTCGCGCAGCACGGCATCGCCGGCTGCGTGGCCGAGACTATCGTTGATGCGCGACAGGCGGTCGACGTTGAACAGCAGCAGCGCCACCTGGCTGGCATCCTGGCGCGCCGCCGCCAGCGCCTGCTGCATGCGGTCGTTGAACAGCGAACGGTTCGGCAGCCGGGTCAGCGAATCGTGGCTGGATAAAAAGTCGAGCTGGTGGTGCGCCGCCTTCAGCGCGGACAGGTCGGTCGACACCGACACATAGGCGGTGCGCTTGCCGTGCTCGTCGTGGACCGCGCTGATGCTCATGCTGGCCGGGTAGATCTCGCCGTTCTTGCGGCGGTTCCAGATCTCGCCGCGCCACTGGCCATCCTTCTCCAGGCAATTCCACATGCCGGCGTAGAACGCGGCGTCATGGCGCCCCGACTTCATCGCGCGCGGATTCATGCCCATCACTTCGGCTTCGCCATAGCCGGTGATCTCTTCGAAGGCCGGGTTGGCGGCGACGATATTGGCGTCGGCGTCGGTCATCAGGATCGCCTCTTGCGTGCTGTCGAACACCTGGCGCGCGAGCTCCAGCCGGTGTTCGCTGTCGCGCAGGGCGGCGTCGGCGTCGGCGCGCGCGATGGCCTCGAGCTGCAATTGGGCCGCGTGGCGCTGCACCACTTCGTACAGGTTCAGGTTTTCATAGGCCACCGCCAGCTGGGCCGCGAGCGCCGTGGCCCAGCGTTCTTCTTCGTCCGAGAACGCCGGCGCGCCGACGCGCCGGGTGCAATACAGCCAGCCGAGCGGATGCTGCAGATCGTGGACCTGCAGGCCGAGCAGGTGGCCGACCTCGGGGTGGTGCCGGGGCAGGGTGGCAAGGAGGGCGTCGTCACCGTCCAGGCGCAGCGTCGCGCGGGCGCGCAGCAGCACGCCCGGTAAATCGTCGTCGTTGAGCGCGCAGTCTTCGAGCAGGCGGCCCTCGACGCCATAGGCACTCAGGTGGCGCACGCTGTTTTCGGTGCTGGCCAGCAGGCACAGGGCGACGCAGTCGGCGTCGAGCACGCGCCGCGCCGCGTCCACGAAGGCCGCGGCGAGGGCGTCGACGCGGCGCTCGCCGACCAGCATCATGCACATGCGTTCCAGTTCCGCCAGGCGCGCGCACAGGTCGAACGGCAGGTCGCGGTCGCGCTCCTGGCCGGACGGCAGCACCGGCGCCGGCGCGCCACGCGCCGCGCCCAGTTCAGCGGCCACCGCTTCGAGGATGCGATCCGGCTCGGCCGGCTTGCCCAGCACCGTGGTGACGCCGCAGCGCGCCGCCATCGCCGTCGTCTCGCGTTCGGAGTACACGGCCGAGAAGAAGATGACACGGGTCGCGCGCAGGGCAGCGTCGGCGCGCAGCTGCTGGACGAACTCGTAGCCGTCCATGGTCGGCATCAGGATGTCGGTGATGATCAGGTCGGGCCGTTCGGTGCGCGTGATGGCCAGCGCCTGGGCCCCGTCCTCGGCCTCGAGGATGCGGTGTTCGGTGTAGCGGAGCAGGGCGCCAAGGTAGTGGCGGTTGCTCGGGCGGTCGTCGACAATCAGGATCGTGGCCATCAGCACCGCCTTTCGCATGGGGTGACGCCTGGACGGCTGACTGGGAGGACTACCGGCATGGCAACTCCGAAAAAATGCAACCGCACTGCCTGGATGGGTACGGCAAAGATGTCTTAATCATAATCCAAAGGCACATGGGCACAGTACGATGTTGCACGTAAAAACACCAAGCTTAACAATTCGAAGCTGCAAAATCACTAGTTGTTGCTCAATAGTAACGCCGGTTGACGCACCAGTGTGGCTGTGCTGCCGATTTGGGAGGAGCCAGGGGCGACAATGCGGTTGAAAGCCTGTAAATCCTTTAAAATAGCGGATTACGCATAACCCTCCCGTTTCAAGGAATCCCGTATGTCTATTTCCAGCACCGAGGACATCGTTGCCGAACTTCGTGCCGGCCGCATGGTCATCCTGGTCGACGAAGAAGATCGCGAGAACGAAGGCGACCTCGTGCTTGCAGCCGACTTCGTCACGCCCGAGGCGATCAATTTCATGATCCGTCACGCGCGCGGCCTGGTCTGCCTGACCCTGTCCGAAGAGATTTGCGACCGCCTGGCGCTGCCGATGATGACTTCCCGTAACGGCACCTCGTTCGGCACCAATTTCACGGTGTCGATCGAGGCGGCCGAGGGCGTGACCACCGGCATCTCGGCGGCCGACCGTGCGCGCACCATCCAGGTGGCGGTGAACAAGGGCACGACGCCGGACGACCTGGTACAGCCGGGCCACATCTTCCCTCTGCGCGCCCAGAAGGGCGGCGTCCTGATGCGCGCGGGGCATACCGAAGCGGGTTGCGACCTGACACAGATGGCCGGGCTGACCCCGGCCTCGGTGATTTGCGAGATCATCAAGGAAGACGGCACCATGGCGCGCCTGCCCGACCTGATCGAGTTCGCCAGGGAGCACGATCTCAAGATCGGCACCATCGCCGACCTGATCCATTACCGCAGCCAGAACGAATGCCTGGTCGAGCGCGTGGCCGAGCGCACGCTGTCGACCGAGGCCGGCGAATTCCAGCTGGTCGCCTTCCGTGACGCCCCGAGCGGCTCGGCCCACCTGGCGCTGGTCCACGGCGAGCTGTCGCCAGGAAAGGAAGCCCTGGTGCGCGTGCACCAGCCGGTGTCGATCCTCGACCTGCTCGAGAACCGCGCCACCACCCACTCGTGGGACATGGCCTCGGCCATGCGCACCATCAAGGCCAGCGACGCCGGCGTGATCGTGATGCTCAATTGCGGCGAAAGCGCCGATCAATTGTTCGCCCAGCTGGCGCCGCAGGATGCGAAAGGCAGCCGCGCCGGCGCGCGCGCCGCGTCGATGGATTTGCGTACCTACGGCATCGGCGCCCAGATCCTGCGTGCACTGGGCGTGGGCAAGATGCAGCTGCTGGCCAATCCGCGCAAGATGCCGTCCATGACCGGCTTCGACCTGGAAGTGACCGGCTACGTGCCGCGTCCGGAAGCCTGAAACACCCAATCAACCAATATACAAGACGAAGAGGTCAGCCATGACGGTAGGAACTTTTGAAAGCAATCTGCAGGGCGAAGACCTGCGCATCGGTATCGTGCAGGCCCGTTTCAATGCGGACGTGGGCCACGGCCTGCTGTCGTCGTGCCTGGCCGAACTCAAGCGCCTGGGCGTGGCCGACGAAGACATCCTGCACGTGACCGTGCCGGGCGCCCTCGAAGTGCCGCTGGCGCTGCAGCGCATGGCCGTGACCGAGCAGTTCGACGCGCTGATCGCGCTGGGCGCGGTGATCCGCGGCGAAACCTACCACTTCGAGCTGGTGTCGAACGAATCGGGCGCCGGCATCACCCGCATCGGCCTCGACTACGGTATCCCGATCGCCAATGCGATCCTGACCACCGAGACCGACGAGCAGGCCGAGGTCCGGATGGCCGAGAAGGGCGGCGACGCAGCGCGCGTCGCGGTCGAGATGGCCAACCTCCTGATGGCGCTGGACGAGCTGGTGCCAGAGGACGAATAACAGTAAAGGCAAGAAAACAATGACTGACAAGAGCACGCACGCCAACCCCAGCAAGAACCGCACGCCGCGCCACCGCGCGCGCGAGTTCGCGCTCCAGGGTCTGTATCAATGGCTGCTGAATAACGAATCGGCGCGGGTGGTCTCGACCAATATCCGTGGCGCGCATGGTTTCGACAAGGCCGACAGCGAGTTCTTCTCGGCGCTGCTCAATGGCGCGATCAGTACTTCGGTCGAGCTGCGCGAATCGATCGCCCCGCTGATCGACCGCGCGATCACCGAGTTGTCGCCGATCGAGCACGCGGTGCTGCTGCTGGGCGCCTACGAACTGAAGAACCATCCCGAGATTCCATACCGCGTCGTGATCAACGAGGCGGTCGAGCTGACCAAGTCGTTCGGCGGAATCGATGGGCACAAGTACGTCAATGGCGTGCTGGACAAGCTGGCGTCGAAGCTGCGTTCCGACGAAGTGGCGGCGAACGAGCGTCGCTGATCGGCTGGGTTGGCCGTCAGTAAAAAGCCACCGTGCGCGAGCAGGTGGCTTTTTTGTCGGGTGAGCGCCTTGGCGGGAACCCAGGTCATGCCCGTCGCCAGGAGCGTCAACTATATATAGTGCACGCGCAAAAAAGCCACCGCCGCGGCGGTGGCATCGAAGGACTTCCCTCGTGATCTTACAGCCCGGCCAGTGGCTCCACGTCCGGCACATGCGCGCCGGTGGCAGCGGCAGTCGTGGTCTCTTGCATCGGCTTCGCTTCGGGCTTGGCCGTTTCCGACTCGGCCTTGGCCGTGACGATGGTCGCCGGCGCAACGCGCGGCGTACGGACCGGCACGTTCTGGCCTTTCGAGACCTTCTTGAGCAGACGCCATTCGTTCAGCACCTTGTTGCCATAGCCGGAGTCGGTTTCCAGGTCGGCCGCGCCGACGTAGGTCTTCAGGCCACCCTCGACCGAACCGGTGCGCTTGACGTAATCCTTCAGGATCAAGGCGCCGACACGGATGTTGGCGACCGGATTCAGGGCCGCCTGCGGGCCGCCCACGTCCTCGAACTTGTCATGGTGGACCTTGGCCATGACCTGCATCAGGCCCTTGGCGCCCATCGCGCTTTCGGCGAACGGGTTCAGGCCCGATTCGATCGCCATCACCGCCAGGATCAGCAGTGGATCGAGCTTCAGCTCGTGCGCCGTCAGGTAGGCGGTCGAGACCAGCATATTGGCGGCATCGCCGGCGACGCGATAACGCTTCGACAGCCAGTTGGTGACGTATTGCTGTTGCTTGCTATTGCCCAGCATTGCGTGCGAATCACGCACATGCGTCGTTTCCACGGCCACCGCCTCGGCGACGGCCTTCGGTGTAGGCACGACAGGCGCCACCGGTTTCACGGCGGCGACGACGACTGGCTGCGGATGCAGCATTTCAGAGACGCGCTTGGCGAAACTGTCATTTGTGTACAGCAGCGCCAGCATGGCGACTGCGGTGAGACCGAATATGGTCAGGGTAGTGCGTGCGGTCTTCATCAAACCGCTTGCCGTTTTGCTCACGGAAGACCACGTGATTGGCTGGCTCGCCAGGGTTTGCACGAGCCTTGCGCTCGTGATGAAACGATGAAACATCGAATTTCCCCTTGTCGCGGCAAAAAGAATCCCGTCGTCTCGCGCTAAGCGAAACGTTGGATGTGCTTTGCCGTGCATCAGAAAATCGTTTGTCGCCGCGACGCGGCCGACTAACGCCGTCATTGCTTTGCTTCAGCTGGCTGCTAACCCGGTGGGCAGGGACCAGTGGCTCAACAACTGTCTCGGGGGAGCTGGGCAGACGCCCAAGAGAAAACACTCCTTAAAATGTCATATGGGGCCCCGACCCCGTGATTGCATGAGAACAGCTAAAATGTGTCAAAAAGGTAAGGCCGTCTCATCAAGTAGGACGGATTGTAGGGGTCAAGCTTATATCAAGTCAACCCTAGCACGCTTAATCCTTATTACTTTTGGTTCTGAAGAGATCGACGTTCAAATAGAAATACTTGACGAATCAATCACTTGAGGCGACCCTCTCACTTACGTTCTGCAATCGAAGAAATGCTCAAAACTTGATGAAATATACAGACTTGCGAGATTTTATGGCCCAGCTGGAACGCATGGGTGAGCTCAAACGCGTTGATATTCCCGTATCACCGCACCTCGAAATGACCGAAATATGTGATCGCACCCTGCGCGCCGAAGGCCCCGCGTTGCTGTTCCAGCAGCCCACCGGGCACACGATTCCGGTCCTCGGCAACCTGTTCGGCACGCCGAAACGGGTGGCATTGGGCATGGGGGCCGACGACCTGAGCGACCTGCGCCAGATCGGCCACGTGCTGGCGCGCCTGAAAGAGCCCGAGCCGCCCAAGGGTTTCAAGGACATCATGGGCATGGGCTCCCTCGTCAAGGCGGTGTGGGACATGGCGCCGAAGGAAGTAAAGGGCGCCTCCTGCCAGGAAATCGTATGGGAGGGCAAGGATGTCGATCTGGGCCGCCTGCCCATCCAGCACTGCTGGCCGGGGGACGTCGCGCCCCTGATCACCTGGGGCCTGGTGATCACCAAGGGCCCGAACAAGAAACGCCAGAACCTGGGCATCTACCGCCAGCAGGTGCTGGGGCCGAACAAGGTCATCATGCGCTGGCTGGCGCACCGCGGCGGGGCGCTCGATTTCCGCGAGCACGCATTGGCCAGCCCAGGCCAGCCGTATCCGATCGCGGTGGCGCTGGGCGCCGATCCGGCCACCATCCTCGGAGCCGTGACGCCGGTGCCGGATACCCTGTCAGAGTACCAGTTCGCCGGCCTGCTGCGCGGCAGCCGGACTTCGCTCACCAAGGCGATCGGCAGCGAATTGCGGGTGCCGGCGTCGGCCGAGATCGTGCTCGAAGGGCATATCTACCCGGATGCGAACCACCCGTCCGGCTTCGAGCATGCGCTCGAAGGACCCTATGGCGACCATACCGGCTACTATAATGAACAGGACAGCTTTCCGGTGTTTACGATCGACCGCATCACGATGCGGCGCGACCCGATCTATCACTCGACCTATACCGGCAAACCGCCGGACGAGCCGGCCGTGCTGGGCGTGGCGCTGAATGAAGTCTTCATTCCCCTGCTGCAGAAACAGTTCACCGAGATCACCGACTTCTACCTGCCGCCCGAGGGCTGCAGCTACCGCATGGCGGTGGTGCAGATGAAGAAGCAGTACGCGGGTCACGCCAAGCGCGTGATGTTCGGCGTGTGGAGTTTCCTGCGCCAGTTCATGTATACCAAGTTCATCGTGGTGGTGGACGAGGATGTCAATGTGCGTGACTGGAAAGAGGTGATCTGGGCCATCACGACCCGCGTCGATCCGACCCGCGACACGGTCATGGTCGACAACACCCCGATCGACTACCTCGACTTCGCCTCGCCGATCAGCGGCCTGGGCAGCAAGATGGGGATCGACGCCACCAATAAGTGGCCGGGCGAAACCAGTCGCGAGTGGGGAACGCCGATCGTGATGGACCCGGCGGTGAAAGAGAAGGTGGACACGATCTGGCAGCAGCTGAAGATTTGACCGGGCAGGGCCGGCGCTGCGCCGCCGGCCTGGTCGCATTGTTCCCCAAACCGCCGCCGTCAGGTATAATGAGTGCTGGCGGGCCCCTGCGCATTGTGGCATGGTTTACCTGGTCAGGTCGGGAACGAAGCAGCCAAAGCCGTTCACCGCAAGTGCCGCAGATCAGGCTCGCCTCTTATCTTTTGCTCCGTCCTTCCGCTCCGTCTCGCTGTCCGTAGTCGCTCCCTTCCTCCTGTTGTCGCGCTGGCGTTTGCACGTCCGTCGCCTCCGTACTTCATTCCAGTTACACAAGAGCCTACCTGCGGATTGTTCGCGATGCCCGTCATCTGCGGTAAAATCGTGGCATGTCCTATCAAGTCCTCGCCCGCAAATACCGTCCCAAGAACTTCGAAACGCTGGTCGGCCAGGAGCACGTGGTCCGTGCGCTGACCCATGCCTTGCGTACGGAGCGGCTGCACCACGCCTATCTGTTCACGGGCACGCGCGGGGTCGGCAAGACCACCTTGTCGCGCATCCTGGCCAAGTCGCTCAATTGCACCGGGCCGGACGGGCAGGGCGGGATCACGGCCGAGCCATGCGGCCAGTGCGAGGCATGCCGCGCGATCGATGCCGGCCGCTTCGTCGACTACATCGAGATGGACGCGGCGTCCAACCGCGGCGTGGACGAGATGGCCCAGTTGCTGGAGCAGGCGGTCTACGCGCCGAGCAATGCGCGCTTCAAGGTCTACATGATCGACGAGGTGCACATGCTCACCAATCACGCGTTCAACGCGATGCTCAAGACGCTCGAAGAACCGCCGCCGCACGTCAAGTTCATCCTGGCGACCACCGATCCGCAAAAGATTCCGGTGACGGTGCTGTCGCGCTGCCTGCAGTTCAACCTCAAGCAGATGCCGCCGGGTCATATTGTCGGCCACCTCGAAAACATCCTGGGCCAAGAGGGAGTGACCTTTGAGCAGCCGGCCCTGCGCCTGCTGGCGCAAGGCGCCCACGGCTCGATGCGCGACGCGCTGTCGCTCACCGACCAGGCGATCGCGTATGCCGCCGGCCAGGTCACGCTCGACGCGGTGCAGGGCATGCTCGGCGCGCTCGACCAATCCTACCTGGTGCGCCTGCTCGACGCCCTCGTGGCGCAGGATGGCGCCGACCTGATGGCGGTGGCCGACGAGATGGCCAGCCGCAGCCTGTCGTACAACGGCGCGCTGCAAGACCTGGGCACCTTGCTGCACCGGATCGCGCTGGCGCAATCGGTGCCCGGCGCCGTGCCGCAAGACTTGCCCGAGCTGGCCGACATCATGCGCCTGGCCGCGGCCTTCGAACCGCAGGAAGTGCAGCTGTACTACCAGATCGCCGTGCACGGCCGTAACGAAATCGGCCTGGCGCCGGACGAATACGCCGGCTTCACCATGACCTTGCTGCGCATGCTGGCCTTTCGTCCCGGACAGGGTGGGGCAGAGGCATCCGCGGCGCCACCCGCGGCTGCTGCGGTAGGCGCGGCGCCCGCCGCGCGCGCCGCGGCGGCAGCGGCGGCCAGCCATGCGGCGGTGGCGCCGCGTCCGGCCGCGACGGCGGGGCAGGC
>NZ_JCASIL010000026.1:0-82110 GCF_059685725.1 Telluria sp. RT2P19
CGCCTGCCGAATTACCTGGGTTGGCTGTGGGCCCTCGATGGTGGGCGAGTTACTTCTGTCGAGCAATTGCTACGCATCGCGATCGGATTCATCCATAGGTAACGGTGACATCGCCAAGAAAAAAGGGCGGCGCCCACCGCCGCGTGGCAAGCCGTTGCATTATCATCTCGCCCATGTCGTCCGCATCCCATCCCGATCCCCTGCTGCCCACCGACGCGCCGCCCCAGCGCGTGCTGCGCCAGTTCCGCATCGTCTTCAATGCCGTCAAGACCCATTTCCGCCAGCTCGAGCGCGAATCGGGTCTGGGCGGCGCCCAGGTCTGGGCCCTGTCGGTGATCGACAGCCAGCCCGGCATCGGCGCCACCAGCCTGGGGCGCGCCATGGATATCCACCAGTCCACCGCCAGCAACCTGGTGCGCGGCCTGGTCGAGCGCGGCTATGTGGCGGCGGCGCGCGAGGGAGCGGACCGGCGCAACGTTGCTCTGCGAATCTTGCCGGCCGGCCAGGAAGTATTGCGACGTGCGCCCGCGCCCCTGGCGGGGGTCTTGCCGAACGCGCTCGCGACGCTGGATGAGGCTACCTTGCTACGTCTGGAAAAAGATCTCGCGACGCTGATCGCCCGCCTCGATGCGGACGAGGACGCGGGCAAGATCCCGTTGGGCCAATCCTCAGCGTCAGACCTCTCCGCGGAATTTCCCCAAGGCTAAATTTACCATCGCCTCGACGCTGCCTTCGTGCTCATGCACGATGCGCAGTTGCTGGGCGTCGCCGACCGCCTTCGTCACCTGGGCCAGGTGGCTCAGGGCGGCGCTGGAACCGAGCTGCTCGGCATGCGGCGCGATGCGCGCCAGGGTGGCCAGGATGTCGTCGCGCAGCAGTACAGGCTGGTGTGCCTGTGGCAGCACGATATTGCCGTCCAGGCCGAAACGGCATGCCTGGAAGCGATTGTAGTTATAGACCAGGTAATCGTCCTCGCGCGGCGCCGGCTCGTTTCCTTCCAACAAGTAGCTGCACAGCGCCTGCAGGTAGGCGGCCAGGGCTGCGGCATGTTCGACCGTCAGCGGTGTGTCGCACACGCGCAGCTCGATGGTGCCGTACTCGGGCTTGGGACGCAGGTCCCAGTAAAAGTCCTTCATGCTGCGCACGATGCCGGTGTCTTCCATGCGCTTGAAATAATCGCGTTCGAAATCATCCCACTTGAGCAGGAACGGCGCCCGCCCCGACAGCGGGAAGGCGAATACCGAATTCAGGCGCGAGGAATGGAACTGGGTGTCGCTGCCCTGCAGGAAGGGCGACGACGCCGACAGCGCGATGAAGTGCGGGATGTAGCGGTTGAGCGCATGCAGCAGGAACAACGCGTTGTCGCCGCTGCCGCAGCCGATGTGCACGTGCTGGCCGAACACGGTGAACTGCTTGGCCAGGTAGCCGTACAGCGCCGAGACTTCGCGAAAGCGCGGTTTTTCATAGATGCGGCGCTCGGTCCACTGCTGGAAGGGATGGGTGCCGCCGCCGGCGACGCCCACGTTCAGGCGGTCGCCCGCGCGCAGCAGGGTGTCGCGGATCAATGTCAACTCTTCGACCAGCGGCCCGTGGCCCGTGTGGATGCTGCTGTTAATTTCGATCATGCTCTCGGTGATCTCGGGCGTCACGGCGCCGGGGAACGGCGCGCGCGCCAGCAGGTCGAGCATGTCCGGCGAGGCCGGTGCGAGGTCGAAATCCGACAGGTTCACGAGCTGCAGCTCCAGCTCGACCCCCATGGTCAGCGGGTCCGAACGGCAAAATTCAGGTAGCGGCATCCTGGTCCTCCTTCTTGTCGATGTTCTTGTATCTGGCAAAACCCGACTCGCGTGCGCCGGTCAGCGCGATCTGGGTCAGGATGGGCGCCAGCACTTCGAGGATCATGGCCATCGCCGCCAATGGCGCCAGCGGGGTCAAGGTATCGAACAGGTCGACGCCCTGGCGCCGGGTCTGCTCGATCAGGATGATGGCGAACACGGTCAAGGGCATGATCGCCACGCCGGTCAGGGCGCCCTTGCGCGCCGAGATGCCCGAGACGTGTGCGGTGGCGGTGCACACCGCGACCTTGACCAGCGCCCGCACCAGCAACAGCAGCAGGCCGAGCATCAGGCCCTCGGCGGTTGGCTGCCAGGCGATGGTGGTGGCGACGAAGAAAAACAGCAGCACCGTCAGCAGGTCGCCCAGCGCGCCGAAATTGCGCTGTGCCGGGCTCAGGGTGACGCGGCGATGACGGGCCACCAGGCCGAAGGTGAGCGCCGCCAGCACCGGCGACAGTTTCAGCACGTGGGTGATCGCCACCAGCAGGAAGACGAACACGGCGAAGGTCAGCGTCGAATTGGCGCGCGCATGGCCGGCGACGCGCTGCCACAGCGGCAACAGGTAGCCGAGCGCCGCGCCCAGGCCGCTCGATGCGGCCAGCACCACCAGCCCGGTCCAGCTGGCGTGGACCACGTCGCCCGAGGTCTGGAATACGCCGAAGCCGACCGTTACGTTGAACACGAACACGGCCAGCACGCAGTTCAGCGCCGTCAGGTGCATGGCGCGCTCGGTGACCTGGCCGCCGCCGCCCTGCTCGTTGACGATGCGCAGCAGGCCGGCCGGGGAGCTGGCCATGGCCAGCGCCGCCAGCAGACAGGCCGGCAGCACGGCAATGCCACAGATGCGCGACACGTAGTACACCGCGGCCCAGGTCAGGCCGGCCTCGAGTAGCGAAGTGAGCAACAGCCATGGGTTGCTGCGCAGCCAGCGCAGGTTGATCCGGTAGCCTAGTTCGAACAGGATCAGGCCAAAGCCCAGGTTGGCCAGCATCATGAAGTTATCGGCCTGGGCCGGCGGCAGGTAGCCGCTCGACAGATTGCCGAAGACAAATCCGCACAGGCCATAGATCGCGATGCGCGGCACATTGGCCCAGCGGTACAGCAGCTCGCCGGCCATCCAGGCCAGTGTCAGCGCCAGCGGCCAGGCCAGCGCATGCGTGAGTGAAAGCAATTCGCTCATCCAGTTCTCCGGTGGGACGCGCCGATCGGCGGCAGGGAGCCGCGCAGGCACGATGATCCGATGTGGCGCGGGGAACGCCAGACGCGGCGGAGGTGGCAAGGCCAGGCCGCGCAGTCGAAAAAAGCCCCCCGACGGATGCGGGGGGAGAAAAGAAACGGGTTGAGCCGCCTCATCGCTGATCGGGCATCCGGATGCAACCGGTTGCCACGCAGCTATACTGCCCGAAAAATATAACCGAGGCAACCCTATTTGTGCGAATGTACAGACTGGCGATCGACTCCCCTACCCGCCTGTCGCGGTGGGAAGCCATGTTCTCAGCGCTTCCGTGCGCACACCGTGAAGTGGAAAATATTAACATGGTTGAAACAAGGGAGGGATAGTGGACGCATTGCCGGGATGGCTGCAGGCAGCATCGTGGGGAATGCTGGCGGGCGCCGCCCTGCTGCTGGGCGCCTTCGTCGGAGTGCGCGTCGATGTGCCGCAGCGGCTGGTGGCGGCCATCATGGCCTTCGGCAGCGGGGTCCTGATCTCGGCGTTGTCATTCGAGTTGATGGACGAAGCGCTCGAGACTGGCGGCTTTGCATCGACCGCTGCCGGCTTCCTGTGCGGGGCCATCGCCTATACGACTGCCAACTGGATGCTGGCACGCCGTGGCGCGCGTCATCGCAAACGCTCGCGCCGACCTGTCGACAAATCCGCGCAGGAAGGCGCCGAACAAGGTGGCGGTGGCGCGGCCATCGCCGTGGGCGCGCTGCTCGACGGGATTCCCGAATCGATCGTGATCGGGCTGTCGCTGCTCGGCGGCCAGGGTGTGAGCCTGGCGGTGGTGGTCGCCGTCTTCCTGTCCAATTTGCCGGAAGGCTTGTCGAGCGCGGCCGGCATGAAACATGGCGGGATCTCGAGTCACGCCATTTACGGCATCTGGGCCGGCATCGCCGTGTCTTCCGGCATGGCGGCCCTCGTCGGCTATACGGTATTTCACCGCTTGCCACCTGAAATCGTGGCGGCGACCACGGCGGTGGCGGCGGGCGGCGTGCTGGCGATGGTGGTCGACACCATGATTCCCGAGGCGTTCGACGAAACCCATGATTTTGCCGGACTGATCGTGGCATTGGGCTTCCTGGCTGCGTTTGCGCTGAGCAAGCTGGGAGCTTGAGTCATCGCTGTCCGCCCTGCCCCCGTTCTTGGTGGCTTGTCTATGTTGTCGACATGGGTCCGTAGTCCGAGGCCTCGGGAGATGCGGTTGGTTTGGCTTATCCGTTGGTTAGTTACGTTTTAAATACATGGAAGCTGGCCTTACGTCGAGGCCGGTCGTTTCAATCCGCAACCTGTCCGGCCCGCCTTGGCGGTTCCATCGTCGGTGCCCCCTGTGTCCCCAGATAGGCCACGATCTCCCTGGCCTGCTGCTCGCTCATGAAATTCAGGAAGCGCATCTTGTTGCCTGGGATAACCTTCTCTGAATCGCGGATGAAGGCGGCCAGGTTCGCCTCGTCCCATACCAGGGTCGACGCTTTCAACGCCGGCGAATAGCCATAGCCGGCCACGCTCCCCGCCTGGCGTCCAAGTACGCCATTGAGCTGTGGGCCGAAGATATGGCCGGCGTTCGGCCCCACTTCGTGGCAACCGGCACAGCGCGCAAACAGCTTGCGCCCCGCCTCGATCCGGGCCGCCGACGGTTCGGCGCCCCCTTCCGCGACGGCGCCGGACTCCATGCGGCCACAACCGCCAAGGCCGAGCAGCGAACCAAACACGATCCCGAGCGTGATTCCGAAACCCCGCATCTACTTCACCCGCTGCTTCTCGAGCTTGCGCGCCAGCGTGCGCCGGTGCATGCCCAGCCTTCGCGCCGCCTCCGAGATATTGAAATCGGTCTCGGCCAGCACGGCATGGATGCGCTCCCACTCCAGGGTCTTGATCGAGGTCGAGCGGTTGGTCACCTCGACCTCGGTGCTGCCGGCCACATGGCCGAAGGCGGTCTCGATGTCGTCGGCATCCGACGGCTTGGCCAGATATTGCACGGCGCCCAGCTTGATCGCCTCGACCGCGGTGGCGATACTGGCGAAGCCCGTCAGCACCACGATCAACATGTCCGGGTCATGCTCGTGCAGCAACTGGACACAGGCCAGGCCGGAGGTGTTGCCCTTCAGCTTGAGGTCGACCACGGCGTAGCCGGGATTGTGGTGCGCCAGCAGCGCCTGGGCCTCGTCCAGGCTGGCGGCCCCGAGCACCCGGTAGCCGCGCCGCTCGAACGAGCGGCTCAGCGTGCGCGCAAATGCTTCGTCGTCTTCGATGATGAGCAGCAGTGGCTCAGGATTCTGCATCGTCTGTGTCCTCTTCCAGTTGGATCGCCGCCAGCGGCAGGCGCACCGTCACTTCCGCCCCGCCGCCCTCGTCCTGGCGGCGGTTGCGGGCCGTCACCGTGCCACCGAGCTTGCGCACGACGTTCACCGCCAGGAACAGCCCGAGGCCGCCGCCGGGTTTGCCCTTGGTCGAATGATACGGCTTGCCGATATGGTCGAGCATGCCAGGCGCGAAGCCCGGCCCGCGGTCGAACACGGTCAGCACCAGGCTGCGCTCGTCGACATGGGCGTCCATATAGACCCAGTCCGGCGAGGCCTCGAGCGCGTTGTCGAGCAGGTTGTCGATGGTCTGGCGCAGCGCCGAGTCGCTCGCCACGGGCACGTCTTCGGCAATGCGGTTATTGTAGATGAAGGTGCGCACGTGACGGCTCGCGTCCCAGCCCTCGGCCAGCCGGTCGAGGAAGCTCCTGATCGTGGTGCGCTGGGCCGACTCGCCGCGCGCCTCGCCAGCCGACAGCAGGATGCCGCTGACGATCGCCTTGCAACGCTTGAGCTGGGTCTGCATCTCGGTCAGCTCTTCCAGCAGTTCCGGATCGTCGCGAAAGGCCGGCATGCGCTTCCAGTCACCCAGGATTACCGAGACCGTCGACAGCGGCGTGCCCAGTTCGTGGGCGGCGCCGCTGGCCAGCAAGCCCATGCGCACGATGTGTTCTTCCTCGGCGGCGCGCTGGCGCAGCGCCGCCAGCTGGGTCGCCTTGTCGCGCACATTGTCGGAGATGCGCGAGATGAACATCACCAGCAGCGCCGCATTGAGCGCAAAGCACACCAGCAGTCCCTGCACGTACAGGCTGCCGATGCCGCGCGCGTGATCGAACGGCAGCGCGAGCGGCTGGGCATAGATGGCGAGCCCGGCCATGCAGGCGATCGTGACCACCACGATGCTCCAGGTCCACAACACGTCGAGCAACACGGCCGAGACGATCACCTGCAGCAGATACAGGAAGGCGAACGGGTTGGTGGTGCCTCCCGACAGGTACAGCAGCACCGTCAGGCTCGACACGTCGACCAGGATCGCCAGGAACATCTCGCCATTCGACACCGGCCGCCGCTCGTGCCAGCGCAGGTGGCTGGCGACATTGAAGGCGATCAGGCAGGCCAGCACCTGCAGCATGTGCACCAGCGGCAGGTCGATCCGGAAGATCAGGATCGCCGAGGCGATGGTGGTGATCTGGCCGATCACGGCGATCCAGCGCAGCTCGATCAGCTGCAGCATGTTCTTGTGGCCGGCCGCGAACTCGACGTTCGCGGCGGCGGCGGACGGCGACGAGCGCGCCGCCCTGGCAAAGAAGTCCAGCGGTGATTGCATGGGAAACCGTTATATCCGGCAAGGCGGCCATCGCCGCTTTGCGCACCGTCTTAATCGTCGGTATCGCTGCCGCGCTTCGCCTCATGCCGGGCGATCCACCACACGGCGGCAGCCACCATGAGGGCGAGAGCATACCAAGTGAGCGCGTAGACGAGGTGATTATTTGGGAAAGAAATGACGGTCAGGCCGCCGACCGCGGTTTCAGGCGCATCCTTCGGGTCCTGGCCCGCGCCAGCGTCGACGAAGAACGGCGCGACCGTGGCGGCCTCGAAACCGCGCGCGGCGGCGATGGCGCCCACTTCGCGCGCATACCAGCGGTTGTTGACGGGATCGTTATCGCGCAGGAAGCCGCTCTTGGGTTCGGCAATGCGCAGCAAGCCGGTAAGCGCCACCTGCGGGCCCTGCGCCGCGGCGCAGGCGTCGGGGCCGGCCTTGCGGGCGGGAAAGCGGGTCGCGATATCGCCGCTCGAGGGGATGAAGCCGCGGTTGACCAGCACGACGTGGCCCTCTTGCGTGCACAAGGGCGTGAGCAGCCAGAAGCCGGCGCCGAGGTTCGACAGGGCCTGAACCGGCGTGGTGAATTCGTACAGATAGCGGCCCGACAGGCGTACGCGGCGGTACTCGTCGGATTCGCGGGAGACTTGCGGCCATTGCGCCACCGCGGGCGGCGCAACGGGATCCGCATGAACGCGCGCGTCGACGCGTTCGATCAGGTCCAGTTTCCATTGCAGGCGAACCACCTGCCAGGTCCCCAGACCCGCAAACAGCACGAACAGCAGCAGGGCCAGCACCGCCAGGAGGCGCCGCACGAAGGCGGAGCGCCGAGGCGATCGGGCGCTACTTTCCGGCCCTGCCGGCTGTTCGTCCACGACCGCCATTTAGGTCATGTCGTGGGTGTTGTTCGGACCCATGCCAGGCATCATATTGGTGTTCATATGATGCATGACCCAGATCGAACCGGCCAGGACAATGACCAGGATGACGACGGTCAGGATCATCGCCATCATGTTCCAGCCGCCTTCCGACTTCGAGTTCAAGTGCAGGAAATAGATCATCTGCACGATCAGCTGCACGCCGGCGAAGGCGAGGATGACCCACTTGGTCGTCTCAGGCGCCAGGACATTGCCCATCACCAGCCAGAACGGGATGATGGTCAGGATGGCCGCCAGCGCGAAGCCGACCAGGTAGTCCTTCTGGCTGTAGTGCGTCACGTAGACGTCGTGGCCATGATGGCCGTGGTCGTGGTGGTCGCTCATGGCAGGACTCCCATCAGGTAGACAAAGGTGAAGACGAAGATCCAGATCAGGTCCAGGAAGTGCCAGAACAGCGACAGGCACGACAGGCGACGGAAGTTTTCCGGGGTCAGGCCGTGTTTGCCCAACTGGAAGAACAGGGTCACCAGCCAGATGATGCCGAAGCTCACGTGCAGGCCGTGGGTGCCGACCAGCGCGAAGAATGCGGTCAGGAAGCCCGAACGCTGGGGCCCGGCGCCCAGGTGGATCAGGTGCTGGAACTCATAGATCTCGACGCACAGGAAGGCCAGGCCCAGGATGCCGGTCACGACCAGCCACATGCGGGTCTTGGCCAGGTTCTTGGCTTGCGCCGCGATCATGGCGAAGCCGAAGGTCAGCGACGACACCAGCAGGAACGCGGTGTTGAGCGCGATCAGCGGCAGCTCGAACAGCTCGGCGCCGGTCGGGCCGCCGGCGTAGCTGCGGCCCTGCACCGCATAGGTGGCGAACAGGGACGCGAAGATGAGGCAGTCGCTCATCAGGTAGAGCCAGAAGCCCAGCAGCGTGCCCTGCTCCGGGTGGTGTTCGCGGACGATGTAACGTCCGCTCACGTCGTCGGCGACGCTGCCGCCGGTTACAGATGCGTTAAGTTCAGACATGGCTTTCCAGCATACGGGTGCGCGCTTCTTCGGTCCGGGCCACTTCTTCGGCCGGGATGTAGTAGTCACGCTTGTAGTTGAAGGTATGGATGATGATCGCGGCCATCATGGCGATGAATGCCGCGATGGTGAACGCCCACATGTGCCAGATGATGCCGAAGCCGACCGCGCACGCGAGCGCGGAGATGATGATGCCGGCGCCGGTGTTCTTTGGCATGTGGATCGCCACGAAGTCCTTCAGCGGACGACGGTAGCCGTTCTTCTTCATGTCGGCGAAGGTGTCGTTGTCGAACACCACGGGCGTGAACGCGAAGTTGTAGTCTGGCGGTGGCGACGAGGTCGACCATTCCAGCGTACGGCCTTCCCATGGGTCGCCGGTGAAGTCGCGCAGGCGGGCGGTGTTGCGGTCGCGGTAGCTGACATAGATCTGCATCAGCAGCGCGCCGATACCGCCGGCGATCATCAGGGTGCCCAGGAACGAGATCTGGAACAGCCACTGCACCGAAGGATCGTCGAAATGGCTCACGCGACGGGTGTAGCCCATGAAACCCAGGATGTACGGCGGGGTGAACGCGACCCAGAAGCCGATCGACCACAGCCAGAACGAGACCAGGCCCCAGAAACGGTCCAGCTTGTAGCCGAAGGCTTTCGGGAACCAGTAGTTCAGGCCCGCGAAGATACCGAACACGACGCCACCGATGATCACGTTGTGGAAGTGGGCGATCAGGAACAGCGAGTTGTGCAGCACGAAGTCGGCCGCCGGGATCGCCAGCATGACGCCGGTCATGCCGCCGATCACGAAGGTCAGCATGAACGACACGGTCCACATCATCGGCAGCTCGAAGCGGATACGGCCACGGTACATGGTGAACAGCCAGTTGAAGATCTTGGCGCCGGTCGGGATCGAGATGATCATCGTCGTGATGCCGAAGAACGCATTGACACTCGCGCCCGAGCCCATGGTGAAGAAGTGGTGCAGCCAGACCAGGTACGACAGCACCATGATGACGCAGGTCGCGTACACCATCGAGGTGTAGCCGAACAGGCGCTTGCCGCAGAAGGTCGAAACGACTTCGGAGAAGATGCCGAAGGCCGGCAGGATCAGGATGTAGACCTCGGGGTGGCCCCAGATCCAGATCAGGTTGACGTACATCATCGGGTTGCCGCCACGGTCGCTCGTGAAGAACGCGGTGTCGAGCAGGCGGTCCATGCCCAGCATGGCCAGCACGGCGGTCAGGATCGGGAAGGTGACCACGATCAGGATGTTGGTGCACAGCGAGGTCCAGGTGAAGACTGGCATCTTCATCAGGTCCATGCCCGGCGCGCGCATCTTGATGATGGTGACGATCAGGTTGACGCCCGACAGGGTCGTGCCGACACCTGCCACCTGCAATGACCATATGTAATAGTCGACGCCGACGCCCGGACTTGCCAGGATGCCCGACAGCGGTGGATACGCCAGCCAGCCGGTACGGCCGAACTCACCCACGAACAGGGAAGCCATCACGAGCACGGCGCCCATGGCGGTCATCCAGAACGAGAAGTTGTTCAGGAACGGAAACGCCACGTCGCGCGCGCCGATCTGCAGCGGCACCACGTAGTTCATCAGGCCCGTCACGAACGGCATCGCCACGAAGAAGATCATGATCACGCCGTGGGCGGTGAAGACCTGGTCGTAGTGGTGCGGCGGCAGGAAGCCGGCGTTGTCGCCGAAGGCGATCGCCTGCTGGGCGCGCATCATGAGGGCATCGGCGAAGCCGCGCAGGAACATGATCAGACCCAGGATCATGTACATGATCCCGATTTTCTTGTGGTCGATACTGGTGATCCAGTCTCTCCACAGGGTGCCCCACACGCGGAAGTAGGAGATCAGGCCGATGAGGGCCAGACCGCCGACGATCACGCCTGCGAAGGTAGCGATCAGAATCGGCTCGTGGAACGGGATCGCGTCCCAGCCCAGCCGACCGAAGATGAACTTCGTCAAGTCGAATGATTCTTGCATGATTACTTCATCAAGGTATTAATAGGAGCCACGCACATTTCCAGCGCTTCCGCCAGCTGTGACTTGCCGCCCTGCGACTGCTGGCGGATAGCCGCGGCCATCTGGTTGCGCTTCATGTCTTCGTGCATCTGCTGGTTCATGCACATCGTACCCTCTGCAACGCAGCGGTTCAGGATGCGGTTGAACAGCGCCGGCTCGACCTGGCCGTAGTGGCGCACGGCCTCCTTGGCGGTCGGCTTTTCCAGCACCAGGTAATCGGCGCGGTCCAGAACGGCGGTATTGCCCTTCATTTCCTGCACCCAGGTGTTGAACTGTTCGTTGGTCACGCCCTTGTAGGCGAACTTCATGTGCGAGAAACCGTCGCCGCTGAAGTTGGCCGACAGGCCCTGGTAGTCGCCGACCTTGTTCAGCACCGCGTTCAGTTCGGTCTGCATGCCGGGCATCGTGTAGATCATGCCGGCCAGCGTCGGAATGTAGAACGTGTTCATCACGGTCGACGAAGTCATCTTGAAGCGGATCGGGGTGTCGATCGGGGTCACCAGCTGGTTGACCGAGGCAATGCCCTGCTCCGGATAGATGAACAGCCATTTCCAGTCGAGCGCCACGACCTGCACCTCGAGCGGCTTGGTCGACGCCGGGATCGGACGGTGTTCGTCCAGGCGGTCGAGCGGCCGGTACGGATCGAGCTTGTGGGTGCTGACCCAGGTGATCAGGCCCAGCACGATGATGATCAGGAGCGGCGCGCCCCAGATGATGAGCTCGAGCTTGGTCGAGTGGTCCCAGTCGGGTTCGTACTTCGCGTTGGCGTTCTTGCGATAGCGCCAGGCGAACAGGACAGTCAGAATCATCACCGGAACGATGATCAACAACATCAGCGCAACCGAAATGATGATCAGATCGGCCTGCTGCTTCGCAATATCGCCGGTGGGATTCATGACGACAGCGTTGCAGCCGGCCAGCGCTGCAAGCGGAAGTAATGGGAGTCCGCGGCGGACAATTTTAGGAATCATGCTAGGTATCTAACGTTACATGGAGGGAGAACATGCTACTGTAATGCCAACGGTCGCCAAAGAACATTGGACACATTGTCCCACCTTTGCCGAGGTGCAATTCTGCATTGCATTCCCAGAATTGCATTCCTATTAACAATGCCGGCGGCCGTCGACTTCTCTGGAGAACACAATATGCAAAGCACGACGACGTACGGCGGCGCAGGGGCCGCTCCAATCACCCACCCCAATAGCGGGGCCCGCAATATCAACGCCAGGGACGAACATGTCAGCCCCGGCGACATCGCCGTCGGCGTGGTCGTGGGCCGTTCGGCGGAATACTTCGAGTTCTTCACGTACGCAATCGCGTCGGCGCTCGTCTTCCCCGCGATCTTCTTCCCGTGGGCGGACCGGCTCGAGGCCACCCTGTATTCGTTCGCCATCTTCGCCCTCGCCTTCGTGGCACGTCCGATCGGCACGGTCGTGTTCATGGCGATCCAGAAGCGCTGGAGCCGCGACATGAAGCTCGGCATCTCGCTGCTCATGATGGGCACCAGCACCGTCGTCATCGCCATGCTCCCAAGTTACAGCGAGATCGGCGCCACTGCCATCATCCTGCTGGCGGGCTTGCGTATCGCACAGGGTTTCGCCCAGGGTGGCTCGTGGGACGGACTGCCTTCGCTGCTGGCCCTGTCCGCACCCGAGAACAAGCGCGGATGGTACGCCATGCTCGGACAATTGAGCGCACCGCTTGGCTTCCTGGTTGCGGCCGGCATCTTCGCCTTCCTGATCGCCTACACGGCCGAAGAAGACTTCTTGACCTGGGGCTGGCGCTTCCCGTTCTTCGTGGCCTTCGCCATCAACGTGGTCGGCACCTTCGCCCGCCTGCGTCTGGCCAGCACGCCCGAATATTCACGCCTGCTCGACTCGCACCACCTCGATCCGGCCCCGGTTGGCGAACTGGTGAGCAAGCAAGGCAGCAATATCGTCATCGGCGCCATGGCCGCCCTGGCCAGCTACGCCCTGTTCCACCTGGTGACCGTGTTCCCGCTGTCGTGGATCCAGCTCTACGACACCCGTCCAATGGATGAGTTCCTGCACATCCAGATGTGGGGCGCCGGCCTCGCCGCCATCGCCATGCTGATTTCTGGCAAGGTCGCCGACAAGCTTGGCCGTCGCACCACGCTCGGCACCGCCGCGGCGCTGATCGCCCTGTACTCGGCGTCGATCCCGTTCCTGATCAATAGCGGCACCGGCGGCCAGAACGCCTTCATCCTGATCGGCTTCACCCTGCTGGGCTTCTCGTATGGCCAGGCCGCGGGTGCAACCACCTCGAACTTCCAGAAGCACCTGCGCTACACCGGTGCTGCGCTGACGTCGGATCTGGCCTGGCTGGTTGGCGCGGCCTTCGCTCCGCTGGTCGCGCTGGGCCTGTCGGCGCACTTCGGCCTTGGCTATGTCAGCCTGTACCTGCTGTCGGGTGCGGTCGCCTCGCTGGCGGCGCTGAGCCTGAACCGCAAGCTGGAGATTCGCGACTGATGCCGGCTGCCTGAACTGAAAAAATGACAACGGCCCTTCGGGGCCGTTGTCCATTGGGGGGCAATGGTGTCAGGCGCACGCCGTGCGCCATTCCTGCGCATTGGCCGGCTGGGCGTGTTCGTGTCCACAGTTCATGATCCGCTGCTTGCCATGCTTGTCGACCATGTCGATGCTGGTGGCGGGCGAGCGCTCGGTGACGCACTAGATGCCGGCGGCGCCCACGATGCCAAAACGGCGCGCGCTGTCGCCGCCGTCGCCGCCGTCGCTTACCCGTTCGACGACCTCCGGCGCCTCGTACCAGCGCTTCGGTCCCAGCGCGGCGGCCTCCCCGATGCCATTGGCCATGCGGGCCTGCGCTGCCGTGCGCGGCGACGATGGCCGGCCTGCCGTCCTCGCGCAGCGCGGTCCGCGGCACCAACGTCTTGCGGTACGGAGACACGCCTGATCAGGAACTACCTCGACGCGCAGCCGGGAGTCGAAGAGGCGCTGACCAACAGCGTCCCGCTTGGGCGCCTGGGGGCACCGGGCGAGGTGGCACGAGCAGTCTTGTTCCTGGTATCGGGTGAGAGCAGCTTTGTCGCCGGACATGAGCGGTTCGTCGATGGCGGTGTCGCCGCGGTATGGGCCGCGGGTGTCTCGCCCTGCGTCATCAACCAGATGACGCAGGGTGCGGCCAAGGCATTTCGGGCTGACGAGGATCAGTCGACGGCGCCGTCTCAGCGGGCGTGGTTCAGGGTGTAGACCCCCGGCGCGGCCGACAACCCGGCCTTCACCGCCTGGGTCAGCTCATCGATCATGACCTCGTCCGCGCCGGCCTCGAGCGCCGCCAGGGCGCGTTCGACCACCATGGCCGGCGCCAGCTTGGGTGAGGCGATATCGCGCGTAAGGTCGGTGTCGATGAAGCCGACGTGCAGGCCCAGCACCTGGGTACCCTGCCCGCGCAAGGCGTTGCGCACCCCATTGGTCAGGCTCCAGGCGGCCGCCTTCGACACGCCATAAGCGGCCAGTGCCGGCGAACTGATCCAGCTCGCCACCGACAATACGTTCAGGAAGGCGCCGCCGCCGTTATGGCCCAGTACGGGCGCGAAGGCGCGGCTCATGGTCAGGATGCCGAACACATTGGTGTCGAGCATCGCCCGCAGCGAGTCTTCGACGCCATCGGCCAGCACTTGCTGGAAATGGGCGATGCCGGCATTGTTCACCACCAGGTCGACGTCGGCCAATGCGCGCGCAGCGGCGACGACGCTCGCCGCATCCGTCACATCCAGCCGCACCGGCGTCACCCCTGCCAACGCGACGCTGGCGGGATCGCGGGCTCCGGCATACACCTTTCCTGCGCCGCGCGCGAGCGCCTGGCGTGCGAATGCGAGACCCAGGCCGCGGTTGGCGCCGGTGACGAGGACAGTGGCGTTGTCGAGTTTCATGGCATATCCCATTGATCGCATCGCGAAATATGATGATCATCATATTTTAATCCGGAATGGCGGACCATGTGGCGACGCGCCCGATTCGGTCGTCAACCAGCGTACTGCGCCAGCAGGGCCTGCCGGCTTGCGGCCAGCACTGCGCTGCCTTCCTCGCCGGAACCGCAGGTCCGCGCGATCTGCAGCGCGCCGACCAGGGCGCCGGTGAGCGCCAGCGCCTGGCCATACGCCGCCTCACCGCCCCGACCCGCCTCTTCCAGGGCCGCCTGGACGCTGTGCACGAGGCGCTCGATGCGGCCGCGCGCGACCTCGCGCAGCGGCGCGCTCTGGCGCGGCATTTCAGAGCCGAGAGCGCCGACCACGCAGCCCAGGCCCGACTGGTAGGCAGCCAGGTGTTCTTCGCACAGGTAGGCCGTGATCAAGGCGCCCACCGGGCTCGCGCCTTCGGCGCGCAGCATGGACGCGCGGCGGTCCAGATTGGAGCCGGACGCCCCATCTGCATGCTCGAGCGCCTCGGCCAGCAAGGCTTCGCGGGAGTCAAAATGGGCGTAGAAGCCGCCATGGGTCAGGCCGGCACCCTTCATGACGTCGGCCACCCCGACGCCGGTGAAACCGTCGCGGCGCAGGGTCCGCGCAGCGACGTCAACGATGCGTGCGTGGGTTTGTTCGCGTTTCGAGGGGACACTCATGCCATACCTGCCAAGGTGGAGATGGGCTTCATGCTACGGCCATCCCCGGGCGTGGTCAACCGCGAGGTCAACCACCAGCTCGACCTCGGCATCGGCGGAATCAGGAAAGCGCCGTGTCGAGCACCGTCATCAGGATGAAACCGAACACCAGCGCGATGCTGGCCTGGGTGCCGTTGCCCGACTGGCGCGACTCGGGGATCACGTCGTTGACGATCACCAGCAGCATGGCGCCGGCGGCGGCGGCCAGCGCATACGGCAACAGGCCGGCCGAGATGCCGATCAGCGCGACGCCGAACACGGCCGCGATCGGCTCGATCAGGCCCGAGGCCACGCCCATGGCGACGGCGGTCAGGCGGCTGTAGCCGACGGCATGCAGCGCCAGCGCCACCACCAGGCCTTCGGGCACATCCTGGATGGAGACGCCGGTGGCGAGCGAGGTGGCTTTCTCGACATCGATGCCGGCGAAAGCCACGCCGATAGCCAGGCCTTCGGGCAGGTTGTGCAGGGCGACGGCCCACACGAACAGCCAGGCGCGGCGCAGCGACACCTGGTCTGGTTCGTTGGGCAGGATGCCCTCGGTGCGCACTGCGCGCCCGAGCAGCAGGATCGCGCCGGCGCCGAACATGATGCCGGCGCCGACCATGAGGCTCGATTCCCAGTTGCCGCTGCCTGCCGCCCTCGCCGCCGACAACGCCGGGATCACGAGCGAGAATGCAGTGGCGCCCAGCATGACGCCGGCCCCGAAGCCGAGGAAGCAGTCATAGGTACGCTTGGTGAAATTCTGTGCGAACAGGACCGGCAGGGTGCCGAGCGCGGTCGCCGCCGCCGCGGTGCCGCCGCCCGCGAGGGCCGCCAGCATCTTGGGGTTGGCGTTCATGATCTGCTCGATCATGCTGCCGAGCAGGACCAGAAAGCCGATGGCGCAGATGCCGAAACCGATGGCGCGGCGTGGGGTCAGCCAGCGCGGAAGTCCACGTGGGTGGGGGCTTTTGTCGGTTTGGATATCCATGCATCTTCCTGTAAAAGGCCGCGCCGGACCGCGCAAGCGCGCACTGCGCCCGCCCGGCTACCGGCGCGGCAAGGGGGTCTTACTTCAGCGGCTTGCCGCTGCCCATCGGATTGCCCACGCCGGTATCGTCGAGTGGACCGCCCTTGGAGCCGACATTGGCGTCGCCCATCGCGTTGCCACCCGATCCACCCATCGTACCACCAGTTGCCGATTGCATCATGCCCAATTCGGACCCGGTCCGCGGCGTAGCCGACGGGTCGGACATGGTGCGCATCGCCATCTGCTTGAGCACGTCGATATCGGCGGTCGGCAGGGCCACTTCGGCCTCGCCCGAGCCGCCGTCGACCGCCATCTGCTTCTCGCGGTCGCTGATGAAGTCCCAGTCGGCGCCCTGGTTCCAGGCGCCGCGCACCTCGCCCGGGCCCTGCGACATATTGTAGTAAACGCTGGCAAAGGCCGGCACCACCGGCATCTTGCCGGGTGGGAAGTTCGGCTCCATCGCGTACAGCGCCTTCTCGAACGACTTCATGTGCGCCACTTCGCGTGTCATCAGGAAGCCCAGCGCCTCTTTCACGCCCGGGTCGTCGGTCAGCGCGATCAGGCGCTCATAGACGATCTTGGCGCGCGCCTCGGCGGCGATGTTCGAGCGCAGGTCGGCGGTCGGCTCGGTGATCGAGTCGATATAGGCGGCCGTCCATGGCACGCCGGCCGAGTTGGTCAGCGGCGCGCCGGCGCCATACAGCACCTGCGTGATGTGGCTGTCGTTGCCGGGGCCGGTGATGGCGCGGTACATGTCGGCCTCGCTGTCGACGGCTTCGGCCAGGCGGCCCTTGGCGCCCTTGTTCAGCATCGCGACGATGTGGCCGATGACCTCCAGGTGGCTCAGCTCCTCGGTCGCGATATCGAACAGCATGTCCTTGCGGCCTGGATCGTCTTCGGCAACGGCCTGGGTGAAGTAGCGCATGGCGGCAGCGAGCTCGCCCTGCGGGCCGCCGAACTGCTCGAGCATGAGGTTCGCCAGCGCCGGATTCGGCTCGTTGACGCGGACTGTATATTGCAAGCGCTTGTTGTGTGCAAACATGACAGGTATCTCCAATTGAAGTGGAAGGTTCGTCATACGCAACAGCGACGCAAGCTGCGTGCGCTGTCATGAACAGGCTACCGCCGGGATCGGTAGCTCGATGTCATCATCATCTCAGGTCGACAGTGGAAAAATCGTCAGGTGCACTCCCGTGCTCTTGTAGGACAAAAGTGACAATCTGTTATTCCAAATAAACAATCTTAGGCGCAAGTATGGTCTTGTTCTGTGTGCCATCTCATGCGTTCGCCGCGCTGCGCGGATGACTGACACCCGACCGGCGCGCGCTCCTACAGCAATGCCCTGCCAGACCGGACTACCATATTGATCAAACAATCACGAACGGGGGTATTACCATGAATCTTAAACAACTGAGCCCAAGCATCACCGACATGATCCGCTTCGATCACTCGCACGTGATGGTCACCTTCCACCAGTATTCCAAGGACAAGAGCCCGACCGTCAAGAAGGCCTTGGCCGATACGATCTGCGACGGCCTCGAAATCCATGCCACGCTCGAGGAAGAGATCTTCTATCCGGTCATGCGCCTGCGCGACGGCAAGGAGCCGTTCATCCACGAGGCCGAGCCGGAACATGACGAGATGCGTCGCCTGATCGCCGAGCTGCGCCGCACCTCCGGCGCCGACCCGCGCCATGACGACCTGGTGATGGAATTGATGCGCGACGTGATGCATCACGTCGCCGAGGAAGAAACCAAGCTGCTGCCGGACGCCGAGGCGATCCTGGGCAAGCAGCGCCTGGCGGAACTGGGCGCCGAGATGACGCGCCGCCGCATGCAACTGGTCGGGCCTAAGGCCGGCAAGCTGGCCAAGGAACACCTGGTGGGCTTCTCGGGCAGCACGGCGGCAATGGCGATCGGCGTGGCCGGCGCCCTGCTGGCGGCGTTCGCACTCACGCCGAAGAAGAATACCTGGAAGACGCAGCCTGCGAATTCCTGAGGCCCGTCAGTAGAGAGGCGTCGCAACGTCGTCCCAGCGCGCGCGGGACGACGTTGTTTCGCGTTGCCTCCACGCAGAAAAGCTACATCTGATCCGGGAAAAACACCGGCATCAAGTCAAGCGTCGACTTCACGCCAAGCATGGGGCCGTGCTCCCCGAGCCAGCGATCCGCCGTCTCGACACCCTGGTCGTGCAGCATCTGCAGGAACGGCATCTCGGCGTTGAACTTGGCCGAGATGCCGTGATCGGTCAGGTAGTGATTGCCGCTGATCAGGTGCAGGTGCATGGTGTTCGGCATCATTCCCGCGCCACGGTTTTCTTCCGGCACCCCGTTGAGGTACTGGAGCGCGCTCACCTCGCGCACGAAGCTGATGTTGAACGCAATCTCGTTCGCACGATTGGAGATATCGGCGATATTACGCGGCACGTCGGTGCGTGCGATCGGGTTATTCTGGATGATGACCAGATCGCTCGCCTTCGAATGCTTCATCAGCGGCGCCAGCGGCGGATTGGCCACATAGCTGCCATCCCAGTACATCTCGCCGTCGACTTCCACCGCGGCGAACACCGTGGGCAGGCAGCTCGACGCCACCAGGCGCTGCACATCCATTTCTTCGCGCCGGAACAGCTTGCCGGTACCGGTACGGACATTGGTCGCCGCGATGTACAGTTGCAGTTCCTCGCAGTCGCGTACGCGGTCGAAGTCGATCATCGCCGACAGAAAATGGCGCAGCGGATTAAGGGTCACCGGTCCCTCGCGCACCGGCCCCATCATGGCCCCCGCCATCTCCAGCAAATGGTAGGCCGGCGAGAATTCCATGGTGAAGGTCGGCGCCATGCGGTCGAGCGGCGTGCGCTGCAGCGGACTCAGGGTGGACGTGGTGCCGAGGGTGCGCCAGAAGCGATCGAGCGCCTTGCGGGCGCCTTCGCGGCCGCCGCCACGTGCATAGCCGTCGGCGAGCACCACCGCGTTGATGGCGCCCGCGCTCGATCCACTGAGCGCATCGATGACCAGGTCTTCTTCTTGCAGCAGCCGATCCAGCACGCCCCAGCCGAAGGCGCCGTAAGTCCCCCCGCCCTGGATCGCGAGGCTGATCGTCTTGTAGGTCGTCAAGGTGTTTGCTCCATCATGATTGATGGCGACAGACTACCCCGGCGGGCGATTGTGCGGCGCAACGTAGCCTTACGTCATCCATCCCATCACGAGCGGCACCAGCACCGGTGCAAGCAGCGCCGTCAACGCCCCGTTCAGGCCCATCGCCAGGCCGGCGAAGGCGCCCATCTCGGCGCTGACCTGGAACGCGCGCGCGGTGCCGATGCCGTGAGCGGCAAGGCCCAGCGCGAAACCGCGCGCGGCGTCCGGGCGCACCCGCAGCAGCTTGAACATCTGTGTGCCGAATACCGCGCCGAAGATGCCGGTGCCGATCACCAGCGCGGCCGTCAATGCCGGGATGCCGCCGAGGCGCTCGGACACCGCCATCGCGATTGGCGAGGTGGCCGATTTCGGGCCCAGCGTTGCAGCCAGCTCCGGCGTGGCGCCGAGCGCCACCGCCACCACGACCGCCGAGACGATCGCGGTGAGGCAGCCGGCCAGCAGCGCCGTGGCCAGCGGCAGCATGGCGCGCCGCAGGCGTGGCAACTGGCGCACCAGCGGCACCGCCAGCGCCACCGTCGCCGGCCCGAGCAGGAAGTGGACGAATTGCGCGCCGGCGAAATAGCGCTCGTACGACATGCCCGACAACCACAGGACGGCCGCGATCAGGGCCACCGTGATCGCCACCGGATTGGCCAGCGGCGAGGCCTTGCACAACACAAAGATGCGCTGCGCCGCCAGGTAGGCGCACAGGGTCATGGTCAAACCCAGCAGCGGCGAAGCGGAAAGATAGACCCAGAAGTGCGTGAACTCGTCGAAATCAGGCATCGCCATCCTTCGCGCCGTGTTTCGTGCCCATCTTCGTGCCGGCCTGTGCGCCGTCCTTCGCGTCGTCGTGCGTTTCCACACCACCCATCCCGCGCAGGATCAAGCCGGTCACGGCCAGCGCCAGCACGGTGCTGACCACGAGCGAGGCCAGGATCGCGAGCCAATGCCCGCTGCCGCTGGCGGCCGCGACGACAATGCCGACGCCGGCCGGGACGAACAGCAGCGACAGGTGGGACAGCAAGGTATTGGCGGCCTGCTCCACCAGTACCTGGAGCCGTGGCAGCACGGTCAAGGCCAGCATCAGGAGCAGCATGCCGGCGACCGGCCCGGGCAAGGGAAGATGAAAGACGAATACGACGCCTTCGCCCAGGCACTGGAACAACAACAGGACCGCGAATGCAGCCAGCATGAATCGACTCCCGACACAACCGGGCGGCCACGCCGGCCGCCAAAAGTGGACAGGATAGCAAATCGCGCGACGCGCCGTGCGCGCGTCGCCCAATCGGGTACTACGCCTCGGCCGTGGCCGCGGAGCCGGTAATCGCGCCGCGCTTGACCTGGTCGCGCTCGATCGACTCGAACAGCGCCTTGAAATTGCCTTCGCCGAAGCCGTCGTCGCCCTTCCTCTGGATGAACTCAAAGAACACCGGGCCCAGTTGCGGCACGCCGAAAATCTGCACCAGTAGGCGCGCGTGGCCCTCCTTGACGGCGCCGTCCAGCAGCAGCCCACGCACCTTCAGCGCATCGGCGTCCTGGCCATGCCCGGGAATGCGCTCGTCGAGCATCTCATAGTACGTATCCGGCGGTGGACTCATCAAAGGCACGCCGGCGGCGCGCAGCTTGTCGACGGTGGCGATCAGGTCGTCGGTCAGCAGGGCGATGTGCTGGATGCCTTCGCCGTTGAACTGCATCAGGAATTCCTCGATCTGGCCGCCGCCGGCCTTGCCTTCCTCGTTCAGTGGAATGCGGATCATGCCGTCCGGCGCGGTCATCGCCTTCGAGGTCAGGCCGGTGTACTCGCCCTTGATGTCGAAGTAGCGGATCTCGCGGAAGTTGAACAGCTTCTCGTAGAAGCCGGCCCAGTAGGACATGCGGCCGCGATAGACGTTGTGGGTCAGGTGGTCGATGATGGCCAGGCCGTGGCCCACCGGGTGCCGGTCGACGCCTTCGATGAATTCAAAGTCGATGTCATAGATCGATTTCCCTTCTTCGAAGCGGTCGATCAGGTACAGCGGCGCACCGCCGATGCCCTTGATCGCCGGCAGGCGCAGCTCCATCGGGCCGGTCGGGATCTCGACCGCCTGGGCGCCCAGCTCCAGCGCGCGCGCATACGCCCGGTGCGCATCCTTGACGCGGAAGGCCATGCCGCAGGCCGACGGACCGTGCTCGGCCGCGAAGTAGGCGGCGTAGCTCTTCGGCTCGTTATTGACGATGAAGTTGATGCCGCCCTGGCGGAACAGCGCCACGTCCTTCGAACGGTGGGTCGCCACCTTGGTAAAGCCCAGCGCCTCGAACACGGGCTCCAGCACGCCCGGCGTGGGCGATGCGAACTCGACGAACTCGAAGCCCATCAGGCCCATCGGGTTTTCAAACAGGTCTGCCATTGTCTCTTCCTTTTGTGTGACTGTTGTTAACGCTCATTCCGCGAACACGTCGGCCAGCAAGCCGCGCAACCACTGGTTGCCCGGATCCTGGTTGAAGCGGCGGTGCCAGAAAATATTCGTCTGCAGCGCCGGCAGGTCGAGCGGCGGCGTCACCCACTCGAGTCCGAACGGCGGGCCGGCGCGCTCGGCCAGCTTGTGCGGCACCGTCACGACCAGGTCGCTGGTGCTCACGATATAGGGCACCGCCGTGAAATGCGGCACCCGGAACCGGGTCGACTGCCCGATGCCGGCCTTGGCCAGCACCGCGTTCACCCGGTCGTACGGGCTGTCGGCGGCGTCCACCAGCAAGTGCTCGGCCGCCGTGAAGCGTGCCAGCGTCAGCTCGCCCTTGCCCAGCGGGTGGCCCTTGCGGAACATCGAGACGAACGGCTGGCGGAACAGGTGGCGCTGGTACAGCGCCTCGGACACGTCCTCGAACGGTCCCACCGCCAGGTCGACCCGGCCGCCTTCCATTGCTTCCTTGAGCGACAGCGTGCCGACGCGCACCGAACTGATCTCGGCATGCGGCGCCAGCTGGCGGCAGCGCTCGATCAGGGCCGGCATGAAATACACTTCGCCGACATCGGTCATGGCCAGCACGAAGCGGCGGTTGCTGGTGGCCGGCTCGAAACGGCTGCGCTGGTTCAAGGCCAGCGCCACCTGGGCCATCGCCGCCCCGATCGGCTCGGCCATCTGGCTCGCCAGGGGCGTCGGCTGCATGCCGCTCGCGGTACGCACGAACAGCTCGTCGCCAAAGCTGCGCCGCAGCCGTGCGAGCGCATTGCTCACGGCCGACTGCGACAGGCCCAGGCGCCGGGCGGCCGACGAGATCTGGCGCTCCCGGTATACCTCCTGGAACACGGAGAGCAGGTTCAGGTCAATATCGTGTGCTTCGATCATGTACCGTGTGCGTCGATCATGGATTTCCCGGGATGCCAGCCAAGCAGGCACTTGAATGCATTGTCCATGCGCGGACCCTGGCCCGAACAGTAATATTTATAGTGTGAATAGTCTACATTTTTCTATTCATCTCGTAAAACAGGGCGGATTATTCTAGAGTGGCGCCATCAAAGCCACCATCTACCGTCCAGGAGACCTCCATGCGCCACGCGCCCAGCCAACCCTCAGCGTATATGAGCGGCTTCGGCAACGAGTTCGCCACCGAAGCCCTGCCCGGCGCCCTGCCCCGGCACCGCAATTCACCGCAGCGCGTCGCCTATGGCCTGTACGCCGAGCAGCTGTCCGGCACCGCCTTCACCGCCCCGCGCAGCCATAACCGGCGTTCGTGGCTGTACCGCATCCGCCCGGCCGCGGTCCACGGCAGCTTCGCGCCGCTGGACGCCCCGCGCCTGGTGGGCCGCTTCGACACGCCGGCGCCGCCGAACCAGCTGCGCTGGAGTCCGCCTTTGATGCCGGACGTGCCGACCGACTTCATCGACGGCTGGACGACGATGGCCGGCAACGGCTCGGCCGAAGCGATGAGCGGTTGCGCCATCCATATGTACGCGGCAAATCGTCCGATGGATGGACGTTATTTTTATAACGCCGATGGCGAGCTGCTGATCGTGCCCCAACTGGGGCGCCTGTCGCTCGCCACCGAACTGGGGTTGCTGGAGGTCGAACCGCAGGAAATCGCGGTCATCCCGCGTGGCGTGCGCTTCCAGGTGTCGCTGCCCGACGGCGCTGCACGCGGCTATATCTGCGAGAACTTCGGCGCCCTGCTGCAGCTGCCCGACATGGGGCCGATCGGCTCGAACGGCCTGGCCAACCCGCGCGACTTCCTCACGCCCGAGGCGCGTTACGAGGACATCGAAGGCGACTTCGAACTCGTGACCAAATTCGGCGGACGCCTGTGGCGCGCCGCGATCGGGCATTCGCCGCTGGACGTCGTGGCCTGGCACGGCAACTACGTCCCGTATAAATACGACCTGCGCCACTTCAACGCCATCGGCTCGATCAGCTACGACCACCCGGACCCGTCGATCTTCCTGGTGCTGCAGTCGCCGTCGGACACCCCGGGCGTGGACACGATCGATTTCGTGATCTTTCCTCCGCGCTGGCTGGCCGCCGAGGACACCTTCCGCCCCCCCTGGTTCCACCGCAACGTGGCCAGCGAATTCATGGGTCTCATCCACGGCGCCTACGACGCCAAGGCCGAAGGTTTCGTGCCGGGCGGCGCGAGCATCCACAACTGCATGAGCGGGCACGGACCGGACGCGGCCACCTTCGACAAGGCCAGCAGCGCCGACACCAGCGCGCCGCACAAGGTCGGCGACACGATGGCCTTCATGTTCGAGACCCGCGCCCCCCTGGTACCGACGCCGCAGGCGCTGGCCTCGCCCCGGCTGCAGGGCGACTACCAGCAGTGCTGGGCCGGCATCCGCAAGCACTTCCGCGCCGAGCCGTAACCGTGCAATGAACCCGCCGCGCACGCTGCGGTGTTCACGTATTTTGTCATTTATGCCATGATTCGCGGGCGGGCCATGGTGGCCTGCCCGGCCACGGCCCGGCACGACCGGTCATGGGGCAAGAGCCCAGCATGTCAGACATATTGATCATCCTCGTTCTGATCCTCCTGAACGGGGTGTTCGCGATGAGCGAACTCGCGCTCGTCTCGGCCAAGCGCATGCGCCTCGAGCGACGCGCCGAAGAGGGCAGCCACGGCGCCCGCGCCGCGATCGCTCTGGCCGACAATCCCAGCCATTTCCTTTCCACCGTCCAGGTGGGCATTACCCTGATCGGCATCTTCACCGGCGCCTTCGGCGAAGCCTCGCTGGTGTCGCGCCTGACGCCGCAGGTCGAGACGATCGGCTTGCTGGCGCCGTACGCCTACGAGATCGCGCTGTTCGTGGTAGTCCTGGGCATCACCTTCGTCTCGATCATCCTGGGCGAACTGGTCCCGAAACGCATCGCGATGCGCCATCCCGAGACGATGGCGACCCTGATCGCGCCGCCGCTGAACATGCTGTCGGTGATCATGTCGCCGTTCGTGAAGGTGCTGTCGCTCACCACCGAGGCGATCGTGCGCCTGCTGGGCATCCATGAAGCCAAGGAAGACGCGCCGACCGAAGAAGACATCGCCGGCATGTTCAAGGAAGGCACCGACGCCGGCCTGTTCGAAAAAACGGAATACGACATCGTCTCGCGCGCGCTGCGCCTGGACGACCGCCACTTGAAGGCCCTCATGACGCCGCGGGTCGACCTCGTCATGATCGACCTCGACGCCGAGCGCCGCAGCATCCTGGAACTCATCAGCTGCCACAGCTACAGCCGCTTCCCCGTCTATCGCGGCGACCGCGCCCAGATCCTGGGCTATGTGAAGGTGCGCGACCTGCTGGCGCAGTCGGTGCGCCACGGCTCGCTGGAAGCCGTCAACATCGAGCACGCCGTGTCCGAGGTCCTGTTCGTGCCCGAGACCGTGAGTGCGATGGTGCTGCTCGAGCTGTTCAAGAAGAATCGCGCCGAGCTGGCCCTGATCGTCGACGAATACGGCGACATCCAGGGCATGGTCACCCTCTCCGACGTGATGAGCGCGCTGGTGGGCGACGTCACCGTGATCGGAGAAGAGCACGACCCCGACGCCGTGCAGCGCCAGGACGGCAGTTGGCTGCTCGACGGCGGCGTGGACCTGGACCGGTTCCGGGACCTGATGAACACGACCGTGCGCTTCCCGGACGAAGATACCGGCGCCTACCATACGCTGGCCGGCTTCGTGCTCTACCAGTTCGGGTATATCCCGACGACCTCCGAGTTCTTCGAATGGGAAGGCTACCGGATCGAGGTGGTCGACATGGACGGCAACCGGATCGACCGCATCCTGGTGGCGCAACCGTCGCCGGAGCCGGCGCCGGATGAGGCCTGACCCTTCGGCCCTTCCTTTCGGGGGATAGCCGCGCCCCGCTGTCACACATCCGGCTCCTGGCTCGTCTGGATGGTAGTGAGGTTCACGCTGATCCGTGAACACTCACGCAATCCAACCAGACAGGAGTCAGCACCATGCAGCACCATAGCGACAAAATCGTCTTGATCACGGGCGGCGCCGCCGGCATCGGCCGCGCCACCGCATTGCAGTTCGCACAGGGCGGCGCGCGCGTCGTCGTCACCGGCCGGCGCGAAGCGCCGCTCCAGGCGCTCGCCGCCGAACAGCCGGGCATCGGCTACGTGGTTGCCGACGCCGGCAAGGCCGCCGACGCGGCGCGCACGGTCGCCGCCGTCATCGATCGCCACGGACGCCTCGACGTTCTGGTCAACAACGCCGGGGCCGGCGCTATCCTGCCGCTGCAGGATGCCGATGAAGAGCGGATCCGCGACATCTTCGAGGTCAACGTCGTCGGCCCGTCGCTGCTGGCGCGCGCCGCGCTGGCGCACCTTGCCGCCACCAGGGGCGTGATCGTCAACCTGTCGTCGACCTTCGGCCACAAGGCGGGCGCGCTGCTATCCCACTACGGGGCGAGCAAGGCCGCGCTCGAGCACCTGACACGCTGCTGGGCGCTCGAACTGGCGCCGCGCGGCATCCGCGTCAATGCGGTCGCCGCCGGGCCGACCGAGACCGACTTCCTGGCCGAGCGGATGGGCCTCACGCCAGAGCAGATCGAGGCCGTGAAGGCCGAGGAAACCGCACGCATCCCACTGGGCCGCCGCGGCGCACCGGGCGATGTCGCCGAAGTCGTGGTGGCGCTGGCCGGGCCGATGGGTGCATGGATCACCGGCCAGGTACTGGCGGTCGACGGCGGCCTCAACATCGCCTGACCGGCAGGGTCGCGCGCGACGACGTATACTTGCGCTTTTGCCAGCGCAGGAAAGGCAGTATGGACGTCGTCAAACTGGGACCCCTGATCATTCCGCTGTCGGCCGTGCTGACGGTGCTTGCCATCGTGGCGGCGACCACCACCGCCGACTGGCTGTACCGTCGGCGCGGCGCCGATGCCGGCGCGGTGCTGTGGCGGATGATCGTGGTCGGCTTCCTGGCCGCGCGCGCCGTGTTCGTGCTCAAGCACCACGATATCTACGGCCAGGCCCCCTGGACCGCGCTCGACATCCGCGACGGCGGCTTCGACCTGACGGCCGGCCTGATCGTCGCCTGCGTGATCGGCGCCGAGCTGACCCGGCGCCGGGCCGCGCTGCGCCGGCCGTTGCTGGCGAGCGTGCTGGCCGGCGCCGTGGTCTGGATCGGCGGCCAGCTGGCCGCCCAGGCCCTGGCGCCGCCGCAACCGCCGATGCCGGACGTGATGGTGCGCCGGCTCGACGGCAGCGAGGTGGCGCTGCGCAGCCTTGCCGACCGACCGCTGGTGGTCAACCTGTGGGCGACCTGGTGCCCGCCGTGCCGGCGCGAGATGCCGGCCATGCAGGCGGCGCAACGCGCCAATCCGGATATCGGCTTCGTGTTCGTCAACCAGGGCGAATCGGCCGCGATCGTGCGCCGCTACCTGTCCACCCAGCAGCTGCAGTTGCAGAACGTCGTGATCGACCCGGCCGGCCAGCTCGCGGCGCGCACCGGCGCGGCCGGCTATCCGACCACCCTGTTCTACAGCGCCGACGGCAAGCTACGGCTGCGCCACGTGGGCGAGCTGTCGGAGGCGACGCTGCGCGACAAGCTGGCGACACTGCGGCCATGAGCGGCCAACAGGCCAGCGCAGGCTTTCGCAGCGCCAGCGACTTGTGGTAAAACATCGCGGCAACCGAGGAGATGCCCATGCAAGTCAGTCCGATCCAGCTGTTCGACGCCGAATCGTCGACTTTTACCTACATCCTGGCCGCGCCAGGCAGTTACGACGCGGTCATCATCGACCCGGTCGACCGCCATTTCACGCGCGACCTGGCCCATATCGAGCGCCTCGGCCTGACCCTGACCCACGTGCTGGAAACGCATGCCCATGCCGACCATGTCACCTCGGCCGGCCGCCTGCGCGAGCATACCGGTGCCACGGCCTGCGTGCCGAGCGGCTGCGACATCCCGCCGGCCGAAGTGCAGCTGCAGGACGGCGACCGGATCCGCTTCGGCCTGGACGAGCACATTGCGGTGATCCACACGCCCGGCCACACGGCGGGCAGCATGTGCTATCTGTGGCGCGGCAACCTGTTCACCGGCGACACCCTCCTGATCGACGGCTGTGGGCGCACCGACTTCCAGAGCGGCAGCGCGCACAGCCTGTACGACAGCGTGACCCACAAGCTGTTTACGCTCGACGACCATGTGCTGGTGTGGCCCGGCCACGACTACAAGGGCCAATCGGTATCGAGCATCGGCTGGGAAAAGCGGCACAACGCGCGGCTCGCCAATCGCAGTCGCGAGGATTTCATCGCCCTGATGGCCGCGCTCGACCTGCCGCGCCCGCGGATGATCGACGTCGCCGTGCCGGCAAACCGCAATCTCGGCCTGCCGCACGGCGTATGACGCTTATCCAGCGCCGGTTCAGTAGCGCCAGGTACGCTTGGGCACCGGCGGACGCTTCAAGACCTTCGTTTGAAACTGTTTCCAGATCAGCCCTGCCAGGGCCATCATGATCATCTTGCGCATGGTTTCTCCTTGATGATGGTCGGCGACATGCCGTCACCGCCAGCATAGCCCGGGACCGCATCTGGCGGCGCAGGTTTGCCTGGCTAACACTATGAAGTAAAATCCCTGTCTTTCTGGCAAGACGAGACCACCATGGCCGACGGGCATAACGAACTCAAGCGCGGGCTGAAGAACCGCCACATCCAGTTGATCGCCCTCGGCGGCGCGATCGGCACCGGCCTGTTCCTCGGCATCGCCTCGACCATCCAGATGGCCGGCCCCTCGGTGCTGCTGGGGTACGCGATCGCCGGCGCAGTCGCCTTCCTGATCATGCGCCAGCTGGGCGAGATGATCGTCGACGAACCGGTGGCCGGCTCCTTCAGCCACTTCGCCGACAAGTACTGCGGGCGCTGGGCCGGCTTCGTCTCGGGCTGGAACTACTGGGTGATGTACGTCCTCGTCAGCCTGGCCGAACTGACCGCGCTCGGCATCTATATGCAGTACTGGTTCCCGGAGCTGCCCACCTGGGTCTCGGCCCTGGGCTTCTTCGTACTGGTCAACTGCATCAGCCTGCTCAACGTGAAGGCCTTCGGCGAACTGGAATTCTGGTTCGCCGTGATCAAGGTGGTGGCCGTGGTCGGCATGATCGTGTTCGGCCTGTATCTATTGATCGGCGGCGGCGCCGGACCCGAGGCCGGGGTGGCCAACCTGTGGCAGCACGGCGGATTCTTCCCGCACGGCGTGGCCGGCCTCGCCATGGCGATGGCGGTAATCATGTTTTCCTTCGGCGGCCTGGAGCTGATCGGCATCACCGCGGCCGAAGCCGACGACCCGGCGCGCACCATCCCGCGCGCGACCAATAATGCGCTGTACCGGATCCTGATCTTCTACATCGGCGCGCTGGCCGTGCTCCTGATGCTGTATCCGTGGCAAAAAGTGGTCACGGGGGGCAGTCCCTTCGTGCTGATCTTCCAGGCGCTCGACAGCGGCTGGGTCGCAAACGTCCTCAACCTGGTCGTGCTGACCGCCGCGCTGTCGGTGTATAACGGCTGCGTCTACGCCAACAGCCGCATGCTGTATGGCCTGGCCGAACAGGGCAACGCGCCGGCATCGCTGAAGTACGCGAACAAGCGCGGCGTGCCGCTGGTCGCCCTGGGGGTGTCGGCGGTGGCGACCGGCTCGGCGATCCTGATCAATTATTTCCTGCCGCGCGAGGCGCTGGGAATGGTGATGACCCTCGCGACCACCGCCCTGGTCCTCAACTGGGCGATGATTTCGTGGAGCCACCTGCGCTTTCGCCGCAGCAAGGATGCGCTCGGCGCCAGCACGGTCTTCCGCAGCCCATGGTTTCCGTGGTCGAATTACGTGTGCCTGGGCTTCGTCGCCCTGCTGCTGCTCGTGATGCTGCTCACGCCGGGCCTGCGCATCTCGGTGTTCCTGATTCCGGTCTGGCTGGGGGCATTGGGCCTTGGCTACTGGCTGCGTCAACGGCGCGCGCAAGCGAAAGCGTAGCCGGTCGACGCTTGCGGTCCCGTGCTGCGCCGCCGCACGGGTTCTCTTCAGTATGTCGCGCGCGATTGCGCGCATCCACCATCCGCTCTCCCCGGTAGGTTATGGTAGCCGACGAGGTCGGCCACCTTCGGGCAGACTGGCGCCCACGTTCCTGGCCCCGTCGATCTTGTGATTTCCGGGCATCCCCGACCTCGTATGTTGCAGAGCAATATGAAAATAGTCATCCGCAGTTGACGTAAACGTCAACTAAGCGGCTATGATGCTCCTTGCTGCAAAACACCTCAAAAGGGAAAGCATACATATGAGCCAGAGCAATCCTCTGTCGCTGCACGTACCGGAGCCTACCGGCCGCCCGGGCTGCAAGACCGATTTTTCGTACCTCCAAGCCAGCGCTGCCGGTTCCGTCCGGCGTCCGCCGGTCGATGTCGCTCCATTGGAGACAAGCGACATCGCCCAACAACTGATCCGCGTGCTCGACGAGCACGGCAACGCCGTCGGCCCCTGGGCCGAGGAACCCGATCGCGACCTGCTGCGCTTTGGCCTGCGCACCATGATGAAGACGCGCGTGTTCGACGCGCGCATGGTGATCGCCCAGCGCCAGAAGAAAATGTCGTTCTACATGATCTCGCTCGGCGAAGAGGCGATCGGCACCGCCCACGCCCTGGCGCTGCAGGACGGCGACATGAATTTCCCGACCTACCGCCAGCAAAGCCTGCTGATGGCGCGCAAGGTGCCGCTGGTCGACATGATCTGCCAGCTGCTGTCGAACGAGCGCGATCCCCTCAAGGGCCGCCAACTGCCGGTGATGTACTCGGTCAAGAGTGCCGGCTTCTTCACCATTTCCGGCAACCTCGCCACCCAGTATCCGCAAGCCGTGGGCTGGGCCATGGCCTCGGCGATCAAGGGCGATACCAAGATCGCCTCGGCCTGGATCGGCGACGGCGCCACCGCGGAATCCGATTTCTCGACCGCCCTCACCTTTGCCCATGTGTACCGCGCGCCGGTCATCCTCAACGTGGTCAATAACCAGTGGGCGATCTCGAGCTTCCAGGCGATCGCCGGCGGCGAGAGCGTGACCTTCGCCACCCGCGGCATCGGCAGCGGCATCGCCTCGCTGCGCGTGGACGGCAACGACTTCCTGGCGGTGCTCTCGGCCTCGCGCTGGGCCGCCGAACGGGCGCGCAGCAATCTTGGGCCGACGCTGATCGAGTGGGTTACCTACCGCGCCGGCCCGCACTCGACCTCGGACGATCCTTCGCGCTACCGACCAGCCGACGATTACTCGCGCTTCCCGCTGGGCGACCCGATCGCCCGCCTGCGCCAGTACCTGACCAACCTTGGCTGGTGGTCGGACGCCGAGCACGAGACCGTGCAGGCCGAACTGGAAGCCGAAGTGCTGGCGGCGCAAAAGGAAGCCGAAAGCTACGGCACCCTGGGCGACGAGCGCGCACCGAGCGCGGCGACCATGTTCGAGGACGTTTATAAAGACATGCCGGAGCACCTGCGCCGTCAGCGTCAGCAGTTGGGAGTATGAAGATGGCACGTGACGATCAACCGAAGGAAACGGCGACCATGCCGATGACCATGATCCAGGCCCTGCGCTCGGCCATGGACGTGATGATGGAACGCGACAACAACGTCGTGGTGTATGGCCAGGACGTCGGCTATTTCGGCGGCGTGTTCCGGGTCACCGACGGCCTGCAGGCCAAGTACGGCAAGTCGCGCGTGTTCGACGCGCCGATCTCGGAAGGCGGCATCGTCGGTACCGCGGTCGGCATGGCCGCCTATGGCCTGCGCCCCGTGGTCGAGATCCAGTTCGCCGATTATTTTTATCCGGCCACCGACCAGATCGTGTCCGAGGCGGCGCGCCTGCGCTACCGCTCGGCCGGCGAATTCACGTCGTCGATGGTGATCCGCATGCCTTGCGGCGGCGGCATCTATGGCGGCCAGACCCACAGCCAGAGCCCCGAGGCCTTCTTCACCCATGTGTGCGGCCTGCGCACCGTGATGCCGTCCAATCCGTATGACGCGAAAGGCCTCTTGATCGCCTCGATCGAGAACGACGATCCGGTCATCTTCCTGGAACCGAAGCGCCTGTACAACGGCCCGTTCGATGGACACCACGACCGTCCGGTCGTGCCATGGTCGGGCCACCCGAAGGGCGAGGTCCCTGCCGGCTATTACACCGTCGACCTCGACAAGGCCGCCATCGTCCGTCCCGGCAACGACGTCACCGTGCTGGCCTACGGCACCATGGTCTGGGTCGCCGAGGCGGCGGCGCGCGAATCCGGCGTCGACGCCGAGGTGATCGACCTACGCAGCATCTGGCCGCTTGACCTCGACACCATCGTCGATTCGGTCAAGAAGACCGGCCGCTGCGTGATCGTGCACGAAGCGACGCAGACCAGCGGCTTCGGCGCCGAACTCGCGGCGCTCGTGCAAGAACACTGCTTCTACCAGCTCGAAGCGCCGATCGGGCGCGTCGCCGGCTGGGACACCCCGTATCCGCATGCGCAGGAATGGGCTTATTTCCCGGGGCCCGACCGTGTCGGCGCGGCCTTGAAACGCGTGATGGAGGGTTGATTCATGGGTATTCACGTCATCAAGATGCCGGATCTCGGCGAAGGCATCGCCGAAGTCGAAGTGGTTGCCTGGCATGTGCAGCCGGGCGACCTTGTAAAAGAAGACCAGGTGCTGGCCGACGTCATGACCGACAAGGCGACGGTCGAGATCCCGTCGCCGGTCGCCGGCACCATCACCAGCCTGGGCGGCGCGATCGGCCAGTCGCTGGCCGTCGGCGCCGAGCTGATTCGGCTCGAAGTCGAAGGCGCCGGCAACCTGAAGGAGAGTGGCGCGGCCAAGGCCGGCCAGGAACCGGTGAAGACCGGCGCCGCGACCGCGCCGGCCGAGGAAGTGGCCGAGCCGCAGCTCGAAGCCGTGGCGGCCATTGAGGCAGGCGCGGCGGCACCTGCGCGCGCAGCGGCTCCGGTTGCGGCCCGGGCCGCCAAGGCGGCTCCGGCAGCGCGTCCCGCGCCAGCGGCAACGGGCGCCCCGCAACTGCGCGCCGAAGGCGAGAAACCATTGGCGCCGCCGGCGGTACGCCAGCGCGCCTGGGACCTGGGCGTGGAACTGCAGTTCGTCGCGGGCAGCGGCCCGGCCGGCCGCATCACCCACGCCGACCTCGACGCCCACGTGGCCGGCCGCCGCGGCGGCGCGGCCAATGGTGGCGCCGACGAACGCTACGCCGAGCAGCATGGCGAACATGCGACCCAGGTCATCGGCCTGCGCCGCAAGATCGCCGAAAAGATGCAGGAAGCCAAGCGCAACATCCCGCACTTCACCTATGTCGAAGAAGTCGACGTCACCGAACTGGAAGCGCTGCGCATCCAGCTCAACGCCCGGTATGGGGCCGAGCGCGGCAAGCTGACCCTGCTGCCGCTGTTGATGCGCGCCGTGGTGCTGGCGCTGCGCAGCTATCCGATGATGAGCGCACGCTACGACGACGAGAACAATCTGTTGACCACCTATGACGCGGCCCATATCGGCATCGCTGCCCAGACCGACAATGGCCTGATGGTGCCGGTGGTGCGCCACGCCGAGTCGCGCGATCCATGGTCGAGCGCCGCCGAGATCGCGCGCCTGGCGGAAGCTGCGCGCTCTGGCCGCGCCACGCGCGACGAATTGACCGGCTCGACCATCACGATCACCAGCCTTGGGGCATTGGGAGGCATCGTCACCACGCCGGTGATCAACCGACCGGAGGTCGCCATCGTCGGCGTCAACCGCATCGTCGACCGGCCGGTGATCCGCGACGGCGCCATGGTGGCGCGCAAGATGATGAACCTGTCGTCGTCGTTCGACCACCGCGTCATCGACGGCATGGTGGCGGCCCAGTTCGTGCAGGCGATCCGCGGCTACCTCGAATTCCCCGCAACCCTGTTCGTGGAGTGAGCCGATGGAGACGATCAACACGACATTGCTCATCATCGGCGGCGGCCCTGGCGGCTACGTGGCCGGCATCCGCGCCGGCCAGCTCGGCATCCCGGCCATCGTGGTCGAAGGCGCGAATCCCGGCGGCACCTGCCTGAATATCGGCTGCATTCCGTCCAAGGCGCTGATCCACGCGGCCGACGAATACCACAAGACGGCGACCTACGCGGCCCAGGAGTCGCCGCTCGGCATCACGGTGGATAGCCCAAGTATCGACCTGGCGCGCACCGTGGCCTGGAAGGACGGCATCGTCAAGCGCCTCACCGGCGGCGTCGGGCAACTCCTCAAGAAACAGGGGGTGCGCGTGGTGCATGGGTGGGCGCGGGTCCTGGACGGAAAGACGGTCGAGGTGGAGGCCGACGGCCAGGAAACGGTGCGCATCCGCTGCGAACACCTGCTGCTGGCCAGCGGGTCGCACGCCGTCGAACTGCCCTTCATGCCCTTCGGCGGCCCGGTGATCTCGTCGACCGAGGCGCTGTCGCAAGACAGCGTGCCGCGCCGGCTGGTGGTGGTCGGCGCCGGTTATATCGGCCTCGAACTCGGCACGGCCTACCGCAAGCTGGGCAGCCAGGTGACGGTGGTCGAGGCGGCGGAGCGCATCCTGCCGGCCTATGACGCCGACCTGGTCAAGCCGGTCGCGAGGTCGCTCGAACGCCTCGGCGTCGAGCTGCGCCTGGCGACGTCGGTGCTGGGGATGGACGACAGCGCCGGCGAACCGCGGGTGAAGGTGCGCGACGCGTCAGGCGTCGAGGCCTACCTGGAAGCCGACAAGGTGCTGGTGGCCGTGGGCCGCAAGCCGGCCACCACCGGCTGGGGCCTGGAAAACCTGATGCTGGACATGGCCGGCCGCGCCGTCAGGGTCGACGAACAGTGCCGCACCTCGATGCGCAATGTGTGGGCCATCGGCGACCTCACCGGCGAGCCGATGCTGGCGCACCGCGCCATGGCCCAGGGCGAGATGGTGGCCGAGATCATCGCCGGCAAGCGCCGCTGGTTCCAGCCGGCGGCGATTCCGGCAGTGTGCTACACCGATCCCGAGATCGTGGTGGCCGGCATGTCGCCGTCCGAGGCGGCTGCGGCGGGCATCGAGGCGATCCAGGCGAGCTTCCCGTTCAGCGCCAATGGCCGCGCGATGACGATCGAGGGCACCGACGGCTTCGTGCGCGTGGTCGCGCGCAAGGACAACCACCTGATCCTGGGCTGGCAGGCGGTCGGCGTCGGCGTGTCCGAACTGGCCGCGGGCTTCACCCAGTCGATCGAGCTGGGCGCCCAGCTGGAAGACGTCGCGCGCACCATCCACGCCCACCCGACCCTGGGCGAGGCGGTGCAGGAAGCCGCGCTGCGCGCGCTCGGCCACGCCTTGCACATCTGAGCCTGCGCCGCCCGGTCCGGGCGGCGATTCCCTGCACGGCCCTACGCCCGCCGCCGCACCCGCGCGGGCCCGGCCAGCGCCGTTCCCAGGCGCAGCGCGGTGCCAACCGCGCTGTCGATCGGCGGCGCGTACCCATCCTCGATCCAGCGCAGCGCGATGTGGATCACGCCTCCTATCACACCCGCCTGCAGCAATGCGTCGTCGACCGCTTCCGATCCCAGCAGGCGCGCGACCTCGCGGCCGATCGTGCGCAGCGACGCGTCGAAGGCCTGGTCCACGGCCCGGCTCACGCCCCGGATCTCGACCAGGAACACGCGCGCCGACCGCGGTTCGCGCTGCAGGGCCGCGAAGTACGCGTGCAGCATGGCGCGCGAACGCGCCACCCGCCCGCGTCCGGCCGCCTCCCCCGCGTGCAGGATCTCGCCCAGCACGGCGTAGGTGACCGCATGATAGGAATCGATGAGTAGCGCCTCGCTATTGGCGAAGGACTCGTAGAAATAGCGCTCGGTCAGGCCGGCCGCCTCGCAGACGGCCTTGACGGTCGCCTGGTGGTAGCCGCGCTCGCCGTAGACGGCGATGGCGCCCGCGATCAGGCGGCTGCGGCGCTCGGTGCGGCGCTGCTCCTGCGACTGGCCACGGTAGGATCGCGTAGGGGAAAGCTCTTGGTTCATTGCCGCATTCTGACACAGACTTGCATTTGGTTATCAGACAACCTTGATTGTCAGTCTGTATGGCATTGCTCCTCGCGTCTTGGGTGCGAAGCTCGGCCGGCGTCCCGGGGGGGCGCATTGCAGCACAGCGCCTGCGCTCGGGGCGGAAGCGGCTTGCCTGCGCCATGGCCAGGAGCATGCGGACCTGGAGGCGATCGCGGCGTACGCGGCGTACGCGGCGCCGTACCAGCTGCGGCGGATGACGAAGTAGCGTGGGATGCGGCCCGTTCCCGATGGCGACTTCGGTCATCCCGCCCTGGCATCCGGCCGGTGCGTGGTGCGCCACGTGCTGTCGCGCCGGGCGCGCACGGTCGACCATGCGCGCCAGGTTCGTCCGGGCAGCTAGCGCTCTTCCTTGCGCGCCGTGCCTTGGTCGTACTGGTCGTCGTCGGTCGCGGACGCGCCCTGCTCATCCTGGCGGCTGCCGCCGGCGCCGGACTGGCCATTGGCACCGCCGGTGCCGGACTGGCGATTGGCGCCGCTGCCCTGGAAGCCCTGATCGGACTGTTCGTCGTTCGTCCCGCCGGCCAGCAGATCATCGGTGCGGCCGGCCGACTGGCCGCCCTGCTGGCTCGAGCCCGCCGGCTCGCGCTGGGCCGGGTCCTTGCGCTCGGCGCTGGCGCCGACGTCGCCGGTCGAACCCGCACCCATGGTCGCGACGCTGGTCGTGCCATCCGTCACCTGGTCCCAGCTGCGTCCCTTGGTATCCTTGCCTTCGTCTTGCGTCGACATGACGTTCTCCTCGTAAGCTGTTTGCGTGGTATCCATCTTAATCCCGCCACACAGCACGCCAATAGGCAACCTCCTCCGTTTGCTGTAGGAGCGCGGCTACCGCCATCGCATGGATCAATTGCAACATTGCAACGCCAGCATGTTGCAGATTTGCCGCATGGCAATGCAATTTCCGGTCTTGCGGGCTATACTGCAGGGATCCGTCATGTCGTGCCGCAGCACTCCCGTCCGGGACATCGTTGCGGCGCGCCATCCCAGTCCGACCGTGTCTCGGTCATCTAAGCAGCCTGGAAACCTTCCGTGAAAACACTTAATATCGGCGCCCGCCTGGCGCTTGGCTTTGCCGTTGTTCTGGCACTTCTCGTGGCCTTGACCGCCACCGCGCTCACCCGCATGCAGTCGGCGGGCGACCTGACGCACCGCCTGGTCAACACCAGCATCAAGAACCAGCGCAGCCTCGCCGAGTGGCGCCGTAATATCGAAATCAACAGCGCCATCAACGAGACCGTCTATTACGCCGCCGATGCCGGCATCTTCGATGTCATCGGCCCGCGCCGCCAGGCGATCACGAGCCGTTCCAACGTGCTGCAACAAGAAATCGAAGCGTCGCTGCGCAACGCCGGCGTACGCGAGCAGTTCAAGTTCGTCAAGGAAGAACGCATCGCCTATATGGCCGCGCGCGACGCCCTGTTCAATGCCAAGCGCGAAGGCAACCAGGCGCAGCTCGACGAGATCTACCGCAATCAGCTGATGCCGCGTTCCTTGTCCTACCTTGCCACCGTGGACAAGCTGGCCACGATGCAGATCACGGCCGCCGACGCCGTGGCCCGGTCGATCCTGGATTCGTATGCCAGCACCCGCGTGATCCTGTTCACGCTGGGCGGCGCCGCCCTGCTGCTGGGCGCGGGTTGCGCCTGGTTCATCGGCCGTTCGATCACGGCGCCGCTGCGCCAGGCGCTAGACGTGGCCGAACGCGTGGCCGGCGGCGACCTGACCAGCCAGTTCGAGCGCAAGGTGCTCGAGCGCGGCGACGAGGTCGGCCAGCTGATGATGGCGCTGTCGCGCATGAACGGCAGCCTGGCGGCGATCGTCGGCCAGGTGCGCGAGGGCACTGCGACCATCTCCACCGCCTCCGCCGAAATCGCGAGCGGCAACCAGGACCTGTCGAGCCGCACCGAGCAGCAAGCCGGCTCGCTGGAAGAAACCGCGGCCTCGATGGAAGAACTGACCTCCACCGTGCGCCAGAATACCGGGCATGCGCACCGCGCCAACCAGCTCGCCGCGCTTGCTGCCGGCGTGGCCGGCGACGGGGGCCGCATGGTGGGCGAGGTAGTGGGTACCATGGGCCGGATCGATGCCGCTTCGCAGCGCATCGTCGACATCATCGGCGTCATCGACGGCATCGCCTTCCAGACCAATATCCTGGCACTGAACGCGGCGGTCGAAGCCGCCCGCGCCGGTGAACAGGGCCGCGGCTTCGCGGTCGTCGCCGGCGAGGTGCGCACCCTGGCCCACCGCTCGGCGGCGGCGGCCAAGGAGATCAAGGGATTGATCGACGATTCCGTCGGCCAGGTCCAGCAAGGCACGCAGCAGGTGGCGCGCGCCGGCGCCACCATGGAACAGATCGTGGCCAGCATCGAGCAGGTCACCATGATCATGGCCGAGATCGCAGCCGCCAGCGCAGAACAGAGCGCCGGCATCGAGCAGGTCAATACCGCGATCGTCGAGATGGACCGCGTGACCCAGCAGAATGCGGCCCTGGTCGAGGAAGCGGCAGCCGCTGCCGATGCGATGCGCGAGCAGGCCAGCCAGCTGGCGGCCGTGGTCGACACCTTCCGCCTCGGGCATGGCGCCGTTGCGCCGGCCCGGGCGCACCTGGCGGCTCGGCCACGACGCGCAGCGCTGGCGCGCTGACGGCATGGTCGGCTCCGTGCCGGAGCCGACCCCCATGATGATTTTGGCGCTGTGCGCGTTAATTCAGTTCTTTCCGACGTCACTTTGCGCACTGGATGATTGCGACCAGCAATTGCGCTGGCGTACGCAAAGCGCCGTCATCCAGGAAGCGCTGCCAGCCTGAATAGTTCACCAGGTAGCGACTGGCGATGCCATTGAAGCGCTTGATCCAGGTCTTGAAGCGGGCATGCCAGCCATTGACGTTATTGAGGTGGATCGCGCCGCGCGCCTTGATCCCGGCGCGCAGATTGACCGCCTCGTGCGCGACCCCGGCATCGGCGGCAAAGGTCCGGTAAGCGGCCGCCGAATCGCTGATCAACACCGCGTCAGGCGCCAGCACCGGCCGCAGGCAGGCGATGAGCTTCACGGCGCTGACCGGCCCGCGGCCAGTATGAAAGTCCAGTGTCCGCCGGCCCCGGTCGCGTGCAACGAGCAGGCACTCGTGTTCGCCGCTGATGCCGCGCCGCCTGGCTGCGCCGCCGCGCCGCCGCGCGGGACGCGTCAGGTGGCGCGAGCCCTTCTGCGATTCGAGCAGATAGGTTTCGTCCGCCTCGACCATGCCTTCAAGGCGATCTGGACGCTTGCGCGCCGCCCCCGGCACGAAACGGTGGCGCCAGCGGAAACTGGTGCTGCGGTGCACGCCGGCGAGCTCGGCTGCTGCGCGGACCGTGCGCGAATCGAGCACGCATTGCAGGTACGCTAGCCAGGCGGCCTTCTTGCGCAGGCGCGCCAGCGGCGTGTTCGTCAGCGCATTGAAGCTGCGCCGGCAAGCCAGGCAGCGCCAGCGCTGCAGGCCGCTGGCCGCACCGCACTGATGGACACGCGAACATTGGCAATGCGGGCAGCATCGTGTGCCCGCCGCCTGGGCGACGAGGTGCAGGCACTCGCCAGGATGGACGCTCGCCTCGATCCAGGCGCGCAACCTGGCTACCTCGTCGGTATGCAGGTGCAGGGAGGTCAGCGCGGCAAATACTTCTTCGAAGACCAAGCCTTGCATCATTGCCACCTGATGAGTTAACTCGACAGTGGCTGAGACCGGCGTGGATCGGAAAGGTTCGCATAACTAACGCGAACAGCGCCATGATTTTGGCAAGCCGTACCGGGGCGATGTATTAGCCGCTTGTTCAGATCTTGATCTGCTTCGTTGCTATCTGAACGCATTTTGTTCAATTACTCTATCCAACGCTATTGCCGACCTCATCCTGCTCGACGTCATGATGCCCGACATGGATGGCTACGAAGTGCTGCGCCGCCTGCGGCTCGACCGGCAGACGGCGCATATCTCGGTGATCTTCATTTCCGGGCTGGACCGCCCCGAGGACGAGGCGAACGGCCTCAAGATGGGCGCCTCGGACTACATCGTCAAGCCCTTCAACCAGACCGTGGTGATGGCGCGCGTGGCCCTGCACCTGCAGGTAGTGCGCCAGCGCCGCATGCTGGAACGGCTCGCCAACATCGACGGCCTGACGGAACTGGCCAACCGGCGCCGCTTCGACGAGATGTACAGTCTCGAATGGCAGCGCGCGCGGCGCTCGGGCCGGTCGCTGTCGCTGGCCTTGCTCGACATCGACGCCTTCAAGCAGTTCAACGACCGCTACGGCCATCCGGCCGGCGACCGTGCTCTGCGCTCGGTGGCGCGGGTCGCCGGCGCCGCCATGCGCCGTCCCGGCGACCTGGCGGCGCGCTACGGCGGCGAGGAATTGCTGCTCTTGATGCCGGAAACCGACGCGCCAGAAGCACGGCGCCTGGCCGAAGGCGTGCGCGAGGCGGTGGCGGCGCTCAATATCGCGCACGAAGCCTCGAACGTGGCGCCGCTGCTGACCGTCAGCATCGGCGGCGCCACTTTCGACACGACGGGCGAAGAACAGCAATTCGAGATGTTCGAGGCGGCCGACGCCCAGCTCTACCGGGCCAAGCAGAGCGGACGCGACCAGGTCTGGTGGCGCGGCGAAGATGCGGCCTGACCGGCTGATTCAGCCAGTCTTGGCGCGCTTCTTGAAGGTGGCCACGCGGTACAGATACCAGCCCAGCAGGCCGATCAGGACCGCTTTCGAGACCGGATCGACGTACTGCGCCACCCGTTCGTACTGGCTCTCGAGCATGTAGCCGGCGCCGGTCAGGATGCCGGTCCAGACCAGCGAGCCGACCGTCGAATACAGCAAGAACTGCCCGATCGGCATGCGGGCCAGGCCGGCCGGCACCGAGATCAGGGTGCGAATGGCCGGGATCAGGCGTCCGAACAGCACGATCTTGCGCCCGTGTTTTTCAAACGATTCCATCGAGTGCTCGATATCGCCGTGGGTCACGGTCAGCCAGCGCGCGTGCTTGTCGGCGAAGGCTTCGAGCCGCTCCTTGCCATACACCCTGCCGGCGTAATACCAGGGCAAGGCGCCGGCCACCGAGCCGGCGGTGCCCGCGATCAATACCCCCACCACGTGCAGGTCGCCGCGCGCGGCGACGAAGCCGGCAAACGGCATGATCAGTTCCGACGGAATCGGCGGAAAGATGTTCTCCAGCGCCATCAAGGCGAACACGGCAAGATAGCCGCCGCTCTGCATGAATTCGGTGATGAAGTCGAACACGTGGCACTCCCACTGGTTAGGCAGCCTCCACCATAGCCAGTTCCAAGGGGCGCTTCTGTTCGCTCGCGTACGGATCGTCCGCGGCGCGCCGCGTATTGAGGCAGCGCCAGACATGCGGCGACAGGCCGATGACCTCGTGGAAGGTGCGCGTGAAATGCGACTGGTCGCAAAAACCGTGCGCATGGGCAATGGTCGTCAGCGGCGTGCTGGAGCTGACCATGGCTTCACAGGCGGCCGCCAGGCGGCGCCGGATCACGTACACGCGCGGCGGCACGCCGACACTGTGCTTGAAGGCGCGCGTGAAATGGCTGACGCTCAGGCCGAGCGTCGCCGCCAGGCTGGCCGTGCGCAGCGTGGCGCCAAGGTTGGCGTCGATATAGTCGGTGACCCGCCTGACCTGCCAGCGAGGCAGGCCGCCGTTGCAAGGCCCGGCGATACGCTGGTCGAGCAGCGCCGGGGATGGAGTCAGGCTCGGGATCGATGGCGCGGTCTGCATGGTGCCCTCCAGGGTGGTCGTGATCGAGACGGTCTGGACAGCATGTTGCCGCCCGCTGGAGGTGTTGCACAGACAAGATAGGGGGCTTGACTACCCCCACGAAAGTGGGGGATCGCGCTTGCGCCAGGGCAGGATGGGGTCGGGCGGGATGGCGCGCAATGCCGCGTCGCTTCATGGTGGCGGCAATGCGAGACGGGGCATGCCGACCAGATTGCGCGCGTACTGCGGCTGGTTCATGCCGCAGAGCTTGTTTCTGCCCTTGCCTGCGCCTGTGGGGCCTTTTGCCTTGCGTCGTCGCTCATGGCGGCGGTCTGCATGCTGGCGTGCCCGCACCTCCACGCGCCGGCGACGGCGACCCGACTGCCGGCGCTCGACAGCGGTAAGCCGGCACCCTCGCATGCATCCTGGCACGGGCCCGGATGCGACGCCCTAGATCTCGAGAAAGCCGCGCTCGATGCCGATGGTCACGGCATGGGTGCGGTTATTGGCCCCCAGCTTGTCCATGATGCTGCGCAGGTGGCCCTTCACCGTGTCCTCGGACAGGTTCAGAGCGGCGCCGATCTGCTTGTTGCCATTGCCGCGCGCTATCAGCTCGAGCACCTGCAGTTCACGCACCGTCAGGCTCTCCTGGCCCAGGTGGCGCGCCAGTTCACCGGCGATTTCCGATGGTATGTAGCGATGGCCGGAGGCCAGCACCCGGATCGCATCGGTCAGCTCCTTGCGCAGGGAACTCTTGAGCAGGTAGCCCTGGGCCCCGCCCTTGATCGCCTGCATGGCGCGCGCGTCGCCGCGGAAGGTCGTCAGGATCGCCAGGCAGGCGCGCGGGAATTCGGCGCGGATCGCCGCGATCGCGTCCATGCCGTTCAAACGCGGCATCTGCAGGTCGACCAGGGTGACGTCCGGCCGCAAGCGGCGATACAGGTCGATCGCGTCCAGGCCGTCGGCGGCCTCGCCCACCACCCGCATATCGGCCTGGCTGCTGATCACGGCGGCGATTCCTTCGCGCATCAGGGGATGGTCGTCGGCGATCAGGACGTCGATGATTCTCGGTTGGCTGTTCACGGTGCTCCTCTTCTTGTTGTCGCGGCCGTCGTCGGGGATGATGCCAGCGCCGGCTAGTTGCGTCCAGTCAGCCCGGCGCGCCCCACCCTGGCCGGCACCAGCCACAGGGCCGCCAGCAGTACGTGGATCACCGCCGCCAGTGCCGGCTGCCACAGTGCGACAAGCACCGCCAGCGCATACATCGCCAGCGACAGCCGGTTCTTGGCGTTCTGCCATGTATGCGCGTGATCCAGGCCGGTCAGGAAACCCAGGCGCCACGACAGCAGCATGAAGGACACCGAGCACAAAAAGAGCACCACGCCATACAGGGCGATCGGCAGCGGCGCCCTCGGGTGCTCGCCCGCCCAGGCGGTCACGAACGGAATCAGCGACATCCAGAACAGCAGGTGCAGGTTGGCCCACAGCACCGCCCAGTCGACCTGTTCCACACGCTCGAGCAAGGCATGGTGGTTGATCCAGTAGATGCCGACATACACGAAGCTGAGCCCATAGCGCAGCCAGCCCGGGGCCACCGCCAGCAGGTCGCCGGCCGAGGTCCCCTGGGGAGGCGCCAGCTCCAGCACCATGATGGTGAGGATGATGGCGATGACGCCGTCGCTGAACGCCTCCAGCCGCCCTTTCTTCATACACCGTCCAGGCTTGGCCGCAACAGGTGCAGGCACAGGATCGCCACCGCCACTGCCAGCGAAGCGAAGCCGAACGCCAGGAACAGGAAGGCGCCCGCCGCGCAGCCGATGGCGAAGCCGCACAGCGGCCAGAAGAACTTGCTGCAGCGCGCCGTGGTGGCCGCGTCGCCGGCACCGCGCAGCTGGTCGACCGTGTCGATCACCAGCTGGGTCACGTTTCCCGTCATCATCGAGGTCGGCGCCAGGTGCGCCAGCAGCAGCTTGCTGGCCGCGCTGTGGGCGCCCATGGCGGCGGTGCCGAGCAGGCCGGCCGCCATCGCCAGGGCCGACATGTCGCGGGCCACCGGTTCGGACAGCATGCCACAGGCCATGAAACCGAGCAGCAGTACCAGCTGCAGCAGGTACGATGGGCGATGCGCGTTACGCCCGCGCCGCTCGCAGGATGCGACCAGGAGGCGCGCCGCGGCGATGCCCAGGATGAAGGCCGGGAAGGCCAGGATCTTCAGCAGCGACGGGATATTGGCCGGATCGGCCAGCGACGCCCCGAGCAGCACGAAGTTGCCGGTGACGTGGGCCGTGAACAGGCCGAACAGGCCGATGAAGCCCAGGGTGTCGACATAGCCTCCGAGGAAACCCATATTGAAGCCCTCAAGGCGCGATGGAGTCGGCGCCGCCATCGTCAGAACGCGAAGCAGCTGCAGCCCAGCGCGCCCCAGAAGCCGCTGTAGTTCGACACCGGCACACTGGAACGGCGCGCCGTGTCGTGGCTGTGGGCGTGCACGCCGCAAGGGCCGCTGCACTGGTGCGCCAGCGCCTTTTGCTGCACTTGCGGTGCGGCTTTCCTCCAGTGGCCCGCGACCTTCTGCACCGGCGACCAGTCGGGCAGCACGGCAATCGGCGGCGGACCGAGGTTGGCAAACTCGGCGCCGCCGTACACGATGCGGCCGCCGACCACGGTCAACACGGATTCGATCGCCTTGATTTCCTCGGCGTCGATGCTGAAGAAATCCTGCGACAGCACGGCCACGTCGGCGAACATGCCCTCGCGGATGCGGCCCTTCTGCGCCTGTTCGTTCGAGAACCAGGCGCTGCCCGCCGTCCACAGTTCGAGCGCGACCTGGCGCGGCAGGTGGCCGGCCGTGCCGTACAGCGCCAGGCCGCCGACGGTGCGCCCCGTCACCAGCCAGTACAGCGCGGTCCACGGGTTGTAGCTGGCCACGCGCGTGGCGTCGGTGCCGGCCCCGACCGGCACGCCGGTCTCGAGCATGCGCTTGATCGGCGGCGTCGATTGCGCGGCGTCGCTGCCGTAGCGCTCTACGAAGTATTCGCCCTGGAAGGCCATGCGGTGCTGGATCGCGATGCCGCCGCCGAGCGCGGCGACGCGGTCGATATTGCGCTGGGTGATGGTCTCGCAGTGGTCGAACATCCAGTGCAGGCCGTCGAACGGGATGTCGCGGTCGACCTTCTCGAACACGTCGAGCATGCGCGAGATCGATTCGTCGTAGGTCGCGTGCAGGCGAAACGGCCAGCGCTGGGCTACCAGGTGGCGCACCACTTTTTCCAGTTCGTCTTCCATGCCGGGGGCGAGGTCGGGACGCGGCTCCAGGAAGTCCTCGAAGTCGGCGGCCGAGAACACCAGCATCTCGCCGGCGCCGTTGTGGCGATAATAGTCGCTGCCCTGCCCCGGCGTGACCATGCCGGTCCAGCGCTGGAAATCCTCGAGCTCCTGGCCCTTGTTCTGGGTGAAGAGGTTGTAAGCGATACGGATGGTGAGCTGGTTGGCGGCGTCGAGTTCCTCGATCACGGCGTAGTCGTCGGGATAGTTCTGGAAGCCGCCGCCGGCGTCGATCGCGCTGGTCAGGCCCAGGCGATTCAGTTCGCGCATGAACTGGCGCGTGGAATTGACCTGCAGTTCGCGCGGCAGGGTCGGCCCCTTGGCCAGCGTGGCGTAAAGGATCATCGCGTTCGGCCGCGCGATCAGCATGCCGGTCGGGTTGCCGGCGCCATCGCGCACGATCTCGCCGCCCGGCGGATCGGGGGTGTCTTTCGTGTAGCCGACGGCGCGCAGGGCTGCGCGGTTGAGCAGTGCGCGGTCGTACAGGTGCAGGATGAAGACCGGCGTATCGGGCGCGGCGGCGTTGATCTCGCCGAGCGTCGGCATGCGGCGCTCGGCGAACTGGAATTCATTCCAGCCGCCCACTACACGCACCCATTGCGGATTCGGCGTGCGCGCGGCCTGTTCCTTGAGCATGCGCAGCGCATCGGCCAGCGATGGCACGCCTTCCCAGCGCAGCTCGAGGTTGTAGTTGAGGCCCCCGCGGATCAGGTGCAGGTGCGAGTCGTTCAGGCCCGGGACCACGGTGCGGCCGTTCAAGTCGATCACCTGGCTGCCATCAGCGCGGTGGCGCATCACGTAGTCGGTGTCGCCCACGGCCAGGAAGCGGCCTCCCTGGATGGCGACGGCGCTGGCCTGCGGCTGTTCACGGTCGGCGGTATGAAAGCAGCCGTTGATGAGGATGAGCGGCGATTCGGCGGCCGGGACTGCGCCTGGGCCCGGGTTTGCGGTGGGCTGTGCTTGGTTCATGCGTATGCTCCAAATGACGCCGGCCAAACATCGCGCGGCGGGTTTGCGGCAGCCGCCGCGCGCTTTGGAGGGCGTGCGACGGCAAGGACGACGAAGCGCTCGGCGCGCCGGATCAGCGCGCCGGCGCCGGGGCCAGCACTTCGTGCGCGCCGCTGGCGCGCGCCGGCGCCTTGTGCACCATGGTGTAGGCATAGTCCACGCCCATGCCATAGGCGCCCGAATGCTCGGTGACGATCTTCATCACCTCGTTATAGGTGTCGCGGTGGGCCCAGTCGCGCTGCCACTCGAGCAGCACCTGCTGCCAGGTCACCGGCACCGCGCCGGCCTGCACCATGCGCAGCATGGCCATGTCGTGCGCTTCCCTGGTGGTGCCGCCGGAGGCGTCCGACACCATGTAGATCTCATAGTCGCCTTCGAGCATCGCGCACAGCGCGAAGGTGGTGTTGCACACCTCGGTCCACAGGCCGGCCACGATGACCTTCTTGCGGCCATTCGCCTTGAGCGAATCGCGTACCTTCTGGTCATCCCACGAGTTCATCGAGGTGCGCTCCAGGATCTGCTGGCCGGGGAAGACGTCCAGCAGCTCGGGGTAGGTATTGCCCGAGAACGATTGGGTTTCGACGGTGGTGATGGTGGTCGGGATGTTGAACACCTTGGCCGCCTTGGCCAGGCCGACCACGTTGTTCTTGAGGGTCTGGCGATCGATCGACTGCACGCCGAACGCCATCTGCGGCTGGTGGTCGATGACGATCAGCTGGGAATTCTGCGGGGTCAGGACTTCGAGTTTTGGATTGCTCATGATTTTCTCCTTGTGGTTGTGGGTGGCCGCGACGCGTACGGCTTGGCAGCCCATGGAAACTCGCGTGATCAGCCCTGGCGCGGGCCATCCGGGTCGTGCACCGCCGGCGGCTTGGCGGCGACGCCGGTGATCTTGGGTTGGCATTCGCTGGCGAACCAGCCGGCGGTGACCGGATGGCCCTCGATCAAGCGCTTGGCGACCGGAACGATCTGCTCGCCGACCAGCATGCCGAGCAGGCCCACCAGGGCGATCGCCGGCGGCGCCGGCGATCGCACGTTGATCAGGCCGTACAACAGGCCGGCCAGGATGCCGGCGCCCAGTGAAATCAGATACATCTTGTACTCCTCCTTGCGGTGCACGCCAGATCGGCGCCAACGCATTCCAGTATCGTCAGACCATCAGCGCGGCGATAGAATCAGATTGCTATTTTCAGGACGCGGGGGCTTGGGCTCGGGCGCTACTTGGCGCTATCATTGCGCTTGACGGCGCGACCGCGCCCAACAGGACACGCAATTGCTCAAGCTCAGCCTCGACGCCCTCCAGATCATCGAAACCATCGCCCGCCGCGGCTCCTTCGCCGGGGCCGCCAAGGAATTGTTCCGCGTGCCCTCAACCATCTCGTACACGGTCTCCAAGCTCGAAGACGACCTGGGCGTGCGCCTGTTCGACCGCTTCGGTCCCAAGGTGACACTCACCGCCGCCGGCCAGGAGTTGCTCAAGGAAGGCCGCTACCTGCTGCGCGCCGCCGGCGACCTCGAATCGCGCGTGCGGCGCGTGGCCTCGGGCTGGGAAACCGAGATCGCGCTGGGCATGGACTCCGTGCTGTCGGCCGGCGCCCTGCGGGCCGACATCGAAGCCTTCTACGAGGTGGCCGACCAGACCCGGCTGCGCATCGTGCGCGAGTCGCTGTCGGGCACCTGGGACGCCCTGCTCGACCGCCGCGTCGACCTGCTGGTCGGCGCGGCCGGCGAAGGCCCATCCGGCGGCGGCTATATCGCCGAACCGCTCGGCACCAGCGCCTTCGTGTTCACCGTGGCGCCCGGCCATCCGCTGGCCGCGCTTGCCCATCCGCTGGACAAGTCCGACCTGCTGCCCTACCGCGCGATCTCGGTAGCGGATTCGGCCCGCGTGCTGGGCGCGCGCACCGTCGGCCTGCTCTTCGGGCAAGAGACGCTGGCGGTGCCCGACATGCGCACCAAGTACGAGTTCCAGCTCCAGGGCCTGGGCTTCGGCTTCCTGCCCGAGCCCTGGGCGCGACCAGCCATCAAGCGTGGGCTGCTGGTCGAAAAACAGGTGGTGGAGCCGAAAGCGGATGAAACCTTCTACCTGGCCTGGCGCAGCGGCGAGGATGGCGCCGCGCTCAAGTGGTGGATCGAGCGGATGCGTTCAAGCGCTGCGTTCGCGCGCATGGTGCTCGATCCCTGCGCGGGCCCGGGGAGCGTCTAGACGACGTCGGTCTGGATGTCGATCGTCCCGGACAAGGTCTTGTGGACCGGGCACTTGTTGGCGATGTCGAGCAGGCGCGCCCGTTCTTCCTCGCCCAGCTGGCCGACGAACTCGATGTGGCGCCGCAGGGCATAGGCGCCGTCCTGCTGGCCATGGTCGATGGCCACCCGCACGTCCTCCAGCCGCATGCCCTTGCGCCTGGCGTACATGGTCACGGTGAGCGCGGTGCAGGCGGCCAGCGCGGCGGCCAGGAGATCGTGCGGCTCGGGGCCGCTGTCGTCGCCGCCCAAGGCTTCGGGGGCGTCGGCAAGCAACTGGTGCCTGCCGATCTGGATCTTGTACTGCAGCTTGTCGTTGCCGCGGGTGGTCGTCACTTGCATGGTCGTCTCCGGTTGTTGTCGTGATCCGGCCGCCGCCCCGCTTTTGGGGGCGGCGCGCCTGTTTATTGCGGCAGGTCGAACAGCAGGACTTCGGCGCCCGCGGCCCGGGCCAGGGTCACGGCTGCTGCGTCGGCGACCGTCAGCGCATCGCCGCCGTCCAGCGCGACGCCGTTGACCGTGACTTGGCCGCGCACCACGTGGACATAGGCCTGGCGTCCGGCGCCCAAGTCATGCCGGACCTGGTCGTCGCCATCGAGGATGGTCGCATACAGGGCGGCGTCCTGGCGGATCGAGACCGAGCCGTCGCGGCCGTCGGGCGAGCCGATCAGCCGCAGCTTGCCGGCCTTGTCGGCGGTGTCGAAGTGCTTTTCCTCGTAGCGCGGTTCGGCGCCGCCCACGTTCGGCATGATCCAGATCTGCAGGAAGTGCACGCCTTCGCTCTTGGAGTGGTTGTACTCGCTGTGTACCACGCCTGAACCTGCGCTCATGATCTGCACGTCGCCATAGCGCAGGACCGAGCCGTTGCCCATGCTGTCCTTGTGCTCCAGTGCACCATCGAGCACGTAAGAAATGATTTCCATGTCGCGGTGGCCGTGCGAATCGAAACCGCGGCCGGGCATCACTTTATCTTCGTTGATGACCCGCAAGGGGCCGACACCCGTATGCTTCGGATCATGGTAATGACCGAAGGAGAAGGTGTGCTTCGAGTCCAGCCAGCCGAAACTTGCGCCGCCGCGTTCATTGCTTTTACGTACGTTCAACATGATGTGCTCCTTTCGAGATTGGATATCATCGAACCTCTCGAATCTTCCGCGCCCGGTCTGGCCGGCTAGTTCGGTCGTCTCGTTCGATGCGATGGAGTCATTATGCGCGCGCCGTGAACGCTTGGAAAACGGATAATACACAGGTCTTCGATCGAAATTTTCGATCATTCGCCAGATGCGCAAACCAGCCGCGCAGCCGCCAGGACCAGCCGCCGCCCACCCGTGTCACGCAGAACTTCAGGCTGGCGCGTGCATGGTAATAGCGCCCTTGATGCCGCAGGGAGAGAAGGCCGGATAGATCGTCACCGCCCCATTATCGAGATTGGCGCGCTGCTGCGCCAGCACCAGCGGATTGACTTCGTCCGGGTATGCGCCCAACAGCTTGGACGCGCGAAGCGACACGGTCCAGGCCCTGCCGAACTGGCAGCTCAACCCGAGGTCGGTCAGGACCTCCGTCTCGATCTTGTTTTCGTGGTACAGCGCAGCGTCGGACGAGAACTGCTCGGACGACTTGCCGTAGAAGTGCTCGCGCAGGTTCACTGTCCACGGCCCGAGCTTCTACAGCGCGCCCAGCTTGACCCTGACCCGTGGCGACGCCGTCTCGAGGTAACGGGTGGGCCTAGGCGAGGACATCGCCGGGGAAGAAGCTGGGCGGCCCCTGCCCGGGTAGCCCGCCCGCAAGCAGGTACCGCGCCGGCAAGGCGACGCCTGGCGCCGGCGCCCTCCAGTCATTTCTGCGCCAGGATCCACCTTGCCAGCGTCTTCGCATCGGCATCGCTGACCTGCGGGTTCGCCGGCATCGGGACCGGGCCCCAGGCGCCACTGCTGCCCTTCTGGATCTTTTGCACCAGGCGGGCTTCGGCGCCGGCGTCTTTTTCGTACTTCGCGGCGACATCCTTGTAGGAAGGGCCGACCAGCTTGCTTCCCACCGCGTGGCAAGCCATGCAGGCCTTGGCCTTGGCCAGGTCGGCGCTGGCCTGGGCGGCGGGGGCGGCGGCAACGGCGGCGGCGAGGCTCGCGGCCAGGATCAAGGTCTTCTTCATGTGGTCTCCTGTGTGGGCTGTAGTGACGATGGGGCGTTGCCATCGGGACCGATAGTCGTGTCCAGATGTGCCCGACATGATAGCCGACAACAGAACGTTGTTGGAATCCAACAACTGGGTAGGCGTCGGTGCGGCAACGGCGCGCCATCGCTCGCGCCACCACCCTGGTCACAAATAAGAATAGGAATGATTCTTATTTGTGTTTAAAATGTTGCCGGTTCGATCTCTTTACATGACTTAACAGCTGTCAATACACGCACTTAACCAAAACGACGGATACACGATGCCTACCCCTGCACTGCACGCACCCCTGCTGCGCCGATCCCTCCTGAGCTTCGCCGTCGGCGCCCTGCCGTTCGCCGCGCACGCGAGCGTCAATGTCATACCGGCCGAGATGCCCACCGTCGTCGTCACCGCCTCCGGTTTCGAGCAGGCCATCCGCGAAGCGCCGGCTTCGATCACCGTGCTGACCCGCGAGCAGCTCGAAAAAGAACGCTTCGGCAACCTGGCCCAGGCCCTGGAAAGCGTGGAAGGGATCGATGTCGGCGCCGCCGGCGACAAAACCGGCGGCATGAACATCAGCATCCGCGGCATGCCGAGCGACTACACCCTGATCCTGATCGACGGCCGCCGACAGAACGCGGCCGGCAATGTGACCCCGAACGGCTTTGGCGGCACGTCGACCAGCTTCATGCCCCCGGTCGGCGCGATCGAGCGCATCGAGATCATCCGCGGCCCGATGTCGACCCTGTACGGTTCGGACGCGATGGGCGGCGTGGTCAACATCATCACGCGCAAGGTCGGCAGGCAGTGGAACGGCACGGTCTCGGCCGATTACACGGTGCAAGAGGAATCGTCGTTCGGCGACGTCAAGGCCGGCAAGTTCTACCTGAGCGGTCCGATCGCCAGCGAGGTACTCGGCCTGGCCCTGCGCGGCAGCGCACAGCGCCGCGACGCCGCCAACATCAGCCACGAGAACCAGGCCAGGGGCCTGACCATGGGCGCCAATCCGGTCGAATCGACCGTGCGCAATCTCGGCGCGCGGCTGGCCTTCACGCCGAACCGCTACCACGAGCTCACGCTGGACGCCGATGCAACGCGCCAGAAATACGACAACGCTAACAGCCAGCTCGGCACCCTGGGCGTGCAAGGCGGCTACGGTCCCGAACAACAATACGAGCGCGACCAGACCACGCTGGCCTACAAGGCGCGCCTGCCGTTCGGCACCTGGGACAGCAGCTATATGGTCAACAAGACCGAAACCATCGGCCGCACCATCCCGCCCGGCACGCCGGGCGCGACCGCCGGCGCCCCACGGACGCTGGAAGTCGAGAGCAAGGTGTTCGACACCAAATTGCTGGTCCCATGGGGCGACCACCTGACCACCATCGGCGCCCAGCACTGGGACGCCGAGATGGTCGACGGCGTGGCGCCGGAAGCCTTCGCCTTCATCCAGAAAGCGCTGTTCGTGGAAGACGAATGGCGATTCCACGAACGCCTGGCGCTGACGCTCGGCGCGCGCTACGACGACCACAGCATCTTTGGCGGCCAGACCAGCCCGCGCGCCTACCTGGTGTGGACCGCGTCGCCGCAATGGACGTTCAAGGGCGGCGTCAGCAAGGGCTACAAGACCCCGCGCGTGGAGCAGCTCTCGCCCGGCATCAACGGCTTCGGTGGCCAGGGGACGATTCCGCTGGTCGGCAGCCCAGGCCTGAAACCCGAGACCAGCGTGACCACCGAACTGGGCGCCTACTTCGACAACGGCGCCGGCTGGACCGCCAACGCGACGGTGTTCAACAATGACTTCAAGGACAAGATCACCAGCGGCGCGGGCCTGCTCAACTGCACGTTCCGTGGCGCGCAAAACCGTCCGGGCTGCGTCAGCTTCGGCAACTGGCCCAATGTCGACGCCTTCGGCCAGTCGACCAACGTCGACGAGGCCGTGACCCGCGGCTTCGAGCTGGCGACCCGCTTCCCGCTCGCCGCCGGCTGGGCCGCGAGCGCCAACTACACGTATACCGACAGCGAGCAAAAGAGCGGTCCGAACGAGGGCAAACCGCTGTCCGACACGCCGGAGCATTCGGTCAATGCGCGCCTGACCTGGGACATCTCGCCGCAGTGGAATTCGTGGCTGCGCGCCGAGTACCGCAGCGAGCGTTTCCGCGACCCTGGCACGTCGGCGTCGACCCGCGCCGCCAAAGCGCAGCTGGGCGACTACAAGGCCTACACCATGTTGCACCTGGGGACCAGCTACCAGGTCACGCCGACGATCTCGATCAATGCCGCGCTCTACAATTTGCTCAACAAGGACTTCATCGACTACCGCCCGTATCGCGATACGCCGAGCGCGGCGCCGACCTATACCAGTGTGTTCGTCAACAATGCGGACGGCCGCCGCCTGTGGCTGTCGATGAACGTCGATTTCTGACCCACGTCCGGCGCAAGACCGTCAGCGCTTCTTCTTGCGCGGCGTCGGGCAGGGGAAGCGCCGGCGCAGCTCGGCCAGCACGAGCGGCGCCGCGTTTTCTTTCAATTCGGCCGGCTTGCGGGACGCCTGCAGGTACCTGACCACGGCCAGGTTCAATTCTGCCGGGAGCACCGGCCTGGCCAGGCACCACTCGCGGCCGTGGGCGCCGTCCTTGATGCCGTTCAGGTAGGCGTCGACTTTCTCGCGATTGATGTGGTCGAGCTGGGTCTTCGGCTCCATGAGCCGGTGTTCGACGACTTCTTCGCCGGTCATCGCATTGAACGGGTACACATAGGGGATTGCCGCCTGCACCCAGAGCGGAAGGCAGGCCGCGATCCCGATCAAGGCGCTGGGTTTCATCGCCGCTCCTGTGTGGCAATCGGGCGTTCCATCGTGCTGCGCCGGACACGGTTGGCGCTTGCGACCGCTCAATCGTGCGCCAGGCACAGGTCGGGATCGTCGGCGAACACCTGCGCCAGCCACTGTGCGAACGCCTGCAGCCGCGGATTGGCGATGCGGCCCCGCGGGTACAGCAGCGACACCGGCATCGGCGTCGGACGCACGCCCGGCAGCACCTCCCGCAACACCCCGACACGATCGCGCACCTGGTAACGCGCCAGCTGCGCCAGGCCGAGCCCCTGCAGGGCCAGAATCAGGTTTGCCTCGGCGTCGTTGACGCCGATCCCGCCTTTCAGCGCGACCTTGCGCACGGCGTCACCCTCCTGCAGCTCCCAGTCGAAGGCCCGTGCGCTGCGGCCCGAGAAATGCACGACGCCCTCGTGTCCCGCCAGGTCGTCGATCGAGGCCGGTACGCCGCGCCGCGCCAGGTACTCGGGCGTCGCCGCGATCACGAAGCGCATCAAGCCGATGCGGCGCGCCACCAGGCTCGAATCCTCCAGGCTACCCACCCGCAGCGCGCCATCGATCCCTTCGCCGGTCAGGTCGACCAGGCGGTCGCTCATGCCGATGCTCAGCTCGATCCCTGGACAGGCGCGGCAAAATTCGCCGATGCGGGGCAGCACGATGGCGCGGCCAAGGGCGCCCGGAAGATCGATCCGCAGCCGCCCGTGCATGCGGCCCGCATCCGGCCCCAGGAAGCCGGCTTCGGCGTTCTCGATGGCAGCCAGGATGGCCGCGCACTGTTCGTAGTAGCGCTCACCGTCGGGCGTCAGCGACAGCCGGCGGGTGGTGCGCTGCAAGAGCTGGGCGCCGAGATGGCGCTCCAGGTTTTGCATGGTCGCCGTCAGCGAGGCGCGCGGCAGGTTGAGCGATTCGGCGGCCTTCGTGAAGCTGCCCGCCTCGACGATCCGCACGAAGGTCTGCATTGCCTTCACCTTGTCCATCATTGTTCACATCAGATGAATTGTATGTGAGCATTATGCCCTAATTATCTCTGCTGCAATCCTGCCTAGAATGGCGCAATCCATCCCCCATCAGGAGCGCAGCATGCCTTCATCTACCCAACATCCCCTGTCCAGCGGCATGACGCTGCTGCTGGCCGCCGCGGCCGGCATCATCGTCGCCAACCTGTACTACGCCCAGCCGCTGGTCGGCCCGATCGGGGCCGCCCTGGGCATGCCGCCGGCGGCCGCCGGCCTGGTGGTCACGCTGACCCAGATCGGCTACTGCCTTGGTCTCTTGTTCATCGTGCCGCTGGGCGACCTGCTCGAGAACCGGCGCCTGATCGTGAGCGGCCTGGCCGCCACCGGCGCCGCCCTGGCGCTGGCCGCGAGCGCCGACACGGCATGGCAGTTCCTGCTGGCGGCGCTGGCGATCGGCCTGGGCGCCGTGGTGGCGCAAGTACTGGTGCCATTCGCCGCCCACCTGGCGCCCGAGGCCACGCGCGGCCAGACCGTGGGCAAGGTCGTCAGCGGCCTGCTGCTCGGGATCATGGTGGCGCGCCCCGTTGCCAGCGTGCTGGCGGGTTTTGGCGGCTGGCAGGCGGTGTTCGGCATCGCCGCCGCCATGGTGCTGCTGCTGGCCGTGGTGCTGCATTTCACGCTGCCGCAGCGCCGCCCACGCGCTACCGAACGCTATGCAAGCCTGATTGCCTCGCTGTGGCCGGTGCTGGCCAGCACCGTCGTGCTGCGCCGCCGCGCGTTGTACCACGCCGGGCTGTTCGGCGCCTTCAGCCTGTTCTGGACCGTCGTGCCGCAAGCCTTGTCCGGCCCCGATTTCGGCCTGAGCCAGAACGGCATCGCGCTGTTCGCCCTGGTCGGCATGGCCGGCGCCGTGGCCTCGCCCATCGCCGGCCGCCTGGCCGACCGCGGCCACACGCTCGGCGCGACGGCGGTCGCCCTTGGCGTCGGCGCCCTCAGCTTCCTGCTGCCGCTCTTCGGGCCGGATGCGGCGCCCCAGTCGAAACCGCTGGCGCTCGGCCTGCTGGCCCTGGCCGCGATCGCGCTCGACGCCGCCGTCGCCGCCAACCTGGTGCTCGGCCAACGCGCCCTGTTCGCACTCGGCGCCGAGATCCGCAGCCGCCTGAACGGCCTGTACTTCGCCCTGTTCTTTGCCGGCGGCGCGCTTGGCTCGGCGCTCGGCGGCTGGATCTACGCCCGGCATGGCTGGCATGCCGCGCTGGTGACCGGCATGCTGTTGCCGGCGCTGGCCCTGCCAGCCTGGATTTTTGAGGCGGCCGAGCACGCGGCCGGCCGCCAGCGCGCATGATTCGGCGCATGCATGGCGGCGCCGGATATGATTTAATCAAGCTTCGCATTCACACAGGGACCAGCATGCAAGCCAACGACGCCACCCCGCCAGCCAGGCCGGCGGAACTCGACGAAGCCACGCTCGAATGGGTGCGCCGGGTGTTCCAGTACGCCCGCGCCGGCGACGCCGAGCCGCTTGGCGCGCTGCTGGCCCAGGGCCTGCCGCCGAACCTGCGCAACGAGCGCGGCGACAGCCTCTTGATGCTGGCCTGCTACCACGGCCATGGGGACGCCGCACGCGTGCTGCTCGAGCACGGCGCGGATCCGCAGTTGATGAATGATGCCGGACAGACGCCGCTGCACGGGGCCGCCTTCAAGGGCGACCTGGGAGTGACCGCCCTGCTGCTCGACCATGGCGCGATTGCCGACCATGCGGGACCGTCCGGCAAGACCGCGCTGATGTTCGCCGCCATGTTCAACCGGGTCGCGATCGCGCGGCTGCTGATCGAGCGCGGCGCCGACCCGTCACGGCGCGATGCCGATGGGGTCAGCGCCTTCGATGCCGCAAGCCGCATGGGCGCGCCGGATACGGCGGCGCTCCTGGCGCCGCTTACCTGAGATCAAGCTGGGGTCAGGCCTGACCCCGGCCCTTGCGTCGCAGTCCGAGCCAGGCCGCCAGCAGCCCCAGTCCGGCCAGCGCCGCGCTGGAAGGCTCCGGCACTTCACCTTGCGGCAGCTGCGCGCTCAACAGGCCGGTCGCTCCCGAGCACTGCGGGAACTGGAAGCCGCAGCCGGTCGGCTGGTCGCTATCGGCCCGAATCACTTTGAAAAGCGAACCTGTGCTCGCCATACTGAAGTCCGATTCGCCGTTGGAGGCGAACAGCGATCCGCTCAGCAGGCCATCAGGCTGGAAAGTCATCGCCAGGTCGATGTAATCGTAGTGCACCTTCGGCTCGCTGGTGTGGTGGTAATCGATCACGTTGACGCCGTCAAACGAATAACGCAGGGACAGCAGGCTGTCCTGCGTAAAATCGCAAGACCCGCCAACATGGCAGTTATTCCTGATATTAAGGTTCAGGCTGCCTTGACCGACGGCCTGCTCGGAAAAGACGAGTTCGAGATTCAGCTTGCCGGGCATCGAGCTGGACGCCTCGACTTGCTGCCAGGAGTACTTGACGCCGGCCTGGACCGGCTGGGCCAGCAATGCGGCCGCGAACAACAAAGGTGTAAAACGCAACATCGACTTGCTCCTCATGAATGCTCATCACGGATGAGCAAGAATCAGGCCCGATTGTGTCGCGCAGGCATGCTCTTGATTTTACAAGAAATTTTTTACCCGTCATCAATACGCCCGGGTTGACTGTCAAATTTTCCGACAGTCGGCAAGACGGCGTAGTCCGACAGATCGACCTCGGCGCGCGCATTTTGATGTATCCTAATTACATCTTAAAACTGGAGGACCGCATGCACTCCGCTCCCGCCACCAATTCCCCTCCCCGCCAGCCGCACCTGACCTCGGCCGACGCCCCCCTATGGCGGCTCGGTTTCCGCCCCTTCTATCTGCTGGCTGCCGCCTTCGCCGCGGTGGCGGTGCCGGCCTGGCTGCTGGCCTACCTGGGCCTGCTGCCCCGGGGGCCGGTCGACCTGCTGTGGCATACCCACGAGATGGTGTTCGGTTTTGCGGTCGCGGTGGTCGCCGGGTTTCTCCTGACCGCGGTACAGAACTGGACCGCTCTGGCGACGCCGCGCGGCCGTAGCCTGCAGGCGCTGGTGGTGCTGTGGATCGCGGGCCGCTGCGCCGCGCTCGGCGCGCCGCCGCTGCTGTACGCGCTGGTCGACGTGGCCTTCCTGTTCGCGGTGGCCGGCGTCATCCTGCGCCTGCTGCTGCGCGCGGACAATCGCCGCAACCTGCCGATCTGCGTGGTGCTCGCCCTGCTCGGCACATGCAACCTGGTGTTCCACCTCGCGCTCAATGGCGTGGTGGCGGTCTCGCCGCTGGCGCCGATCCATGGCGCGATCCTGCTGCTGGTGCTGCTGGTGGCGGTGATCGGAGGCCGCGTCGGCCCGATGTTTACCCGCAACGGCGCACCCGGCAGCCGGCCGCGCAACATCGTGCGCCTGGACCTCGCCAGCATCGCCGCGATCGCGCTGCTGGGCATATGCTGGCTGGCCGCCGCCCCCGGTTGGCTGATCCTGCTGGCAGGGATCGCCGCCAGCCTGCTCAACGCAGCGCGCCTCATCCTGTGGGATCCTCTGGCGACCCTGCGCACGCCGCTGCTGTGGTCATTCCACCTGTCGTACGCCCTGCTGGTGGCGGGCCTGGCCGCCCTTGGCCTGGCCGGTATCGGCGTCGTCAGCGGCAGCGCCGCCCTGCACCTGCTGGCGGCAGGCGCCATGACGGGCATGATCGGCGCCATGATCACCCGCACCGCGCGCGGCCATACGGGGCGCACCCTGCAGGCGGGACGTCCCGAGGTCGCGATATTCCTGCTGCTGCCGCTGGCGGTGGCCGCGCGCCTGGCCGCGAACCTGTTCGACGCCCCGGCGCGCGGTCACACGCTGGCGCTGTCGGCGGCGCTGTGGTCGCTGGCTTTCGTGGTCTACCTGCTGCGCTACGGGCCCTGGCTGGCCAGCCCACGCCTCGACGGAAAGCCGGGTTGAACGCCATGAGCGCACCGAATTATCTGCCTCTGGCCCGCTCGAGCCTGGTCGAACTGGTCGACGCCTTCTATGACGACGTCAGGCGCGACGCCCTGCTCGGGCCCGTGTTCGCCGGTGCAATCGCCGACGGCGCCTGGGCCCACCACAAGGAGCGCATGGTGTCGTTCTGGAGTACCGCCATGCTTGGCGCGCACGAGTTTCGCGGCAACGTCTACGGCAAGCACCGGGCCATGCCGCAGCTCACGCCCGCACACTTCGCGCGCTGGCTGGTCCTGTTCGAGGCCAGGGCCGGCGCGCTGTTCGCACAGGGCGACGCCGAGGCCCTGGTCGACGCGGCGCGCGGCATGGCGCGCGGCCTGCAGATCGGACTGTTCGGCCGCGCCGCCTGAGCCGGGCGGCGCGGCCGTCAGCCGGCCGGCGTGAACTTGCGCACCGATACCGGGCGCTCGAGCAGCGCCGGCAAGTCGGCCACCAGCGCCGCCATGTGCGCGCTGGCGTCGTGCAAGGCCACCGCCTCGGCGTCACGCCAATACTCGACCAGGACGAACTCGCGCGGATCGTCGTTCGAACGCTGCAGCTCGTACAGGATGCAGCCGGCTTCCGTGCGGGTGTCGAGCGTCATCGCGCGCAGGCGCCGTGCGAGCGCGTCTTCCTGGCCCGCCTTGGCGTACAGCGTCGCGATGATCGTTACTTGCTGGGTCATGGTCTTCCTTCGTGGTGAGGACGCGCCACGATCCGGATTGTCTGGCGCCGCCGATCCGGCAGTATAGGCCTTGCGCCGCCGCGCCGCTTGCCGCCTCCGGATTTTCATTCTGCCATCGGCTTCCCCTATAATCGAAGCCGCCCCCCGACGGGGCACGCTTCTATTCAGACCAAGGAATCCAATGAAAGCCCTGCCTCTTGCCGTACTGCTCCTCGTCTCCGGTGCCGCGCTCGCCGACGATGCCGCGCTCCTGAAATGCCGCGCCCTTGGCGACATCGCGACCCGCGTAGCCTGTTATGACGCGATTCCCGTCGGCGTCGCGAAACCGGCGGCGACGGCTGTCGCCGCAGCGCCGGCTGCCAGGCCCGAGGCGAACTTCGGCCTGGAGGCAGTCAAGCAGCGCGAGGCGCAGCCGAAATCGGTCCAGAGCACGATCGTCGGTAGTTTCGACGGCTGGGGCCCGGGTTCGCAGATCCGCCTGGCCAACGGCCAGGTGTGGCGCATCATCGACGGCAGCGAAGCCGTCCTGCCCCGCCGTAGCGACACCCCGGTCAGGATCGAGCGCAATATGTTCGGCACCATCTTCTTGCGCGTGGACGGCACCAACAGCACGGCCAAGGTGCGTCGCGTCCAGTAATTCAATGGCTCAGGCCAGGCTGCGCGCCATGTAGACGGCGCCGTCCGGATAGGTGAATAGTCCAGGATCGCGGGTCGCCTTCTCCGCGAAGCCGAATCCGCACCAGAAGCGCGTGCTGTCCTGGACCGAGACCAGGGCCGCATGCACCAGTTGCAGGCCCTGCCCGCGCTCCAGCATCGCCTCCACCAGTGATCGCGCCAGACCGCGGCCCAGTGCGCGCGGGTCGACGGCCAGGTCGTGCAGGTAGAGCGTGTCGGCGTCGAGCGCCACCTCGAACGGCGCTCCCAGGTCGGTCACCCGGCCCAGGCGCGACGGGTAGGCAAACAGATAGCCGCATAGGCCGTCGGCATCGCAGGCCGCCAGGCTGGTGGCCGGCGCCACCGCCAGCCGCGCGTGCACGACCGCGGCCGCCTCCTGCATCGCGGGCGGATAGCAGGCCGCCTGCACGCGCAGCACGGCATCGAGGTCCGCAAGCGCCATGGGGCGAATGGAGAGGGACATGACGAGAGGTGCAAAGGAATGCGCAAAAAACGCGCATGGTAGCACGCCATGCGCATACGCTTGACGGCGCGGGCCGCTTCCCTCATTCTATATATTCTGACAACATCGCCTCGCCAGCGCCGCCGACCGGGCCGCGCCGGGCCCTCGCAGCGCCGCCGGCCCATCCGCCGCTGGCGTCCGCGCGACCGGCATCCGACACGCCCCTAACCGACAGGAACGACCCATGAGCAGCATCGCCGCGGCGCCCGCCAGCCGCATCGAATACATCCTCAACGCCAGCTGCCCGGCCGGCACCGGCATCGTCGCCGCCGTGGCGACCTTCCTCGCCGAGCGCGATTGCTATATCTGCGCGCTGGAGCAGTTCGACGACGACTCGACGGCGCGCTTCTTCATGCGCGCGGTGTTCCGCCAGCAGGAGCATTCTCCGCCGATCGACCGGATCCGCAGCGAATTCGCCGACCTCGTCGCCGGCCGCCTCGACATGCAGTGGAAGATGTTCGACCCGCTCGACCCGGTGCGCACCGTGATCATGGTCTCGAAGACCGATCACTGCCTGGACGACCTGCTGTACCGCCGCCGCAACGGCGAACTCAATATGCAGATCACGGCCGTGGTGTCGAACCACCTCGACCTGCGTCCGATGGTCGAGCGCGAAGGCATCCGCTTCGTGTTCCTGCCCGTCACGAAAGAAAACAAGGCGCAGCAAGAGGCGCGCCTGCTCGAGATCTTCGAGGAGACCGGCTCCGAGCTGATGATCCTGGCGCGCTATATGCAGATCCTGTCGGACGAGCTGGCGCGGCGCCTGGCCGGCAAATGCATCAATATCCACCACTCCTTCCTGCCTGGCTTCAAGGGCGCCAAGCCCTACCAGCAGGCCTTCGACCGCGGCGTCAAGCTGATTGGCGCGACCGCCCACTACGCCACGCCCGACCTGGACGAGGGCCCGATCATCGAACAGGTGCTGACCCGGGTCGACCACAACTACCGGGTCGACCAGCTGACCCGCGTCGGGCGTGACAACGAATGCCTGGCGCTGGCGGCGGCGGTCAAGTTCCATATCGAGCGCCGGGTGTTTGTGGACGGCAACAAAACGGTGGTATTCCGCGGTCCCTGAACGCCGCGGCCGGCGCACGTCGATCCAACCTCAGGAATACGTGCGTCACCTAACCGTGGCGTCCACCCCGTGCGGGTAAGGTCATGGCTTCTCATAGAGGGGAATGACCATGGAACTTCACCAGCAGTATCCGGTGCGCCTACGTATCAACGGGCAAGACCGCGAATTCAATGTCGAGTCCTGGGTGACCTTGCTTGACCTGTTGCGCGAGCGCGCCGGCATGACCGGCACCAAGAAGGGCTGCGACCAGGGACAATGCGGCGCCTGCACGGTACTGGTGGATGGTAAGCGCATCAACTCCTGCCTGACCCTGGCCGTCATGCAGGACGGCAAGGAGATCACCACGGTCGAAGGCCTGGCCCAGGGCGAAGCGCTGCACCCGATCCAGCAGGCGTTCATCGAGTGCGACGCCTTCCAGTGCGGCTACTGTACCCCTGGACAGCTGTGTTCGGCCGTTGGCCTGATGAACGAAGGCCAGGCGCACACGCGCGACGACGTGCGCGAACTCATGAGCGGCAATATCTGTCGCTGCGGCGCCTATCCGCAGATCGCCGAGGCGGTCATCCAGGTCATGGACCTGCGCGCCGGCGGCAGCCCGGGCGACAAGCCGGCATTCACGACCGGGGCGGTGCTGGCATGAATCCATTCACCTTCACCCAAGCCCGGGACCTCGACGGCGTGCTGGCGGCCTTGAATGCCGGCGACGTGCGCCCGATCGCCGGGGGCACCAACCTGCTCGACCTGATGAAGGAAGGCGTGATGCGTCCTTCGCAGCTGGTCGACATCAACGGGCTCGACCTCGACCGGATCGATGCCGGCGCGGACGGCGGCCTGCTGCTGGGCGCTCTCGCGCGCAACGCCGACACGGCCTATCACCCGCTGGTTCGAGAGCGCTTTCCGCTGCTCTCGAGCGCGATCCTGGCCGGCGCCTCGCCCCAGCTGCGCAATATGGCAAGCAACGGCGGCAACCTGATGCAACGCACCCGCTGCGTCTACTTCTACGACATCGGTACGCCCTGCAACAAGCGCGAGCCCGGCACCGGCTGCCCGGCCAGGGACGGCGTCAACCGCCAGCACGCGATCCTCGGCACCAGCGAGACCTGCATCGCGACCCATCCATCGGATATGTGCGTGGCCCTGCGCGCGCTCGACGCCGTCGTGCACGTGCAGTCCAGCAGCGGCAAGCGCGACATCCCCTTCGCCGACTTCCACCGCCTGCCGGAAGACCGCCCCGAGATCGACAACACGCTGCAGCCGGGCGAGCTGATCACGCATATCAGCGTGCCGCAAGCCGACCGCTTCAGCGCCCACAGCGCCTACATCAAGGTGCGCGACCGCCTGTCGTATGCATTCGCCCTGGTGTCGGTCGCGGCGGCGCTCGACCTGGACGCCGGCGGCGCGGTCAGGGCCGCGCGCATCGCACTGGGCGGCGTCGCCCACAAACCATGGCGCGTCGAGGCGGCCGAGGAAAGGCTCGTCGGCCAGCTTGCCGGCGAAGCGGCCTTCGCCGCCGCCGCCGACGCGATCCTTCAGGGCGCGCGCGGCTACGGCCACAACGACTTCAAGCTGGACCTGGCGAGGAACGCCATCTTCCAGGCCTTGACCACCGCCGCCCGCGGCACCAACTACGCGAGCGGCGGCGAACGCAATACGCAAGGAGACCGAGCATGACCGACCTGATTCCAGAACTGCGCGCCCCGAGCGCGCCGGCCGGCACCGGCCGCGTCAAGAGCGGCATGGCCGTCTCGCGCGTCGACGGCCGCGCCAAGGTCACCGGCCAGGCCCAGTATGCGGCCGAATACTTCGCACCCGACCTGTGCTACGGCGTGGTCGTGAGCAGCACCGTGGCCAAGGGCCGCATCACCGCCATCGATACCGTCGACGCGCTTACCGCGCACGGCGTGATCTCGGTGATGACGCACGAGAACCGTCCCAAGATGCGCTCTTTCGACATTGCCTGGAAGGACATGACGGCGCCGGCCGGCTCGCCCTTCCGGCCCCTGTTCTCGGACGAGATCTTCTACAGCGGGCAGCCGGTCGCGCTGGTGATCGCCGACACCTTCGAAGCGGCGCGCTACGCGGCCTCGCTGGTGCGGGTTCACTACGACGTCGAAGAGCACGAGACCAACCACCTGCAGCGCCTGGACGAAGCCTACGAGCCGCGCAAGATGAAGGCCGGCTTCACGCCGCCCAGCTGCATCGGCGATGGCGAGAAGGCATTCGCCGCCGCGCCGGTCAAGGTCGACGCGCAGTACTACAACGGGGTCGAGCACCACAATCCGATGGAGATGTTCGCCTCGACCGTGATCTACGGCGAGGACGGCCACCTGACCATCTACGACAAGACGCAAAGCTCGCAGAACAGCCGCTGGTACGTCTCGCACGGCTTCGGCCTGTCGAAGGACAAGGTCACGGTGCGCAACCCGTACGTGGGCGGCGCCTTCGGCTCCGGCCTGCGTCCGCAGTACCAGCTGCCGCTGGCCGTGATGGGCGCCCTGCAGCTCAAGCGCTCGGTACGCGTGGTGCTGACCCGCCAGCAGATGTTCAGCTTCGGCCACCGGCCCGAGACCTGGCACCGGATCCGCCTCGGGGCCGACCGCGACGGCACGCTCAAGGCGATCTGGCACGAGGCCATCCAGGAAACCTCGCGCCTCGAGGATTACGTCGAGGTGATCGTCAACTGGTCGGGCCAGCTGTATGCCTGCCCGGACGTCAAGCTCGGCTACAAGGTGGTGGCGAGCGATCGCTTCACGCCCTTGGACATGCGCGCGCCGGGCGCCGCCCACGGCGTGCACGCGCTCGAAGTGGCAATGGACGAACTGGCCTACGCGCTCAAGATGGACCCGCTGGCCCTGCGCCTGAAGAACTATACCGACGTCGCGCCGATCGAGGACAAGCCATTCTCGACCAAGGAGCTGCGCGAATGCTATCGCCAGGGCGCCGCGCGCTTCGGCTGGGATAAACGGCCGCTGGAACCGCGCTCGATGGCCGATGGCGATGAGCTGGTCGGCTGGGGCATGGCGAGCGGAATCTGGGATTCGCTGGTGATGGTCGCGCGTGTTTCCGCGGTGATGCATGCCGATGGCCGCCTGGTGGTGAGCAGCGCGGCGTCCGACATCGGTACCGGCACCTATACCGCGATGTCGATCGTCGCGGCCGAGCAACTGGGCCTGCCGCTCGAAAAAGTGACCTTCCAGCTCGGCGACTCGACGCTGCCGATGGCGCCGATCGAAGGCGGTTCGTCGCACATGGCCACCGTCGGCTCGGGCGTGCACGGCGCCTGCGAGAAGCTGAAGACGACGCTGTTCAAGATGGCGAGCGCGATGAAGGATTCGCCCCTCGGCGGCGCGCGCATGCGCGACATCGAGTTTGGCGACGGCGCCATCTTCCACAAGACGGAGCCGGCGCGGCGGGTCGAGATCGCCAGCGTGCTGCGCGACGCCGGCAAGGACCGGGTGGAAGAGAAATTCTTCATGACGCCGCAGATGCTCAAGCAGCGCAAATACACGCGTGCGGTGCACTCGGCCGTATTCTGCGAGGTGCGGGTCAACGAGAAGCTGGGCATGGTGCGCGTGACCCGGGTGGTGAGCGCGATCGCGGCCGGGCGCATCATCAGCGCCAAGACGGCCGCCAGCCAGATCAGCGGCGGCGTGGTATGGGGCATCAGCCAGGCCCTGCATGAAGAAACCCATACCGACCACCGGTTCGGGCGCTTCATGAACCACAACTTCGCCGAATACCATGTGGCGGTCAATGCCGACATCCACGACATCGACGTCATCTTCGTGGAAGAAGACGACCGTATCGTGAGCAAGCAGCTTGGCGCCAAGGGCGTGGGCGAGATCGGCATCGTGGGGGTGGCCGCGGCGGTGTCGAATGCGATTTTCCACGCCACCGGCAAGCGCCTGCGCACCACGCCGATGACGCCGGCCAAGCTGCTGCTGGGCGACCGCGAGCTGCCGGTAGCGCCACCGGTGTAGGCGCCGGAAACCTGCGGCATAGCGCGACGCCGACGGCTCTTGCCGCCGGCGTTTTTTCATGGCGAACTGCCGTCTCGCGCCGTACTGCTCGTGCCGACCCGCGTCACGCCCATGCGACATACGTAGTCTTACGTAGTTGCGTATCAATATGTTTACTGGTACAACCTCTCCTGCGTAAGACAACGCCAGAGCGCAGCAACGCACCACCACGGTGCGGGCCGCCTTCCATACCAAGAACGAGATAAAGAGGACGACAAACATGAAGCTCAAGATGCTGTGCGCTGTTGCATGCGTGGCCGCTTTCGGCAGCGGCCTGGCCCAGGCCCAGGCCTATCCCAACAAAACCATCACCATGATCGTGCCGTTCGCGGCCGGCGGTCCGACCGACACCGTGGCGCGCCTCGTCGCCCAGTCAATGGGCGCCACGCTCAAGCAGCAGATCATCATCGAGAACGTCGGCGGCGCCGGCGGCACCATCGGCGCGGCGCGCGCGGCCAAGGCCTCGCCCGACGGCTATACCCTGTTCCTGCACCACATCGGCCAGTCGACCGCGCCGGCCCTGTACCGCAAGCTGCCTTACAACGCGATCGAGAGCTTCGAGCCGGTCGGCCTGATCACCGACGTGCCGATGACCGTCGTCGCCCGCGGCAACTTCCCGGCCAAGGACATGAAGGAACTGATCACCTACGTCAAGGCCAACAAGGACAAGGTGACCTACGCCCACGCCGGCCTGGGTTCGGCTTCGCACCTGTGCGGCATGCTGCTGCAGACCGCGATGGGCGTCGAGCTGACCACCGTGCCCTACAAGGGCACCGGTCCGGCGATGAACGACCTGCTGGGCGGCCAGGTGGACTTCATGTGCGACCAGACCACCAACACCACCAGCCAGATCAAGAGCGGCAAGATCAAGGCCTACGGCGTGACCACCAAGACCGTCGTGCCTTCGCTGCCGAACCTGCCGACCCTGGGCTCCGGCGCCCTGCCGGGCTTCGAGGTCGGCGTCTGGCACGGCCTGTACGCGCCGAAGGGCACGCCGAAGCCGGTCGTCGATGCGCTGGCCAACGCCTTGCGCGCTTCGCTGCGCGATCCGAACGTCGTCAAGCGCTTCAACGACCTGGGCACCGAGCCGGTCCCGACCAACCAGGCCACGCCGGAAGCCCTGCGCACCCACCTGAAGCAGCAGATCGACCTGTGGGGTCCGATCATCAAGAAAGCCGGCGCTTTCGCCGACTGAACATGAGCCATTAGGATCGCGCACCGTGCCGGTCCTGCCGGGACGGTGCGTTTCGTTGTACCTGCCGTACCTGCCGCACCCGGCATCACCATTCGAACCACTGCATCTGTAACACCGCATTTGCATCACAAAAAGGGGGACCACCACGTGCCAGCATTCATACGCCACCCAAAGGATTTTTGGAGTGGCATCGTCTTTCTCTTCTTCGGCCTGAGCGCCATCGTCATCGGCCAGGATTATGAAATGGGCACGGGTGGACGCATGGGCCCTGCCTACTTCCCGACCGTGCTCGGCGGCCTGCTGTCGCTGGTCGGCGCGGCGTCGCTGCTGCGCTCGTTCTTCCGCCAGGGCGAACCGATCGGCCGCCTGTACTGGAAAGAGCTGTCGCTGGTGCTGGTCGCCGTGCTGCTGTTCGGCTTCCTGGTGCGCGACGCCGGCCTGGTGCCCGCGGCTTTCCTGCTGATCCTCATCAGCAGCTACGCCGGCCAGAAATTCCAGCTGTCGAAAGCGCTGGCACTGGCGGTCGGCGGTGCCTTGTTCGCGGTGGGCCTGTTCGTCAAGCTGCTTGGCCTGCCGATGCCCATCTTTGGTCCTTGGCTCGGTGGGAATTAATACAATATGGAACTCTTCAGCAATCTCGCCCTCGGTCTCGAGACCGCCTTTAACCTCCAGAACCTGTTCTACTGCCTGGTCGGCGTCTTCGTCGGCACCGCGGTAGGCGTGCTGCCGGGCCTCGGCCCGATCGCCACCATCGCCATGCTGCTGCCGGCGACTTTCGGCCTGCCGCCCGAATCCGCGCTGATCATGTTGGCCGGCATCTATTACGGCGCCCAGTACGGCGGCTCGACAACCGCGATCCTGGTCAACCTGCCGGGTGAATCCTCCTCGGTGGTGACGGCCCTCGACGGCTACCAGATGGCGCGCAACGGCAACGCCGGCAAGGCGCTCGCCACCGCGGCCATCGCATCGTTCTTCGCCGGTTCCGTCGCCACCGTGCTGCTGGCCCTGGCCGCACCGCCGCTGGCCGACATGGCACTGGAGTTCGGTCCGGCCGAATACTTCTCGCTGATGGTGCTCGGCCTGGTCGCCTCGGTCGTGCTGGCAAGCGGCTCGCTGCTCAAGGCAATCGGCATGGTGATCCTCGGCCTGCTGCTGGGCGTGGTCGGCACCGACGTCAACTCGGGCTCGGCGCGGTACACCTTCGACCTGCCCGAACTGGCCGACGGCATCAACTTCGTGATCGTCGCGATGGGCATGTTCGGCATCGGCGAAATCGTGCGTAACCTCGAGCACGACGAGTCGCGCAACCTCGTGATGAAGAAGGTCAAGGGCCTGATGCTGAGCAAGGACGACTTCAAGCGCATCATCGCCCCGGTGCTGCGCGCGACCGGTCTCGGCTCGATCCTCGGCATCCTGCCGGGCGGCGGCGCCATGCTGGCCTCGTTCGCCGCCTACTCGCTCGAGAAAAAGGTGTCGAAGAACTCGGCCATGTTCGGCAAGGGCGCGATCGAAGGCGTGGCGGCCCCGGAAGCGGCCAACAACGCCGGCGCCCAGACCTCGTTCATCCCGATGCTGACGCTCGGCATCCCGTCGAATCCGGTGATGGCGCTGATGATCGGCGCGATGATCATCCAGGGCATCCAGCCAGGTCCGGCCGTGATGACCGAGCAGCCCGGCCTGTTCTGGGGCCTGATCGTTTCGATGTGGATCGGCAACCTGTTCCTGGTCGTACTGAACCTGCCGCTGATCGGCATCTGGGTGCGGATGATCATGGTGCCCTACCAGTTGCTGTATCCGGCGATCCTGATGTTCTGCGCGATCGGCGTGTTCAGCCTGAACAACAGCACCTTCGACGTCTACCTGATGGCGCTCTTCGGCCTGCTCGGCTACCTGTGCGCCAAGCTCGAACTGGAACCGGCGCCGATGCTGCTCGGCTTCATCATCGGTCCGATGATGGAAGAATACCTGCGCCGCGCCCTGCTGCTGTCGCGTGCCGACCCGATGGTGTTCATCGAGCGTCCGATCTCGGGCGTGATGCTGGGCCTGGCCGCGGCGGCGATGATCGTCGTGCTGCTGCCGGCGCTGCGCAAGAAGCGCGAAGAGGCGTTCCAGGAAGACTGATGCGCTGGGCGAAAGCCCGGTCACACGCGCCGCCCGGCGCCGGCCTGCCAGGGCTGGCGCCGGGCGCTTCGCTTTGCAACCTTCGTTTCACTGTGGCCTGCGGCGCACCATGCCGGCGACCACGGCGAGTGCCGCGAACGACAGCACGGCGCCGTCCGGCGCCATGCGCTCCACCAGGAAACCGAACGTGATCGCGCCGAGCGTCTGCCCGACCGCCAGCGCCAGGAAAGCGAGCGTCACCGCGGTCGCCGGCCGTTCGGGCAGCGCCGAAACGCCCCACACCAGGTACACCCCGGTGAGCATCAGGTAGGAGGCGCCGAACAGAGCGCCACCGATGAACACCGTGGCCGGCGACGCAGCGCTCATGCCGACGGCGGCAACCGCCAGCGCCAGCGCCAGGTGGAACGCCAGGTGCACGGCGCGCATGCCCATGCGCGCGATCAGCCATCCGGCAGCCGCGCCCACCACGCCCACGCAACCCATCACTGTCCACAGCATGCCGACCCGGCGGCCGTCCCAATCCAGATTGTCGGCGAGCAGGTCGGCGCCGAAGCTCCAGACCACCGTGCTCGCGGCGCCGCTCAGGGCCGCCGCGGCGATCAGCCGCCTCAGGTCCGGGTTCAAGCGGGGCAGCCCCGGCGACTTCCCTGCAGTGCCTGCGGATGCGCCGGACAGTACTTTCAGGGTCGCGCACACCATCAGGATGGTGGCGCCGGCAAAACCCGCATAGGCCAGCCGCCACTCGGCGCCCATCAGCGCGGCGACGGGACCCGACAAGGCGACGCCGGCGCTGGTGCCGGCATTGATGAAGGTGTTGGTCGTGTCGCGGCTGGCCGGGGCCAGCATCGAGGTCACGGCCGCGGCCAGCGCCGGCGACGCGAAACCGGTGCTCGACCCGGCCAGGATGACGAACGCCGTCAGCCAGGGACTCGACGTCGCACTGGCGATGCCGAGCATGCCGGCAGCAGCGGCCACGCCGGCGGTGACGGCGACGGCGCGCGGTCCGACACGTTCGGTGAGCCAGGCCGCGACCGCGATCGCGAGGCAGAAGCCGACGAAGGAACCGGCCGAGACGATGCCGGCCAGCGTGGACGAGAGTGCGAAATCGGCCGAGATCGCGGGCAGGAACAGGCCGAAGGCGAAGCGCGCAAAGCCATAGCAGACGGCGATCAGGCCGAAACCGGTGGCCCCCAGGAGGATGGCTGGATTCATGCGCGCCGCGCCGCCTGCACCAGGTCGGCAGCCGCGCTCGCGGCCGCGCCGATCGCCGCGGCGCCCTGCCATGCGCTGGCCGCCACCGCGCCTTCGAACAGCAGCACGATACGATCGGCAAGCACCTGGTCGGCGCGCCCGACATCCGACCGCACGATGCGCGCGACATGATCGCGCAGCCGGGCCTTGTGCGCCTGCACCGCTGCCACGATGGCCGGTTCCGCCCCGCCGGTCTCGCCCAGTATGCGCAGGAACAGGCAGCCGCGCGCGCCTTCGCGCCCGATCCAGGCGGCCAGAGCGTCGAACAGCGTCTGCACGTCGGCCACGTCGACCTCCCCGAAGAAGCGCCGGTCGCGCGCGCCGAGCACCTCGACGACCAGCGCACACTTGCTGCCGGCATGCTTGTACAGGGTACGGCTCGACATCCTGGCGGCGCGCGCCAGCATGTCCATACTGGTGGCCATGTAGCCGCGCTCGTAGAACAGGCGTTCGGCGATGGCCAGGAGGGGCGGGTTGGTTTCCATCCCCGTACTGTAAAACGATCGTTTTACACTATGGCGCACGGGAGGATGGCGTCAGTCGAAGCGGCGCTGCAGCGCCAGCACCACGGCGCCCGCCAGGCCGACCCACATCACGATCCAGAACAGGTCCTGGTCCGCCAGCAGGCTGGCCTGGCGCGCCAGCGCGGCGCCGCCGTCGCCCAGGGACGCCGCCTTCTCCCCCAGTCGCGACGAATGCAGGGCCGTGCGTTCCTGCAGCGCGATATTGGTGACGCCGACGCCCAGCGCGAGGCCGACCTGGCCCAGCATGTTCTTGAGCTGCTGGGCATGCGAGAAGATGACGTTGTCCGCCTGCAGATCCTTGAACGAATGGATCGCCGCGGTGGCCATCCCCAGTGTCAGGAAGCCGCCGAACAGGCCCAGCCACAGCATGACCGTGTCCCAGGCATCGGCGCGCGGGTCGAGCGTGGCGAAGCGCCATCCCAGCGCCGCCAGCATCAGGAATCCGGTCACGAAGAACCTGGTCGGATGCGGATTGCGCTTGACCATCTGCAGCATCACCACGAAGACGCCGAACGTCGACAGCAGGCCGATCCCTTGCAGCACACCCGCCTGCTCCAGCCCCACTCCCAGGCCCTTCTGCAGCACTTGCGGCAGCAAGGTGTTGACCATGCCCAGCACCGCATAACAGACTGCAAAGATGAGCAGGCCGAGGCGATAGCGCGCGCTGGACAGGATGTTCAGGTGCAGGAAAGGTTCGTGGCGGCGCGCCTTGAGCAGCCCGAACGCGCCCAGCAGGGCAAGGCCCAGCCCCAGGCGGCCGAGCAGCGCGCCGCGCTCCCCATGCCAGTCGTAGGTCAGGTGCTGCAGCGCGTGCAGGGCGATGGCGGCGCCGCCGCCAAGCAGTATCGCGTCCGGTACATGCATGCGGGTCGGCGTGCCTTCGAGGGTGTCGGCACCGAGCGGCATCCAGCGTGCCGCAATGCCGGCGCCGAGCGCGGCGAGCAGCGCCAGCGCCAGGAACATGCCGCCCCACGCCTCGTGGCCGACGAATGTCGCCGCCGCCAGCGGGCCAAGCGCGAGGCCGAGCGACAGTGCGCCACCGAATGCGGCGATGCCGTGCAGGCGCTGCGGCGACGGCGGGATCAGGTTGACCATCATGCGCGCGGCCGTCATGAACACGCCGCCGCCCATGGCCATCAGCAGCCGCCCGCCGGCGAAGGCCGCGACCGTGCCGCTGGTGGCGCACAGCCAGGCGCCGAGCATGTAGCACAGCGCCGCGCCCAGCAGGTAGTTGCGCCAGCCGAGGCGCTGCAGCAGCACGGTCAGCTGCGAGATCGACAGCACCGCCACCGCCGCGTACAGCGCCGAGACGGTCGCGTACTCCTCGGGCGAGGCGCCGACGTGGCCCATGATCGCCGGGGCCGCGAACACCGTCATCCCGGTCGACAGGAATTCGATGAAGTTGAACACGAAGATCGCGGCCAGCAAGGCCGGACGCGGGACAGTGACACTAGCGGGGGCGTTCATCGCCTGCCATTTCCATCAACGCGACGCGACCGCGCCCGGCTTGCCGAGCGCGCGCCGGATCGCTTCATCGGCGCCGTGCGATTCGGTCTCGAACACGACGGTCTCGTACTGCTGGCGCACGGTGCCGGCCTGCATCAGGCTCAGGCCATCCTTGTTGGCGGTGTCGATCGCGACCTTCATCGACAGGCCCAGGCGCAGCGGATGGCGCGCCAGTTCGGCCGGGTCGAGCGCGATGCGCACCGGCACCCGCTGCACCACCTTGATCCAGTTACCGGTCGCGTTCTGCGCCGGCACCGCGGCGAAGGCGCTGCCGGTACCGGCTTCCTGGCCGGCCACGCGGCCATGGAAGACGACGTCCTTGCCATACACGTCGGCCGTCACCACCACCGGCTGGCCGATGCGCACGTCCTTGAGCTGGGTTTCCTTGAGGTTGGCGGTGACCCACATCTGGTCCAGCGGTACGATCGCCATCAGCGGCGTGCCCTGCGCCACGCGCTGGCCGATCTGCACGTTGCGGCGGGCGACGATGCCGCCGACCGGCGCCGCCAGCGTGGTACGCGCCAGGCCCAGCGAGGCGTCGCGCAGCTGGGCGATCGCGGCCCTCACGTCGGGATGATTCTCGACCGTGGTGCCGTCCACCAGCGCCAGCGCCGAGCCGACCTGCTGGCGCGCCGCCGCCAGGGCGGCGCGCGCTGCGGACACCGCATCCTCGGCGTGGCGGATATCCTCGCCCGACACCGCGCCGGTATCGGCCAGCTTGCGCCGGCGTTCCAGGTCGCTGCTGGCCTTGCCCAGGTCGGACTCGCGCTGGAGCACCGTGGCGCGCAGCTGCTCGACGCCTGAAAACTGCGCCCGCACCTGGCGCGCCGACTTGGCCAGCGCCGCTTCGGCACGGTCCTGGTCCAGGCGGGCGTCGACTTCGTTGAGCTGCACCAGCACGTCGCCGGGACGCACGAAATCCGTGTTGTCGGCCGCGATGCGGGTGACGGTGCCGCCGACCTGCGGCGTCACTTGCACCAGGTTGCCCTCGACATAGGCGTCTTCGGTGTGCTGGCTATTCCAGCCGATGCCCAGCACCTCGGGAGACGACCAGGCGATGCCGCCGGCGGCGGCCAAGACGGCGGCGGCCAGGCCGAGCGCGAGTTTGTGGCGACCCTGGGGAGCGTTGTTCGTATTCTTGGTTTCCATGGCGTTTTCTCGAAAGTCTTAGTGGGCGGCGAAGGACGCGCCCGACGCGCCGGCCCGGTAGCCGCCGCCCAGGGCGCGCACGAGATTGACATCCAGCGCATAGGCGCGGGCGTCCAGCTCGGCCTGGGCGCGGCGCTGGGCCACGACCTGGGTCTCGGATATCAGTACCTGGACAAAATTTCCCAGTCCGGCGCGGTAGCGCTGCTCGGCCAGGTCATAGGCCTGCTCGGCCGCCGCCAGCGCTTGCGCCTGCTCGCGCATCCGCTGGCCCAGCCAGCGCAGCGAAGTCAGCTGCGCCGTGACGTCGCGCAGCGCCTCGATCACGGCGCCGTTGTAGTGTTCGACGGCGATGTCGAATTCGGCGTTGCGCGCGGCGAGGTTGCTGCGCAGCCGGCCGCCGTCGAGCAGCGGCAACGTGACCAGCGGGCCGGCTGCGAAGCTGCGGCTGCCGCCCTGCAGCAGGCGGTCGAAGCCCAGGCTGGCCAGGCCACCCGAGACGCTCAGGTTCACGCTCGGATAGAACTGCGCCTTGGCGACGTCGATCTCGCCGCTGGCCGCCTCGACCTGCCAGCGCAGCGCCACCAGCTCCGGACGCCGGCCCAGCAGTGCAGCCGGCACATCGGCCGGCGCGCCGGCGCGCCGGTCCAGGGTCAGCCGCGGACGCGCGATGCCCTCGGCGGCGTCCTGACCCTGGGCGCACAAGGCCGCGATCTGGCCGCGGGTCAGCGCGATCGCTTCGTCGAGCGCCGCGATCTGGCCGCGCGCGGACGGCACGCCGATCTCGGCCTGCCTGAGCTCCGCCTTGCTGTCGAGCTGGGCGGACACGCGCTGCTGCACCAGTTCCAGGATGCGGCCGCGCTGGCGCAGCTCCTGCTCGGCCAGGTCGCGCTGCGCGTACAGGTGGTCAAGGCGCAGGTAGGCGTGCACCACGGCGGTCGTCAGCGCCAGGTTCGCCGCCTGGGCCTCGGCCTGGCGCGCATTGACGCGGCCGGCCGCCGCGGCCACGCTGGCCGCGTTCTTGCCCCAGAAATCGAGTTCATAGCCCAGGTTGACGCTGGCGTCGTTGACCCACTGCCAGCTGCCAGCCAATGGCTTGGGCACGCTGCCGTTTTCGCTGTAGCGCTGGCGCGCGGAACGGACCGATGCGCCGGCCTGCGGGCCCATGCTCGACGCCGCCATGCCTTCCAGGGCGGCAGCCTGGCCCACGCGCGCGAGCGCGCCGGCAATCGTCGGGCTGGCGCCGCGTGCTTTCTCGACCAGCCGATCCAGTTGCGGATCGCCATAGGCGCGCCACCAGTCCTGGGCGGGCCAGGCGGCGGTTTCGGTCGTCAACGACCCAATAGCGTGCGATGAATTCGCAGTCGCGTCACGGTCCAGGCGGGCCATCTGCGATTGCGGACCCACCGACACGCAGCCGGCCAGCGCCAGGAGCGCAGACAAGCGCGCCAGGCGGGTCGACAACCGGCCTGGCGCGGAAAGCAATGGAAGCATGAAGTGCCTCGGCAAATAAATCGGAATAGCCGAAGCATAGTTGCTCTGAGTTATTTAGGCCATGCCGGTACTGCCATGGGCATCATGCAGATTCTGCATGACCGGCCTGCGCTCCCAGCGTGCTGGTCAGTGTGGTCAGCACGAAATCGCGCAGCCAGCGGTTGGCGGGATCCCGGTGGCTGCGCTCGTGCCAGTACAGCGCCAGTTGCAGCGGCGGCAATTCGATCGGCAGGCGCGCCAGCACCAGGCCGAGGTCGCGCGCCAGCGGCCGCGCCAGGCGCAGCGGGATGGTGGCGATGGCGTCCGTATGCAGCGCGATGTGGGCGGCCGAGGTAAAACTCGGCACGTGGCACAGGATGCGCGTGGGTTCGAGCAGCGTCTCGAGCTTGCGCGTCACCGCCACGTTGTGGTGGCTGGTGTGCTCCATCTCGATCAGGACATGGCGGTGGGTGAGCCAGGCCTCGCGGTCCAGCTGCCCGGCCCACGGATGGCCGGGTCGCATCAGGCAGGCGTATTCGTCATCCCACAGCTTGCGCTGGCGGATATTGTTGGCCAGGTGGGGAAAGCGGCCGATGGCCAGGTCGATGTGGCCGCGCTCCAGCTGGGCCTCGAGCGAGCCGGGATCGATGTGCACGCTGCGCAGCTGCAGGCCGGCGGCGCCGTTTTCGAGCCGGGCCAAGCCGTCGAGCAGTTGCGGCAGGATGTTCACCACCGCGCCGTCGACCATGTACAGGCCAAAGGAACGGCGCGCGCTGAGTGGATCGAAGGCGGCCGGGCCGCCCTCGAGCTGGCGCGCCGCGTCCAGCACGGCGGCGACCGGGCCGGCCAGTTCAAGCGCGCGTGCGGTCGCCTGCATGCGCTGCCCCGAACGCACGAACAGCGGGTCGCCGAAATGGCGCCGCAGCTTCGCCAGCGCGCGGCTGACGGTGGGTTGGGTCATGCCGAGCAGTTCGGCGGTGCGGGTCAGGCTGCCCTCGCGCAGCAGGCTGTCGAGGATCAGCAGTTGGGACAGGTCGGGAATCACGGCCGCATCATAACATTCGGCCAACTCGCGCGTGATTCCTCCCCCGGGCAGATCCGATCAGCCGCCCAGCACCTTGCGCAGGGTGCGCGACAGGTCTTCGGCCGAGAACTTGGCGACGTAGGCGTCGGCGCGCACGTTCTTGACGTGCTCCTCGTTGGTGGTGCCCGACAGCGAGGAGTGGATCACCACCGGCAGGTTGCCGAAGCGCTGGCTCGACTTGATATTGCGGGTGAGCGTGAATCCGTCCATCTCGGGCATCTCGAGGTCGGTCAGCACCATCGCCACGCGGTCGTACACGGTGCGGCCCTCGGCTTCGGCCGCGGCGGCAATCGCGCCCAACTGGTCCCAGCACTCCTTGCCGCTCTTGGTCATGATGAACGGCAGGCCCATGGCGTCAAGGCCCTGCTCGATCAGCGCGCGCGCCACCACCGAATCGTCGGCCGCCAGGATCACCGAGCCGGGCTTGATCGCGATCTTGGCGCCGACCGCCTGCTCCATGTTCTCGCGTTCGTGGGTAGGGTTCAGCTTGCGCAGGATGGTTTCCACGTCGAGCACCTGCGCCAGGCGCGCCGGCTGCCCGTCGTGCTCGGGCAGGCGGGCGATGCTGGTCACCATGCCGCTGCCGGCGCTGTGTTCGGCCGTCATGACCTGGCTCCAGTCCAGGCGCACGATCTCTTCGACGCTCTCGACGGCGAAGGCCTGGGTGGTGCGCGCGAACTCGGTCACCAGCATGATGTTCAGGCCGGTCTTGGGCTTGACGCCGGTAATGCCCGGCAGGTCGAGCACCTGGATGATCTGGCCGCGCAGGTTGACCACGCCCAGCACGTGCTGCGGCGCGCCGGCCACGGCGGTAATCTCGGGCATGGCGACGATCTCGCGGATCTTGAATACGTTGATGCCGAATAGCTCGTTATGGTTGCCCTGCGCGTCGCCGCCCAGGCGGAACAGGAGCAGCTCGAATTTATTGGTGCCGGTCAGGTTGCTGCGTTCGTCGACTTCTTGTTGTACGGATTTCATGTTCCATCCTGGATTAATAGTGCTGCACGGAAACGATTGCGGAGGTCATTGTAGACGCGCCTATCGGCCTTGGGTCAATACGACGCACAAGCGCCGCTGATTTTGCTGTTTCCAGTGCAAAAAAACCACGAACGGCTACACGAGCCCGGACAGGTAATAGAGGCCGATGACAAAAAACACCGCGCCGGACTTGATCAGGGTGACGGCGAAGATGTCGCGATAGGCTTCGCGATGCGTCAGCCCGGTGACCGCCAGCAGAGTGATCACCGCCCCGTTGTGCGGCAGCGTGTCCATGCCGCCACTGGCCATCGCCACCACGCGGTGCATGACTTCCAGCGGAATCTGGGCCGCCGCGGCGCCGCGGATGAAGATGTCGGACATCGCGGCCAGGGCGATGCTCATGCCGCCCGAGGCCGAACCGGTGATGCCGGCCAGCGCGCTGACCGAGACCGCCGCGTTCACCAGCGGATTGGGGATGCTGCGCAGCGCGTCGCTCACGACGATAAAGCCGGGAAGCGCCGCGATCACCCCGCCGAAGCCATATTCGGACGCCGTGTTCATGGCCGCCAGCAGCGCGCCACCGACCGCCGCCTTGCTGCCGTCGGCGAAGCGGGCGGCCACCCGCTTGAAGGCAGTCGCGATCACGAACACGATCCCCAGCAGCAGCGCCGCCTGCACCGCCCAGATCGCGGTCACGGTCTTGATGCTGGTCGTGACCGGGGTGGCGATGCCGGGCAGGATCTCGGGCGGCACCGTGTGGCTGTCGCCACCGTACCAGAGCGGGATCATGCGGGTAAAGACGAAATTGGCCACGCCCACCAGCAGCAGCGGCGCCACCGCCAGCAGCGGGTGCGGCAGGCCGCCCGCGCTGGCCTCGACCCGTTCCGGCTCGTTCACCAGCGACACCCCATAGCCCTCGCCCCGTCCGGCGGCGGCGCGGCGGCGCCATTCGAGGTAGCCCAGGCCAACCGCCAGGATGAACAGCGCGCCCAGGGTGCCGAGCACCGGCGCGGCCCACGAGGTGGTCTGGAAGAAGGTGGTCGGGATGATGTTCTGGATCTGCGGCGTGCCGGGCAAGGCGTCCATCGTGAACGAGAAAGCGCCCAGGGCGATCGCGCCAGGCAGCAGGCGCTTGGGGATGTCGCTGCGCCGATAGAGTTCGGCCGCGAACGGATAGACCGCGAACACCACCACGAACAGCGACACCCCGCCGTAGGTGAGCAAGGCGCACACGGCGACGATGACGGCGTTGGCCCGCCCTGCGCCGATGTAGCGGATCGCGGCGGCCACGATGGATTCGGAAAAGCCGGACAGCTCGACCACCTTGCCGAACACCGCGCCGAGCATGAATACCGGGAAGTACAGCTTGACGAAGCCGACCATTTTTTCCATGAAGATGCCGGAAAAGACCGGCGCCACCTGAGCTGGATCGGTGAGCAGCACGGCGCCGAGGGCGGCGACCGGCGCGAACAGGATGACGCTGTAGCCGCGGTAGGCGGCGAACATCAGGAAGGCCAGTGCGGCCAGGACGATCAGGAAGGACACGAGAGCTCCATGGTGACGATATGTCAAGACGCCTCCATTATAGAAAGCAACCCCGGCATGGGCCAGCGATTACGCCGTTGCCGCGCGCGCTCATGCGGGCGGCATCGGCAGCCTGCCCTTACGCCACGTTGTGCGCGACGGCGGCGTGGTCGATCCGCTGGCCGGCGTGATGCGGGTGCGCTTGGCCAGCGGCGAGGCAGGCGCGGCGCCGCTCGCCTCCAGCGGCTTGGCCGTGGTGAGCACGCGCTGAACGACGCCGGCGTTACGCTCGCCACCGCATGGCCCTGGGTATCGTGCTCGGCGCAGGCAAAGTCCGGTTTATTCATGCGCAGCACCTGGTCGAAGCCCTGCCGCGTGGCTGCCGGCGCCGGCGCGCAGGTACTGGTAGAACGACGAGCTGCCGATGCCGGCTGACGAAGTCCACCACCACCGGTCGGCCGCCGGCCGGGTCAGCTTGGCGCGCACGGTGTGGTCATGGGCCGGCAGCGCCTTCGGCTCGACCACGCCGGCGACCTGGATGAAGGCCGCATCCGCAGCGACTTCGAGCCGCAGAAAGCGGCAAGCGGCAAAGTAAGCGCTACTGCGCAACAAGCTGCGACGATCCACGTATTGTCTCCGCTTGAAAACGCGTCGGCAGTCCAGCGAGCCGCTGTTTCCAGCGCATGGCAGGCAAACGGATTGTTCAGAACAGCGTCTGCTGGGGACTGGTCAGGTGGGCGAAGCTGTCGCCCAGGAAGGGCAGGATGGCGTCGGCCACCGGTTCGAGCTGGCGCGTCAGGTAGTGTTCATAGTCGATGGCCGAGCGGCGCGCTTCCAGCGGCTCGGGACCGTTCAAGGTCATCACATAGCGGATCCAGCCGCCCTTGCGGTACAGCGCGGGACGGCCCTGGCGCACGTGGTGCTCGTCGGCCATGCGCGCGGCGCGCACGTGCGGCGGCACGTTGCGCTGATAGTCTTCCAGCGGCCGGCGCAGCCGCTTGCGGTAGATGAGGTCATCGTCGCATTCGCCGCGCAGCATGCGCGCCACCAGTTCGCGCACGTAGTCTTCATAGGGCTGGTCCTTGAAGATGCGTTCGTAGAGGCCTTGCTGGAAGGCCTGCGCCAGCGGCGTCCAGTCGGTGCGCACCGCCTCCAGGCCCTTGTAGACCATCTCGTCGTCGCCATCGAGGGTCGCCGCCAGGCCGGCGTAGCGCTTCTTGCTGCCCTCATCCGAGCCGCGCACGGTCGGCATCAGGAAGCGCCGGAAGTGCACGTCGTATTCCAGTTCGAGCGCGCTGTCGATGCCCAGTTCCGTCTGCAGGTGGGTGCGCCACCAGCCGTTGACATGGTCGACCAGCGCCTGGCCGATGCGCCGGGCGTCGCTTTCCGCGTGCGGCCGCCCCAGCCAGACGAAGGTCGAATCGGTGTCGCCGTAGATCACCTGGTAGCCCTGCTCCTCGATCAGCTCACGTGTGCGGTGCATGATGTCGTGGCCGCGCATCGTGATCGACGAGGCCAGGCGCGGATCGAAGAAGCGGCAGCCGGTGGTGCCCAGCACGCCGTAGAAGGCGTTCATGATGATCTTCAGGGCCTGCGACAGCGGCGCATTGCGCTCTTTCTTCGCCGCCTCGCGGCCGGCCCAGACCTGGGTCACGATGCCCGGCAGGCAGTGCTTGGTGCGCGAAAAGCGCCCGCCGCGGTAGCCCGGCACCGTGGACTCTTCCGGTTCACGCAAGCCCTCGACCAGGCCAAGCGGGTCGATCAGGAAGGTGCGGATGATCGACGGATACAGGCTTTTGTAATCGAGCACCAGCACCGAGTCGTACAGGCCCGAACGCGAATCCATCACGAAGCCGCCGGGGCTGTCGGCGCCTTCGACGTCGCCGATGTTCGGCGCCACCCTGCCCTGGCGATGCAGCAGTGGCATGTACAGGTGCTCGAACGCCGCCACCGATCCACCGCTGCGGTCGACCGCCAGGCCGGTGACGCTGGCGCGCTCGAGCAGGAAGGCCATCAACCTGGTCTTGTCGAAGATCCGGGTGACCAGTTCGCAGTCCTTCAGGTTGTACCAGGCCAGCGCCGGCTTGTCCGCGGCGAACATGCGGTCGATCTCGACCATGCGGTCGTGCGGATTGTCGATCGCCTTGCCTTCGCCCAGCAGGGTGCGCGAGACATTCTCCAGGCTGAAGGAAGGGAAACTCCAGGTCGCACAATGCAGGGCGTCGATGCCGTCGATGACCAGGCGCCCGGCGATGCAGATGAAGAAGTGTTCCTGCTTGCCGCCATGCTCGCGCCATTCGATCGCGCTGCCGTCGCGGCCCAGCATCAGGGGACGGTTGAAGCGCTCGGCGTGCTTTTGCAGCACCCGCATGTCGAACTGGACCAGGTTCCAGCCGATGACGGCGTCCGGATCGTGGCGGATGAACCAGGCTTCGAGCCGGTCGAGCAGCGCGAGGCGGGTGTCGCAATACTCCAGGTCCAGGTCGAGCGATTGCGCCCGCTCGCCGTCGTGCCCGTTCGGCGGCCCGAGCATATATACCTGGCGCTGGCCGCAGCCCTCGAGCGCGATCGAGCGCAGCTCGCCCTGGAAGGTGGTCTCGATATCGAGCGATACGGTGCGAATCGTCGGCCGGTAGCCCGGCGCCGGTTTGAGGACCGCATCCACCAGCAGCTGCGGATCGCCCTCGACCGGCGTGCCGGCGAAGTTCACGGGCGCGGTGATGAAGCGCTCCATCAGGTAGCGCTCGGGCGGACGCACGTCGCCCTCGAAGACGTCCAGGCCGTGCTGGCGCAGGTGCTTCTCGATGCGCAGCAGCTGGCGGTACTTGCGGCAGTACAGGCCGGCCACTGGCCGGTGCTTGAAATCGAGCAGGTCGAGCGGTCGCAATTCCCATCCGCGCTCGCCGTTCAGCAGCTGCTCGACCGTGGGGCACTGCTCTTGCGGGATGAAGGCCACCGGCTTCTGGATCGGCAGCCGCAGCCGGCGTGGGCCGGCATCGGTGGCGAGCCAGAACTCGACTTCGCAACCGGCGGCGGTGTCACGCCAGTGGCGCGTCAGGAGGAAGCCGGTCTCCATCAGTGGTAGCGCTGCAGCTCGGCCTCGGTGAAACCGGCCTGGCGCCGGCCTTCGATATTGAACGGGCCCTTCAGGACCGGGGCCTTGTAACGCACGGTCAGCGCGTCGTAGGTGGCGAGCGGCTCCAGGCCGCGTTCTTCGCACAGGCTGAAGTACCAGCGGTTGCCGATCTCGACATGCCCTACTTCGTCCACCAGCAGCCGGTCGAGGATCAGCGCCGCGGCCAGGTCGCCGGCCTGGGCGATCTTCTTGCGCAGCGGCGGGATCGCATCCAGCCCGCGCGCCTCGAGGGTGCGCGGCACCAGCGCCATGCGCGCCAGCACGTCGTCGCTGGTCTTGGCGACCATCTCCCACAGACTGTCATGGCCGGGGAAGTCGCCGTAGGCATGGCCGAGCGTCCCCAGGTGCGTGCTCAGCAGCGTGAAATGCAGGGCTTCCTCGTCGGCCACGCGCAGCCAGTCGAGGTAGTAGCACTCGGGCATGCCGTGGAAACGCCACAGCGCATCGAGCGCCAGGTTGATCGCATTGAATTCGATGTGGGCCAGCGCGTGGACCAGCATGGCCCGGCCTTCGGGGGTGGCCATCGAGCGGCGGCCGACTTGCAGGGGCGGCACCAGTTCGGGGCGAACCGGGCGGCCGGGGATGCCGGGCGGCGCCGCCATGGCCATACCGGTATCGATGCGCACGTTCCCGGACCTGGCCGCAGCTGCCAGCGCGGCGACGGCCTGGGCTTTGGTGGCGGGATCGGTTTCGAGCAGCGCGTGCAGCGCGGCGGCGCGGAGTTCCATGATGTGGTTTGTTCTGGCCAAAGACGGCATTTTACTCAATGTCCCGGCTGGCGCCCATATGGACAGCCCGCAGTACTGGCTCTGGATGACAGCCGGCTCGCCGGAATGCGTACCTGAAATACCGAGGCGATGTCACCGTTACCTATGGATGAATCCGATCGCGATGCGTAGCAATTGCTCGACAGAAGTAACTCGCCCACCATCCAGGGCCCACAGCCAACCCAGGTAATTCGGCAGGCGCCATGACGCCACGCCATGAAAGCGCGCCAACCACTCCTTGAAGCGTCGGTGATAAGCGTTCACGTTTTGCACGTGGATCGCG
>NZ_JCASIL010000027.1:0-68888 GCF_059685725.1 Telluria sp. RT2P19
ACGGGTACGCTGCTTTCTGTTTTTTGGGCTTCTTGGTGGTCATCACTTCGGTCATGGAACAGTCCTTTCGGCATTATTTCATGACCCCGTTCCACACAGAAAATCTGACAGGCTCTCATAAAAAGACTCCTGGCCCAGATTCAACGCCACCGGATCTCGTCTGTCATCCTCACACTGCTTCTCGCGACTGCTCCGCTCGTCCAAGGTGCAGATTCGATAGAACGCCGTATCTCCGGGCAGTGGAAATTTATTGCTGCGCTAGATGGCGCCGAAATTGTCTCCCTCGATGAACATGAGGCGCAGAAACTGATCGGCCATATTTTTTCAATCAGCAAACGCAAGGTGAAATTCGACGATCGCGACTGTGGTGAAACCGAATTCGCAGCCCAAAAAGTAGAGCCAAATCTTCATCTGCGCAAGGCATTCCACGCAGACGCAGAAAAACTGGGGCTGCCAAATCCGGTGACAGTAGTTGATCTCAGCTGCACGTCGGTATTCATAAAAAGCTCGAACAGGCTCGTGATAGCCTGGCAAGGCTGGTTCTTTGAAGCTGTGCGAGTGACGCGCTGAACCTGTCGCGTCGCGACAGGCGGTCGATCAGCGTTTGATCTTGGGCAACTGGATCAGGCGTGTGCCGGCCAGCCGGTCGTGCAGGAATTGCCGTTCCTTGTCGAGGAAGGCCGTGAGCGCCCACACGACGATGCCCATGGCGAGCGCGATGGCGATTTCGCCCTTGGCGTGCAGCCCGAACACGGCGCACACGATCAGCGCCGGCGCGAACCAGGCCCAGGCCAGCAGGTAGCGCACGATGGCCGTGCGCCAGGGCAGGCAGGCGTGGCCCGGCTGGACCACCTTGATGCGCCAGGTCTTCATGGCCAGCGTGTGGCCGCTGTCGCGCCAGCACCAGGTGAAATACAGGCCGGTGACCAGGAACAGGTAGAGTTTCAGCCCGTACTGGAAGACGGGCTCGTGGCGGTTGCCGGTAAGGAGAAGATAGACCAGCACCGCCAGCATCTCGACAGCGAACAGCAAGAAGAATTCATAGACCATCGCCGTAAAGCGGCGCTTGATGGTCGGCGTAGGAAACGACATCGCGTTTGCCGGGACGGCCAGGGTCTGGTCGACGGCCGGCTCAGTTGCTTGCATTGGCAGCCTGGGCGGGTGCTTGCTGGCCGCCTGGCGCGGCGATGGCGCCGCTGCTGGCAGTGGTGGCGGGGGCGTTCGGAGCAGGCGCAGGCGGCGAATTCGGACCAGGTGAGGCGCCGGCTGGCGCCGTCGCCGGCGGCACGCTCGCCATCTCGGTCGGGACCACGATATCGGTGCCGATCAGGATGCACTCGGCGCCGCGGCGGGTGGTGTTGGGCGGGCAGGGGGTCGGCACGACCAGCATCGGCGTTTCGGGCAGCGCGACCGGGATGCTCTTGTGGCGCGTCGCCGCCGGGCTGTTGGCCAGCTTGCGCTTCTGGTCTGCCGACAACTGCTTGTAGTTTTCCCAGTCGGCGGCCTTGTCGCCCTGGGCCAGGCGGCTGGTGCGGCTGTAGTTCTCGCGCGCCAGCTCGCGTTGTTCGGGGGTGAGCTTCAACCACTGGCGCATGCGCTCGTGCACGCGCTGCTGCTCGGAGGCCGTCATCGAGGCGAAGCGGGCCGACATCTCGATCCACTTGCGCTTTCTCGGGCCTTCCATGCGGTCCCACTCGGGTTCGAGCGGGGCCAGGGCGACTTGCTGGGCATTGCTCAGGTCACGCCACAGCGGCTTGTCGAGGGTCTTGGGGAGCGGACGTTCGCCATCGACAGCCTGCGCCAGTGTCGGTATCACCGACGGGGTATCGAGCCGGTCGACGATGACCCAGGCGATCACACCCGCCACCAGCACGCCGGCCACCGTTTTTACTACCGGAAACCGTGATTTCGACGCGCCGGACTTGCTTGCGCGAGACTGTGATGCGTCTTTCTTCGTCATTGCCGGCGCTGCTGCGACTCCAGGTAGGCATTGAATCCAGGGTCGAGGTAAGCGCTCAGCGGCAATTCGTCGGACAGCACGGCGGCGTCGATGTCGGCCAGTTCGGCGATCTGCTGTTGCTGATTGTGCTGGTACATGCCGCCCATGCCGATCACCAGCGCCAGGACCGGCACCGCGACGGCCAGGCGCGACATGGCCGGCGCGCTCACGAAGTTGCCAAGGCCGGCGAAGGCTTCACGCCAGCCGGAACCGGCGGTCTTGACCTGGAGGAACGTTTCCTCGGGCTTCTTACGGGCGAGCGCGGCGGCGCGCGCGGCCGCCAGCCGGTCGGTCGTCGATGCCGGCAGGGCGTCGAGTTGTTCGTTCAGTGCGTGGCGTACCTTGTACGCCAGGTTGATGTCGTCGGTATTCATAGTCTGATTCCCTTGGCCTTGAGCGCTGCGGCGAGGGCGTGGGTGGCACGAGAGCAATGTGTTTTGACGCTACCCTCCGAGCATCCCATCGCTTCCGCCGTTTCGGCCACGTCCATATCCTGCCAGTAACGCATCAGGAAGGCTTCCCGTTGACGCGTTGGGAGCTTTTGTACTTCTTCTTCGATCAAACGCAAGGTCTGTGCCCGCTCAACCTGATCCGCACTCGACTCTGCGGCCGATCCTCCTTCGGCCTCGTAAGAAGCAAGTATATCAAAGTCGTCGTCGTCGTTTCCCTCCCCGCGGCTGAAGCCGCCGAACAGGCTGACCCAGGTATTGCGGACTTTTTCGCGCCGAAAGTAATCGAGGATCGTCGTCTGCAAGATGCGCTGGAATAGCATCGGCAGCTCGGCGGCCGGCTTGTCGCCGTATTTCTCGGCCAGCTTGATCATCGCGTCCTGCACGATATCCAGCGCCGACTCGTCCTTGCGCACCGCATACACCGCCTGCTTGAACGCACGCCGTTCGACATTCTCGAGGAAGTCGTTGAGTTCTTTATCTGTGGCCATGCGGGTTCAGGGAAGCGCTATTCTTGCTCGTGCTTTAGGGAAAACTTTCGCATCCTAGCAAAAAACGCCCCGGCCTGCACCGATAACGCGCAGCGGCATCGCCCGGGGATGTCATTTGCATAACTACGAAAAACCGCATGAGGATAGGCGAAAACATTCGTTGTTGGGGCAAGTGGGTGTGGATAGGCTGTCAACACGACCATACTGCACTTTCGCCATCATGCCGCTCGATTTTCCACGCCAAGACTTTGTCATCGAACCGTTTGCCGGCGAACCGCTGGGCGCCGAAGTCCTCGGCCTTGACCTGTCGCGTCCGCTAAGTATCGAGGATTTCCAGCGCCTGCGCCGGGCCCACCTCGATCACCACGTGCTGGTGTTTCGCGACCAGCGCATCCGGCCTGCCCAGCAGGTCGAATTCAGCCGCCGCTTCGGCGCATTGCAGGTCCACGTGCTGCGCAATTTCCAGCTGCAGGGCCACCCGGAAGTGCTGATCGTCTCCAATATCCGCGAAAACGGCGCGCCGGTCGGCCTGGGCGACGCCGGCCATTTCTGGCATTCCGACCTGTCGTACAAGGAAATCCCGAGCCTGGGTTCGATGTTGCATGCGCAAGAATTGCCGTCCGAGGGTGGCGATACCCTGTTCTCGAACCAGCACACGGCCTGGGAAGCCCTGCCTCGGGATCTGCAACGCGAAGTCGAGGGCTTGCAGGCCGAGCACTGGTACCTGGCCAGGTATGAAGAACTGCGCCAGCGCAATCCCTTCCGTCCCAGGCTCACCCAGGCCCAGATCGACGAAGTCAGGCCGGTGCATCACCCCGTGGTGCGCACCCATCCCGAGACCGGCCGCAAGGCGCTGTTCGTCAGCGAGCACTTCACGACCCGCATCCTGGGCGTGCCCCAAACGCGCAGCCGCGAGCTGCTCGATGTGCTGTTCGACCACGGCACCCGCGCTCAGCACGTGTACCGCCACCAGTGGCGGCCGCACGACATGGTGTTCTGGGATAACCGCTCGCTGATGCACCTGGCGACCGGCTGTCCCGACCACCTGCGCCGCAAGCTGTACCGCACGACCATCGAAGGCGACGTTCCATTCTGACTCACACAGGAAACACATGAAACTCCACAAGAAGTTCGTTGCCGCCAGTGCGGCGCTGGCGCTCGCGCTGCCGTCGTTCGCGCAGGCCGAAGGAAAAATCCGCGTCGCCGAGCAGTTCGGCGTGGTCTATCTGCTGCTGAACGTGGCGCAAGACCAGAAACTCATCGAAAAGCATGGCAGGAAGCAGGGCGTCGGCATCGATGTCGACTGGGTCAAGCTCTCGGGCGGCGCCGTGATCAACGACGCGCTGCTGTCGGGCTCGATCGACATCGCCGGCGCCGGCGTCGGCCCCCTCATGACGATCTGGGACCGCACCAGGGGCCGCCAGAACGTACGCGGCGTCGCCTCGCTGGGCAGCTTCCCATATTACCTGGTCAGCACCAACCCGGCCGTCAAGACCATCGCCGACTTCGGTCCGAAAGACCGCATCGCGCTGCCGGCGGTGACGGTGTCGGTGCAGGCCCGCATCCTGCAAATGGCCGCGGCCAGGCAGTGGGGCAGTGCGCAATTCAAGAAACTCGATGCGATCACCCAGACCGTGCCGCATCCGGACGCGGCCGCCGCCCTGATCGCCGGCAAGACCGAGCTGAACGCCCACTTCGGCGGGCCGCCATTCCAGGAGCAAGAGCTGGCTGCTAACCCGAACGCGCGCGTCGTGCTCGACTCTTACCAGGTGCTGGGCGGGCCGGCGTCGGCCACGGTGCTGTACGCCACCGAAAAATATGTGAAAGAGAATCCCAGGACCTACCGCGCCTTCCTCGATGCGCTGGCCGAGGCGGCGCAGTACGTCGCGACCAATCCGGAAGGCGCGGCCGATGCCTACCTGCGCGTCAACAAGGGCAATATCGACCGCGCGCTGCTGCTGAAGGTGATCAGGGATCCGAAGACGCAGTTCCGCGTCGCGCCGCAGAACACGCTGGGCCTGGCCCGGTTCCTGCACCAGGTCGGCGCCATCAAGAACAAGCCGGCGTCGTGGAAGGATTATTTCTTCGAGCATCCGGTCATCGCCAACGGGAGCTGAGATGCGTTCCCCTGTCATTCCATTGAACCTGGTGCGCAATACCGCAACCGTGGAGCCGCTGCTGCGCGCCGAGCATGTCACGCTCGAGTACGCCAGCGAGCGCGGCATCGTCCGCGCCACGGACGACGTCAGCTTCGACGTCCACCGCGGCGACCGCTTCGTGTTGCTTGGGCCGTCCGGCTGCGGCAAGTCGACCTTGCTCAAGGCAATCGGCGGCTTCATCGCCCCGCGTGCAGGCAGCCTGAGCCTGTGCGGCAAGCCGATCACGGGGCCGGGGCCAGATCGCATCGTCGTGTTCCAGGAATTCGACCAGCTGCCGCCGTGGAAAACGGTAAGGCAGAACGTGATGTTTCCAATGCTGGCCGGGGGCGTTTCGCGTAGCGAAGCCGACGGGCGCGCCCGCCATTGGCTGGGCAAGGTCGGACTGGCGCGCTTCGCCGACGCCTATCCCCACATGCTGTCGGGCGGCATGAAGGCGCGGGTGGCCATTGCCCGCGCGCTGGCGAGGCAGCCGGCCGTGCTGCTGATGGACGAACCGTTCGCCGCCCTCGATGCGCTGACGCGGCGCAGCATGCAGGAGGAACTGCAGTCGCTGTGGGACGAGATCGGGTTCACCATGCTGTTCGTGACCCACTCGATCGAGGAGGCGCTGGTGGTGGGCAACCGCATCCTGCTGCTGTCGCCGCATCCGGGGCGGGTGCGGGCCGAACTCAATAGCCACCAGTTCAGCCTGTCGAGCGCCGGGAGCGCGGAGTTCCAGGCCGCCACCCAGCGCATCCATGGACTCTTGTTCGACACTGGCGCGCCCGGACGCCAGGATCACCAGGCCGGGGCGGTGCAATCGTGAATGCCTTGCGCGAACCGCCGATCCGGCCCGAATACGTCTTGCCGCCGCAGCCGGCGTCGGCCTCGCGGGCGGGCGCCGCCGCTTCGTTCACGCCGGACCGGTTCGGCTGGGTGCGCAAACCCGCCATCCTGCTGGCGCTGGCAGTCGTATGGGAGCTGCTGGCGCGCTGGTTCGACAACGACCTGCTGCTGCCGGGCGCCTTGCAGACCGGCAGGGCCTTCCTGGACGGCGTGCTGTCGGGGGAGCTGATCGGCTATGTATCGGTATCGCTGGCGATCCTGGGCCAGGGCTTCCTGTTGGGCGTGGCGGGCTCCTTCCTGCTGACCTGGCTCGCGGTGTCGAACCGCTTCGGGCGCGAGTTGATCGACACCCTGACCTCGATGTTCAATCCGCTGCCGGCGATCGCCCTGTTGCCGCTGGCACTGCTGTGGTTCGGGCTTGGCAAGGGCAGCCTGCTGATGGTGCTGGTGCATTCGGTGGTGTGGCCACTGACGCTGAATGCCTGCGCCGGCTTTCGGGCCGTGCCCGAGACCCTGCGCATGGCCGGTCGCAATTATGGGCTGGGTGGATTGCGGATGGTGCTGCAGATCCTGATCCCCGCGGCCCTGCCGGCCATCCTGTCGGGTCTCAAGATCGGCTGGGCGTTCGCATGGCGTACGCTGATCGCGGCCGAACTGGTGTTTGGCAGCACGTCGGGGCAGGGCGGGCTGGGCTGGTACATATTCCAGAGCCGCAACGAGCTGTTCACCGACAAGGTGTTCGCGGGGTTGGCAACCGTGATCGTCATCGGCCTGGCCATCGAGCATTGCGTGTTCCAGACGCTGGAACGCATCACCGTGCGGCGCTGGGCGATGCAGCGCTGAATGCGTGGGCGGAGGGGCCGCCAATCCCGTATTCGACCGCGCCGCGCAAAATCCGCGCACATTCCCCCCCTCCTTGCCGAATTTGTTGCACCATTTTGGCCCATGGAGCGATTTTTATCTTTCCCTTCTTGACCAAAATGGTGCGGCGCGGTAAGGTGTTCCTCACGCTTTGCATCCCCAAGGCTTAACGTCATCCGGAGTCGGCACACAAAGCCTGTTCCGGTTGTGACACGCTTTCATTTGTAGGCAGTTTGCTCCGACCCGCGCCACAAGCGCGAGAGATGCGTAAGACCGCTACAAACACTCAAGCTCAACGAGTTGCGCCCAGCGCCGGTGCGTAAGGACCCTACGGTGTCCGAAACATCGACGTGCACGCAGAAAGAAGTCAAGCCTGAGGGTTGTCGCGCAAAGACGCATATCGCCAGGAACGGGCATCCGATCAATCTCCCATTGGGTTTTGAAAGGAATGTACATGAGTAACGATTCAGCCGTCCCCATCACGGGCGCTGAGATAGTGGTCCGTTGTCTGGCAGAAGAGGGCGTCAAGCACGTCTTCGGTTACCCGGGCGGTGCGGTTCTCTATATCTACGACGCCATCTTCAACCAGGATAAATTCCAGCACGTCCTCGTTCGCCACGAACAGGCCGCGGTGCACGCCGCCGACGCCTATTCGCGCAGCTCGAATACCGTGGGCGTGGCCCTGGTCACTTCCGGCCCTGGCGTCACCAATGCCGTCACCGGCCTCTCGACCGCCTATATGGATTCGGTGCCGATGGTCGTGATCTCGGGCCAGGTGCCCAGCCATGCGATCGGCCAGGATGCCTTCCAGGAGTGCGATACCGTCGGCATCACGCGTCCGGTGGTCAAGCATAACTTCCTGGTCAAGGACGTGCGCGAGCTGGCCTCGACCATCAAGAAAGCCTTCTTCATTGCCCGCACCGGCCGTCCCGGCCCCGTGCTGGTCGATATTCCGAAGGACATCACCGTCAATAAATGCCTGTACGAGTACCCGCGCGAGATCGAGATGCGCTCGTACCGTCCGGTCGACAAGGGCCATGCCGGCCAGATCCGCAAGGCGGTTCAGCTGCTGCAGAACGCCGAACGCCCGATGATCTATGCGGGTGGCGGCGTGATCCTGGCCAATGCCTCGGACGAACTCAACCGCATGGTCGAGAAGACCGGTTTCCCGATCACGAACACGCTGATGGGGTTGGGCGGTTCGCGCTCGACCGATCCGCACTTCGTCGGCATGCCGGGCATGCATGGCACCTATGAAGCGAATATGGCGATGCAGAATTGCGACGTCCTGATCGCCATCGGCGCCCGCTTCGACGACCGCGTGATCGGCAATCCGAAACACTTCGCCTCCAGCCCGCGCAAGATCATCCACATCGACATCGACCCCTCGTCGATCTCGAAACGGGTGCGGGTCGACATCCCGATCGTCGGCAACGTCAAGGACGTGCTGGTCGAACTGCTGTCGCAACTCGACGCGGGCAATGTGCAAACGAATACCAACGCACTGCAGGGCTGGTGGAAGCAGATCGCCGAATGGCGCGGCCGCGATTGCCTCAAGTATCCGACCTCGGAGATCGTGATCAAGCCGCAGGCCGTGATCGAACAGCTGTATAAAGTGACCGACGGCGACGCCTTCATCACCTCCGACGTGGGCCAGCACCAGATGTGGGCCGCGCAGTACTACCCGTTCGACAAGCCACGGCGCTGGATCAATTCCGGCGGCCTGGGCACGATGGGCGTCGGCCTGCCATTCGCGATGGGCGTGCAGATGGCCAATCCGGATGCGACCGTCGCCTGCGTCACGGGCGAAGGCTCGATCCAGATGTGCATCCAGGAGCTTGCCACCTGCAAGCAATACCACCTGACGCCGAAGATCATCCTGCTCAACAACCGCTTCCTCGGCATGGTGCGCCAGTGGCAGCAGATCGACTACGGTTCGCGTTATTCCGAGTCGTACATGGATTCGCTGCCCGACTTCGAAAAGCTGGCCGAGGCCTATGGCCACGTCGGCATGCGCATCGAGAAGCCTGGCGATGTCGAGGGTTCGCTGCGCGAAGCGTTCGCCATGAAAGACCGCCTGGTGTTCATGAACTTCATCACCGACCAGAATGAAAACGTCTGGCCGATGGTCAAGGCGGGCCGCGGCCTGAACGAAATGCTGCTCGGCTCGGAGGACCTGTGATGCGACATATTATCTCTGTCCTCCTGGAGAACGAAGCCGGCGCGCTGTCGCGCGTGGTCGGCCTGTTCTCGGCGCGCGGCTACAACATCGAAACCCTGACCGTCGCCCCGACCGAAGACGCGACCCTGTCGCGCATGACGATCGTCACCTCGGGTTCGGACGACATCATCGAGCAGATCACCAAGCACCTGAACCGCCTGATCGAGGTGGTGAAGGTGGTCGACCTGACCGAAGGCCAGCACATCGAGCGCGAGCTCATGCTGATCAAGGTGCGCGCCGTCGGCAAGGAACGCGAAGAAATGAAGCGTACCGCCGATATCTTCCGCGGCCGCATCATCGACGTCACCGAAAAGACCTACACGATCGAGCTGACCGGCGCCAAGTCGAAGCTGGACGCCTTCATCGACTCGATCGACCGGACTTCCATCCTCGAAACGGTCCGCACCGGCGGCTCCGGCATCGGACGCGGCGAACGCATCCTCAAAGTATAAGAACGAACCGTAGGGTGGGCGGCTTCGCCGTCCACGCGTTACGCCGAACTACCCACTACATTACTCATATACAGGACACCCAAAATGAAAGTTTTCTACGACAAAGACTGCGACCTCTCCCTCATCAAAGGCAAGAATGTCGCCATCATCGGCTACGGCTCGCAAGGCCACGCCCACGCCCAGAACCTGTCGGAATCGGGCGTCAACGTCACCGTCGGCCTGCGCCGCGGCGGCGCATCATGGAACAAGGTCGAACAGGCCGGCCTGAAGGTCGCCGAAGTCGACGAGGCGGTCAAGGCCGCCGACGTCATCATGATCCTGCTGCCGGATGAAAACATCGCCGAGGTCTACAACAAGAACGTCGCACCGAACGCCAAGCAGGGCGCGGTGCTGGCCTTCGCCCACGGCTTCAACGTCCACTACGGCCAGGTCGTGCCGCGCGCCGACCTCGACGTGATCATGGTCGCGCCGAAAGCCCCTGGCCACACCGTGCGCGGCACCTACACGCAAGGTGGCGGCGTGCCGCACCTGGTCGCCGTCTACCAGGACAAGTCGGGCGCGGCGCGCGACATCGCGCTGTCGTACGCCATGGCCAATGGCGGCGGTCGCGCCGGCATCATCGAGACCAACTTCCGCGAAGAGACCGAGACCGACCTGTTCGGCGAGCAGGCCGTGCTGTGCGGCGGCGCCGTCGAGCTGATCAAGGCGGGCTTCGAGACCCTGACCGAAGCCGGCTACGCGCCGGAAATGGCCTACTTCGAATGCCTGCACGAGCTCAAGCTGATCGTCGACCTGATCTACGAAGGCGGCATCGCCAACATGAACTATTCGATCTCGAATAATGCCGAGTACGGCGAGTACGTGACCGGCCCGCGCATCGTGACCGAAGACACCAAGAACGCCATGCGCCAGTGCCTGAAAGACATCCAGACCGGCGAATACGCGAAGAGCTTCATCCTGGAAAACAAGGCCGGCGCCCCGACCCTGATCTCGCGCCGCCGCCTGACGGCCGAGCACCAGATCGAGGAAGTCGGCGCCAAGCTGCGCGGCATGATGCCGTGGATCGCCAAGAACAAGCTGGTGGATCAGTCAAAGAACTGACTGGTCGATCAGTCAAAGAACTGACTGGTCGATCAGTCAAAGAACTGACTGGTCGATCAGTCAAGGACTGACTGGTCGACCAGTCGAAAACTGGCTGGTCGATCAGTCGAGAACGGAGTTCCTGGAGCCGTAGCCCAGCGCTTGCGCTATTGTTCCACCAGACTTTCGCACGTCGTCCCCGCACAGGTGGGGCCCAAGTACCACGCAAGCCCATCGGACATGCCTCCGTGGCGGAGCGAAAAAACTTGGGTCTTCGCCTGGGCGGGGACGACGCCATTCGGGAGGGATTTCTCGGACGGTGTGACGGTTACAACGCCACCCTAAAGCTACTCAATTGCAACTGTCCATTACAAAATCACGATGGAATGATTGCAGTTGGTATCGTATAAGTGCTGTCGGACATCTGTCGCAACTTATAGGAGAACAATAAATGGCTATCTCGAAATCCCTCGTCGCCGCTGCCCTGGTCCTGGCGTTCAGCGCCGTCGCCCATGCGCAAAGCCTGCCATCGCCCGCCACCAGCGGCACCATGGTCGTGGTTCCCGCCTTTGGCGAGGTGAAGCACGCCAATGACCAGGCCACCGTCATCTTCGCCGTCGAAGAGCACGACAAGGACAAGAATGTCGCCGCCGACCGCGTCAATCGCAAGATGAAGGAGGGCACCGGGATCGTGCGCCGCGCCGATCCGAATGCCGAACTCAAGACCCAGGGCTATTACACCTACCCGGTCTACCCGGAAGTGCCGCCGCAACCTGTCGGCCGCACCACCCAGCAGCCGGTCAAGCCGGTGCCGATCGCATGGCGCGTGGGCCAGTACCTGGAAGTGAAGACGACGAACCTGGCCGCGCTGCCGAAGACCGCCGCCGCCGCGCAGAAGGTGCTGCAGATCAACGGCGTCAATTTCGGCCTGAGCCCGGAACTCCTGAAGCGCCTGGATGACCAGCGCATCGCCGCGACGTACCAGAACCTGAACGAACGCATCGTCTCGATCGCCAAGGCCATGGGCCGCCAGCCGACCGACGCCGTGCTCGACACGGTCGACTTCGAGGGCTCGGGCAACTACGCGGGCGATGCCGCGGCCCCCCAGGCCATGATGATGCGCAGCGCCAAGCGCGAGATGGCCGACGAGATGTCGGAACCGAGCTTCGAGCCCGGCGAAACCACCTTGCAAATGCGTGTCGTGGGCAAGGTCAGGTTCAAGTAAAGGATGGCTGGGTTCAAGTAAGCGCCATGCGATCGCCAGTCGGGTTAGCGTAGTGTTTCGCTAACACATGCCCCCACCTCTATAATGTGGGGGAACTGTCGCTCGGCGACTACCTTGAATACGAATCCTTATGCCAACTTTTCCACGAAGAAGAACACCAGGGACCACGCCAAAAGGGCCGCGATTCTCGCGCCTGAAAAAGCGTTTCGGGCGCCGCGCCGAGGATCGCCAGGTTGGCGAGCGCGGCCGCGGTATCTACCTGCTGCCGAACGCCTTCACCACCGCGGCGCTGTTTTGCGGTTTCTATGCCATCGTCATGGCGATGAACCAGCGCTTCGAGCATGCCTGCTGGGCCGTGTTCATTGCCATGATCCTCGACGGCCTGGACGGGCGCATCGCGCGCCTGACCAATACCCAGTCCGAATTCGGCGCACAATACGACAGCCTGGCCGACATGGTCTCGTTCGGCGCCGCCCCGGCGCTGGTGATCTACGAATGGTCGCTGCGCGGCCTGGGCAAGCTGGGCTGGATCGCGGCCTTCATCTATTGCGCCTGCGCCGCGCTGCGCCTGGCACGCTTCAACACCAATATCCAGGTGGTCGACAAGCGCTTCTTCCAGGGCTTGCCGAGTCCGGCCGCCGCGGCGCTGGTGATCGGCTTCATCATGATGATGATCGATCCCGACATCAGCGTGAGCGCGCGCAAGGTCGATTGGGTGTCCTGGTGTATCGCCGTGTTCGCCGGCCTGACCATGGTCTCCAACGTGCCGTTCTACAGCTTCAAGGACATCAACTTCAAGAAGTCGGTGCCGTTCATCGCGGTATTCCTGATCGCGCTGGTGCTGGCGCTGCTGGCGATCGACCCGCCCAAGGTGTTGTGGCCGATCTTCGTGGTGTATGGCTTGTCGGGCTATGCGGTGTATGCATGGCGCAAGGCCAAGGGCAAGCCGGTCAGCATCATCCCGCTCGACGACGACGAGCCGGACAACGGCGTGCGCCGTTGAATCCCCGTGCGCGGCGGTTTCCTCCGATGAAGGCATTCATGGCCGCCGTCGCTGCGCTCGCCGTGCTGCTGCTGGCGGGCGCCCTGAGCGCCTGCTCGCCGCTGGCCCTGGTCAACGCCGTGTCGCCAGGCGGTACGGCGCGCTCGGTGGCGACCGCCGCCTATGGGCCCGACCCGCGCCACGGCCTCTCCATCTACCGGCCCGAGAAGGGGGCGCGCAATGCCCCGGTGATCGTGTTCTTTTATGGCGGCAACTGGGTCAGCGGCGAACGCGACGACTACGCCTTCGTCGGCCGCTCGCTGGCCGAGCGCGGCTTCGTGGTGGTCATCCCTGACTACCGCCTGTATCCGCAAGCCGGCTATCCGGCCTTTCTCGACGACAGCGCGCGCGCCGTGGCGTGGACCTCGCGCCGGATCGCGCAATACGGCGGCGACCCCAAGCGCGTGTTTGTCATGGGTCATAGCGCCGGCGCCTATAACGCCGCCATGGTGGCGCTCGATCCGCGCTGGCTGCGCAAGCAGGGCAGCGATCCGGGCATCCTGCGCGGCTGGATCGGCATGGCCGGCCCGTATAACTTCTTGCCGATCGAGAACGAAACGACGCGCGAGGTGTTCCCGTATCCCGGCACGCCCCGCGATTCGCAGCCGATCAACCACGTGAGCGCCAAGGCGCCGCCGGCCCTCCTGATCGCCGCGCGCAATGACAGGACGGTGGAGCCGGTGCGCAATTCCGGCGCCCTGGCCGACCGTCTGCGCAGCGTGGGGGTGCCGGTGCGCGAGGTGGTATACGACAATGTCAACCACGCGACCCTGGTCGCCACCTTGTCGGCGGCGCTGCGCCGCCTGGCGCCGAGCCTGGATGCCGTCGAGGACTTCGTGCGCAGCGACGGCGGCCGCAGGGACGGCGGGCGCGACAGGGGCGCGGCCAGGTAGCGCTCAGAAGCCGAAGCGGTCGCGCGGATCGTATACCGGGTCCGGGGCGTTCATCATCTGGCGCACCACGCCTTGCTCGTCAAAATGGACGTGCATCAACGAGTTCCAGACGCCGGCCTCCTTGTAGCGATACGACCACACCTCGTAGTTCCGCATCGCCACGCGTGAATGCTCGGCGGGGCGGCCGATCGTGCGCAGCACCTCGTCCTTGGTCGCCTTGTCGATCTTGATGGTGGCAAACTTTTCGCTCGTAAGGACTTGCTCATAGGACGTCAGGCGGCCATCCGGGCCGAGATGCGCCATCCAGGTAAGCTGGCCCATGGGGCCGGTCGCGTACTCGAGCACCCGCTGCGTGCCGTCCGTGTAGATCGACGTCGGCGTACCCAGCTTGGACTGGACCACGTCCAGCGTGTCGCCGGGGTTCGGCGCGGGCCGCATCGCGCAGCCTGCCAGCAGCAGGGCGGCGGTCAGTGTTGTCAATTTGCTGATCTTGATCATTTTGGTCACCTGTGTCGAGCTTGCAGTAAAAGGGCCCGGCTGTCCAATCGCTGAAGGAGGATAGCAAACACTGGTTCTAGGCGGCGTTTTGCACTATACTGGCGGGTCTGTCCAATCCGGACAGGTATTTGATAAATCACGGTGCTGTGGGTTCCGACTCTTGCACCGCATGTGAAAGGTAACATCATGTCGGTTGAAAACATCAACAAAGCCGCGATCATCGCGGACAACGCACGTGGCCAGAACGATACCGGTTCGCCGGAAGTCCAGGTCGCACTGCTGACCGCACGCATCAACGAACTGAACGGCCACTTCAAGGCACACCAGAAGGATCACCACTCGCGTCGTGGCCTGATCATGATGGTCAACCGTCGTAAGAGCCTGCTGGCTTACCTGAAGAACAAGGACCTGAATCGTTATCGCGACCTGATCGCCAAGCTGGGCCTGCGTAAGTAATTGCAAGCTTGCTTCAGACGGTTTAGTTAAAAAATGCCTGCGCCAGTTATCTAGCGCGGGCATTTTTCGTTTTTGCGGTTTTGCTTTTGTAGTAAAGGTTGCTAAGCAACCCGTGGTGAGAGGTGAACGACAGCTCCTGAAAATCTGTCGGCAAAATGAAAGGGATTACCCAATGTTTAACAAAGTTACGAAAACCTTCCAGTACGGTCAACACACGGTCACCCTGGAGACGGGTGAAATCGCGCGCCAGGCAAGCGGCGCCGTCGTCGTGTCGGTCGAAGATACCGTGATCCTGGCAACCGTGGTTGCGCGCAAGGACGCCAAGCCGGGCCAGGATTTCTTCCCGCTGACCGTCGACTACATGGAGAAAACGTACGCTGCGGGTAAGATCCCAGGCGGTTTCTTCAAGCGCGAAGGCCGTCCTTCCGAAAAAGAAACGCTGACCTCGCGCCTGATCGACCGTCCGATCCGTCCACTGTTCCCGGAAGGCTACCTGAACGAAGTCCAGGTCATCATCCACGTGCTGTCGGTCAACCCTGAAATCGATCCGGACATCCCTGCGATGATCGGCGCCTCGGCCGCCCTGTGCATCGCCGGCATCCCGTTCGCCGGTCCGATCGGCGCTGCGCGCGTCGGCTACGCGAACGGCCAGTACATCCTGAACCCGACCACCACCGAGCTCAAGACCTCGCAAATGGACCTGGTCGTGGCCGGCACCGAAACCGCCGTCCTGATGGTGGAATCGGAAGCCAAGCAACTGTCCGAAGAAATCATGCTCGGCGCGGTCGTGTTCGGCCACGAGCAAATGAAGGCCGTGATCGATGCGATCCACGACCTGGTCGCCGAAGGCGGCAAGCCGGAAGTCGAATGGGCGCCGGCGCCAAGGAACGAAGAACTGATCGCCCGCATCGGTGAACTGGCCGGCGCCAAGATCCGCGACGCTTACCAGACCCGCGAAAAATCGGCGCGCCAGCAAAAGCTGAAGTCGCTGTCGAGCGAAGTGATGGCCGAGCTGTCGGCACAGGGCGTCAGCGCCGATGCCGGCGACGTCGGCAACATCCTGTTCGACATGGAAGCCAAGGTCGTGCGTTCGCAGATCCTGGACGGCGAGCCACGCATCGATGGCCGCGACACCCGTACCGTGCGTCCGATCTCGATCCGCTCTAGCGTCCTGCCGCGCACCCACGGTTCGGCCCTGTTCACCCGCGGCGAGACCCAGGCCCTGGTCGTGGCCACCCTCGGCACCGCGCGCGACAGCCAGAAGATCGACGCGCTGATGGGCGAGTACACCGACGACTTCATGATGCACTACAACATGCCTCCGTTCGCCACCGGCGAAACCGGTCGCGTGGGCACCCCGAAGCGCCGCGAAGTCGGCCACGGCCGCCTGGCCAAGCGCGCGCTGGTCGCCGCGCTGCCCAACCCTGAAGATTTCAGCTACTCGGTGCGCCTGGTGTCGGAAATCACCGAATCGAACGGTTCGTCGTCGATGGCCTCGGTCTGCGGCGGCTGCCTGGCGCTGATGGACGCCGGCGTGCCGATGAAGGCGCACGTGGCCGGCATCGCCATGGGCCTGATCAAGGAAGGCGGCAAGTTCGCCGTGCTCACCGACATCCTGGGCGACGAAGATCACCTCGGCGACATGGACTTCAAGGTGGCCGGCACCGCGCAGGGCATCACCGCGCTGCAGATGGACATCAAGATCCAGGGCATCACCAAGGAAATCATGCAGGTCGCGCTGGCGCAAGCCAAGGACGGCCGCCAGCACATCCTGGCCGAGATGCAGAAGGCCATGCCGACCGTGAAGACCGAGCTGTCGGACTTCGCACCGCGCCTGATCACCATCCGCATCAACCCCGAGAAGATCCGTGACGTGATCGGCAAGGGCGGCGCCGTCATCCGCGCGCTGACCGAAGAAACCGGCACCCAGATCGACATCACCGACGAAGGCATCGTGACCATCGCGTCGGTCGACGCCGCCGCCGGCCAGGAAGCCAAGCGCCGCATCGAAGAGCTGACCGCATCGGTCGAAGTGGGCAAGACCTACGACGGCACCGTGCTCAAGCTGCTCGACTTCGGCGCGATCGTGCAAGTCATGCCTGGCAAGGACGGCCTGCTGCACATCTCGCAGATCGCCAACGAGCGCGTCAACGCCGTTGCCGACTACCTGAAGGAAGGCCAGCAAGTGCGCGTGAAGGTCCTCGAGACCGACGAGCGCGGTCGCCTGAAGCTGTCGATGAAGGCCGCCGATCCGGTCGAAGGCGCGGCGCAGTAATCAGGCTGCAAGCAACAGGGCGGTTCTCCGCTGAATGAAAAAACCGCCAGGGCGCAAGCCTGGCGGTTTTTTTTCGCCGCATGCCATCCTCGCGCATCGAGCGACAATGCATGAGAAACATGGGTAGGCGCCTGGCTGCGCGAGGCGGCCGATGGAACGATCGCCCGCGGCAGAGGTCTACTATGTATGTTTTCGCACGGAACGGTTCGATTCGGGGTTCTATGCTGGGCTCGTGGCTGTGATACATACACGCCACGGGACCGCAGACACCGGCGTCGAATCGTAATGGCGCCGCTGTCGACAAGGATGATAGCAAGACCAGTCACGTCCTGCGGCCAGACGCGACCGGGCATGGGCACCACACGAATCATGACGACCCCTACACCGACGTCGAACGATGGAAACACTGGCGACATTCCAGGGTCAACGAAAAAACGACGCAATGGCGCGACATTGTCGATGGCCGCCTGGACACAGTTTGTCAGCGTCGCCAAACCCTATTGGCTGGGCGACGAGAAAGGCAAGGCGTGGCTGCTGCTCACGCTCCTGGTCGTGCTGATGCTGGTGGAGACCAAGCTCGCGGTCATGCTCAACGACCAGGCCGGGGAAATGACCTCGGCGCTGGCGGGCCGTGACAGCGATCGTTTCTGGACCTCGGTCCAGGCCTGCCTGATCGTACTGGCCTTCGCCGTACCGATCTACGCCTTCTACTACTATATGCGCGACCTGTTCGCGAACCAGTGGCGACGCTGGCTCACCAGGCGCTTCCTCGATGGTTACCTGAACGGGCGCAAATACTACGAGCTCGGGTCGAATCGCGAGATCGACAACCCGGACCAACGCATCAGCGAAGACGTGAACACCTTCACCGGACGCTCGATCCACTTCATGCTGATCTTCCTGGGCTCGCTGATGCAGCTGGTCGCCTTCAGCGCCGTCCTGTGGTCGATCTCGCAGGTGCTGGTGGGCGTGCTGGTGGCGTATGCCTTGGTGGGCACGATCGCCGCGCTGTACGTGTTCGGCAATGGGCTGATCCACCTGAATTTCTGGCAGCTGCGGCGCGAGGCCGATTTTCGCTTCAGCCTGATCCGCGTGCGCGAAAACGCCGAGTCGATCGCCTTCTATGGCGGCGAGGCGCAGGAGCGCGCACGCATCGACAACAAGTTCAACAAGGTCATCCATAATTTCTCGCGCCTGATCAAGAAGCAGCGCGCGCTCAATCTGTTCCAGCGCACTTTCAGCCAGCTCACCCTGGTGCTGCCGTTCGTCATCCTTGCCGACGCCGTGCTGTCGGGCCAGCTGGAAGTGGGGCGTGCGGTCCAGGCCGCCGGCGCCTTCACCGCGGTCCTGACGGCAGTGGGCGTCATCGTCGACAACTTCGAAAGCCTGAGCCGCTTCGTGGCGGGCATCGGCCGCCTGCAGACGCTGTCGAGCCATGTGCTGCCTGGCCCGCGACCGGAGAGCGATCCAGCCTGCGATGGGCGATCGCGCATCGAGCGGATTTCATGCACGCACCTCAGGATCGAGTCGCTCACCTTGTGTCCTCCGCAATCGGAACGTGTCCTGATCAAGGACCTGACGCTGGCCTTGCAACCCGGCGACGCCTTGCTGATCACCGGCGACAGCGGATGCGGCAAGAGTTCGCTGCTGCGCGCGATCGCCGGTTTGTGGCACAAGGGCAGCGGGGTGATTCATCATCCGCCGCGCGAGGAATGCTTCTTCTTGCCGCAGCAGCCGTATATGCAGCCCGGCAGCCTGCGCAGCCAGCTCATCTATCCCAGCGACCGGACCGATTTGAGCGACGCGCAGTTGCTCGCCATTCTCGAACAGGTGCATCTGCCTTACCTGGCCGAGCGCGTCGGCGGCCTGGACGCCGTGCTGGACTGGGAAAAGCTGCTGTCGATCGGCGAGCAGCAGCGGCTGGCGTTCGGGCGCGTGCTCGTGCATGAACCGCGCGTCGTCATTCTCGACGAAGCCACCAGCGCGCTCGATAGCGCCAATGAATCGTCGCTCTACAAGCGCCTGCGCGACCAGGGCACGACGCTGGTGAGCATCGCCCACCGCGCCGGCGTGCTGCGCCACCATACCCATGTGCTGTGGTTGACGGGGGACGGCGGGTGGGAGATGCATGCCGCCGCCGATTACCAGTTCGATGCGATGGCGCCCCGGGCTGGTGGCGACCTTGCCGCGCGTGCGGCGTGGCAGCCGCGTGAGACGGTGCTGGCAAGTTAGCAAGTGCTTGGCGCGCCACCCGCGCCCTCCCGGCTTCAAGGTCCGTATCCTGGACAATCACGGCCGTCAGCCAGCCCGGCCTGGACCTGCGAGCCTTCGTGGCAACCAAGCGGCCAGGCGTACGCTGCGCATCAGTGCAGCCCAGCCGACGGCGCACCGGCTGCCGCAATATGCGAAGGGCCGGTGTTGCATGAACACTCGCCGGACTTGCAGCAAGCGCCACGATAAAGCTTGACCCTCTAGCAGCTACAGGGTATTTAATAGCTGGTAGCAGAATGTGGCCGGCCGGCCATGCGCTACACACACACCGACGAACGCGATGCGACGTTTTATCCTGATCTTGCTACTCATCATGATGCCGTTCCAGGCCGCCTGGGCGGCCGGCGCCGTTTATTGCAGCCATGACGAGCAGACCACGCATCCGGGTCACCACGTCCACAAGCATTCGCCGTCAGGCGAACAGGGCCAGGATGACGGCGCACCTGGCGGGCAGTGCGACGATTGCGACGCCTGCCATCACCTGTCGGCCAGCGCCGTCCTGTCGGCCCAGCCGAACCTGCCGCTGCCCAAGGGCGCCCCGCATATGCGCGGCGAATTGCGGCGCTATGTTTCCCACGTTCCCGACCTCATTCCTCCGCCCGACAGGCCGCTGCGCAGCTAAGGCGGCGGGAGTCTCCAGGTAACGCCGCACGACGCGGCGCAACGCTTGCCCCGCCGGACATCCAACCGTTCGGAGCATCATCATGAAACATCGTTTGACACCGCGGCTGGCGGCGTTCGCGCTCGCCTGCGCGTGCGCGCCGCTGGCGGCATGGTCGTCGCCATTGACCCTCGAAGCGGTCATCGACCTGGCCCTGCGCGCCAACCCCGCGCTGCGCGCAGCCGGCAGCGAAGTGGCGGCGCAACAGGGCGCGCTGGCCCAGGCGGGCGCGCTGCCCAACCCCGAACTCGAGCTGCTGCGCGAGGGCGGGCAGGGCGACAACCGCACCACGACGGCCACCCTGACTATTCCCGTCGAACTGGGCGGCAAGCGCGCCGCGCGGGTCGACGCCGCGCACCAGGAAGGGCAACTGGCGGCGATTGCGCTGGAAGCGCAAAGAGATCGGGTACGCGCCGATGCCACGGCTGCGTTCCACGAGGTCATCGCCGCGCACGAGCGCGAACGCATGGCCCGTGAGCTCGTCGCGCTTGCCGGCCGCGCGCTCGGCGCCGCCGGCAAGCGGGTCGAGGCCGGGACCATGTCGCCGGTCGAAGAGACCCGCGCCCGCGTGGCCCAGGGCAGCGCGCGGATCGAGGCGCTGCAGGCGGCGCGCGACCTGGAAGGCGCGCGTATCCGCCTGGCCGCGCTGTGGGCCGGCGACGCGCGCCAGCTGGACATTGTCGCGCCGCAGGCGGCCGTGCTGCCCGCGCCGCTGTCGCTGGACCGGCTGCTGGCGCAGATCGACGGCGCGCCGGCCATGCGCCATGCGCGCGCCCAGGTCGAGCACCGCCAGGCGCTGGCCCGGGTGGAGCAAAGCCGGCGCGTGCCCGACGTGAACGTGAGCGTCGGGACGCAGCGCGAAGGGCCGGACGCGCGCAACCGCGCTGTGCTCGGCCTGTCGGTGCCGCTGCCGCTGTTCAACCGCAACGACGGCGCCGTGCTCGATGCGCTGCGCCGGGTCGACAAGGCGCGAGGCGAAGCCGATGCCGAAGGCGCACGCCTGCGCGCCGAGCTGGCGCAGGCCCATGCGCGCCTGACGGCGGCGCTGGCGGAGTGCGCCTTGATCTCGGCCGAGATCCTGCCCGGGGCCGAAGACGCCCAGCGCGCCGCCAGCCGCGGCTTCGAGCTGGGCAAGTTCGGCCTGATCGACGTGCTCGACGCCCAGCGCGTGCTGGCCCAGTCGAAGAACCAGTACCTGACTGCCGTGCTCGACGCCCATCGCGCCGCGGCCGACATCGCACGACTGCTGGGACATGCAGCCGTACCGGAGAAACCATGAACAAGCAGCAAAGCAAGGTCATCGCCCTCATGCTGGCGATCGCCATCCTCGTCGCCGCGGTCGTGCTGGTGCGCGACCGCGCCGTCAGTGGCGGCGAACACGATCATCACGAGGCGCAGGAACACGCCCATGCCGACGAACACGGCGAAGAAGGAGACGACGACGGCGTGATCCGCTTCAGCGACGAACAGGTCGGGGTGGCCGGCGTCACGCTCGCTACTGCCGGCCCGGTCCACCTGGATACTTTCATCCGCATGCCGGGCCAGATCGCGCTCAACGAAGACCGCACCGCGCACGTGACGCCGCGCGCCGCCGGGGCCGTCAGTGAGGTCAACGCCACGCTTGGGCAGCAGGTACGCAAGGACCAGGTGCTGGCCAGCGTCGCCAGCGCCGACGTGGCCAGCCAGCGCGGCGCGCTGGCGGCGGCCGAGCACCGCCTGGACCATGCGCGCAAGATCCATGCATCCGAAAAAATGCTGTGGGAAGAGAAGATCTCGGCGCGCCAGGACCTGCTGCGCGCCGAGCGGGAGCTGCGCGAAGCCGAGGTCGCCGTGCGCAGCGCGCGCCAGCAATTGCAGGCGCTGGGCGCACGCGACGCCGGTTCATCGAACCTGCTCAGGATCCGCGCGCCGTTCGAGGGCGTGATCGTCGAGAAGCACATCACGATGGGGGAAGTGGTCGGCGCCGACACCCGCGTATTCACCCTGACCGACCTGTCGACCGTATGGGCCGACGTGGTGGTCCCGGCGCGCGACCTGGACATCGTGCGGGTGGGGACCGATGCCGTGATTCGCTCCATCGCGTCGAGCACGACGGCGCCGGGCAAGGTGTCCTTCGTGAGCTCCCTGGTCGGCGAGGAATCGCGCTCGGCCAAGGCCCGCGTGGTGCTCGACAATCCAGGCGCGGCCTGGCGTCCCGGGCTCGCCGTGAATATCGACATCGTCACCGGTTCGAGCGACGTGCCGGTGGCGGTGGCGCGCGAGGCGGTTCAGACGGTCGACGGTCGCCAGGTCGTCTACAAGCGGGTCAAGGAAGGTTTCTTGGCACAGCCGGTGGCCACCGGCCGTTCGGATGGACGCTTCGTCGAGGTCACCGCCGGCCTGCGCGCCGGGGACGCCTACGCGGCGGCCGGCAGTTTCGCGGTCAAGGCCGAGCAGGGCAAGGGAGCGGGCGGCCATGAACACTGAAACATCGGCCGACACCCCGACCCTGTTCGACCGCCTGATCGCCACCGCCATCGCGCGCCGCTGGCTGGTGATGCTGGCGGTACTGGCGGTGGCCGGCATCGGCGTCTACAACTACGGCCGCCTGCCGATCGATGCGGTGCCGGACGTGACCAACGTGCAGGTCCAGATCAATACCGCGGCGCCCGGCTACTCCCCGCTGGAGACCGAGCAGCGCATCACCTATCCGGTCGAGACGGTGCTGTCCGGCCTGCCGCACCTGGAACAGTTGCGCTCCCTGTCGCGCTACGGCCTGTCGCAGGTGACGGTCGTGTTCGAGGAAGGCACCGACATCCAGTTCGCGCGCCAGCTGGTCAGCCAGCGCCTGCAGGACGCGCGCGAGCAGCTGCCGGGCGGCGTCGTGCCGGCACTCGGCCCCATCGCGACCGGCCTGTCCGAGATCTACCAGTGGACGGTCGAGACCGAGCCGGGCGCGAAAAAGCCGGACGGCACGCCCTACACGCCGACCGACCTGCGCGAGATCCAGGACTGGATCATCAAGCCGCAGCTGCGCACCGTGCCGGGCGTCACCGAGATCAACTCGATCGGCGGCTTCGACAAGGAATACCTGGTGGCTCCGAACACCGCCACGCTGTCGTCGTATGGCCTGGAGCTGGCCGACATCGTCCGTGCGCTGGAACGCAACAACAGCAATGTCGGCGCCGGCTACATCGAGCGCGAGGGCGAGCAATACCTGGTGCGCGCGCCGGGCCAGGCGGCGTCCATCGACGACATCGGCAATATCGTCGTCACCAGCATCCGCGGCATTCCGGTACGGGTGCGCGATGTGGCCGAGGTGACGATCGGGCAGGAACTGCGCACCGGCGCCGCCACCGAGAATGGCGTCGAGGTGGTGCTCGGCACCGTGGTGATGCTGATCGGCGAGAACAGCCGCGCCGTGTCCAAAGCGGTCGATGCGCGCATGCTCGAGATCAACCGCGGCCTGCCGAAAGGCGTCAAGGCGGTCACTGTCTACGATCGCACGGTGCTGGTCGAGCGGGCCATCGCCACGGTGCGCAAGAACCTGGTCGAAGGCGCGATCCTGGTGGTGGCGGTGTTGTTCCTGTTTCTCGGGAACCTGCGCGCCGCGCTGCTCACCGCGATGGTGATTCCGTTGGCGATGCTGTTTACGTTTTCGGGCATGGTGGCGAACGGGGTCAGCGCCAATCTGCTCAGCCTGGGGGCGCTGGACTTCGGCATCATCGTCGATGGCGCCGTGGTGATCGTCGAGAACTGCGTGCGCCGCCTGGCCGCCGCCCAGCACCGCCTGGGCCGCGTCCTCACGCCCGAGGAGCGCTTTGCCGAAGTGTTCGCGGCGGCGCGCGAGGCGCGCCGTCCGCTCGTCTATGGCCAGCTGATCATCATGATCGTCTACCTGCCGATCTTCGCCCTCACCGGCATCGAGGGGAAGATGTTCCACCCGATGGCCTTTACCGTGGTGTTCGCGCTGCTGGGCGCGATGATCCTGTCGGTGACCTTCGTGCCGGCCGCGGTGGCCCTGTTCATCGGCCGCAGCGTGCAAGAGAAGGAGAGCCGCGTGATGCTCGCGGCGCGTCGCTGGTATGCGCCGGCGCTGGACTATGCGCTGGCCAACCGCGTCGTGATGCTGGTGTTCGCGGTCCTGGTGATCCTTCTCGCCGGCCTGATGGCCACGCGCCTCGGCGCCGAATTCGCCCCCAATCTCGACGAGGGCGACATGGCGGTGCTGACGATGCGCGTGCCGGGCACGAGCCTGTCGCAGTCGGTCAGGATGCAGCAGCAGATCGAGACGACCCTGATGCGCGAATTCCCCGAGATCGCGCGCGTCTTCGCCCGCATCGGCACCGCCGAGATCGCGTCCGACCCGATGCCGCCGAGCGTGGCCGACAGTTTCATCATTTTCAAGCCGGAGAAGGACTGGCCGCGCGCCGAATCCGGTCGCAGGCGCTCGCGTGCGCAAGTCGAAAGCGCGATCCGGACGTCGCTCCAAGGACTGCCCGGCAACAGCTATGAATTCAGCCAGCCGATCCGGCTGCGGGTGAACGAACTGATCTCGGGTGTGCGCAGCGACGTGGCCGTGAAACTGTTCGGCGACGACCTGGGCGTGCTTGGCGCGACCGCGAACGAGATCGCCGCCACGCTGCGCCGCGTGCCGGGCGCCAGCGAGGTCCAGGTCGAGCAGACCAGCGGCCTGCCCATGCTGCAGATCCACGTCGACCGTGAACGCGCAGCGCGCATGGGCCTGAACATCGGCGACGTGCAGGAGATGATCGCCACCGCCACCGCGGGCCGCGCCGCCGGCATCCTGTTCGAGGGCGACCGCCGCTTCGACATCGTCGTGCGCCTGCCGGAAGCGGTGCGTGGCGACATCGACGCCTTGCGCCGGCTGCCGGTGGCGCTGCCTGGCAGCGCGCAAGGCACGCGCAGCTTCATCAGGCTGGGCGAGATCGCGACCTTCGACGTGGCGCCGGGCCCCAACCAGCTCAGTCGCGAGCAGGGCAAGCGCCGGGTGGTGGTCAGCGCCAACGTGCGCGGGCGCGACATCGGCTCCTTCGTCGCCGAAGCGCAGGAACGCATCGCCCGCGAGGTGCGCATCGCGCCCGGCTACTGGACCGCTTGGGGCGGCCAGTTCGAACACCTCACGCAGGCGACCGAGCGCCTGCGCCTGATCGTGCCGGCTTCGCTGCTGCTGGTATTCGTCCTGCTGTACCTGGTGTTCAACAATGTGCGCGACGGGTTGCTGGTCTTCACCGGGATCCCGTTCGCCCTGGCGGGCGGCGTGGCGGCCTTGTGGCTGCGCGGGATTCCGCTGTCGATCTCGGCGGCGGTCGGTTTCATTGCGCTGTCGGGTGTCGCCGTGCTCAATGGCCTGGTGCTGGTTTCCTTCATTCGTGGCCTGCGCCAGGACGGCGTGCCGGTGCCGGAGGCGGTGCGCCAGGGAGCGCTGGCGCGCCTGCGGCCGGTCTTGATGACGGCGCTGGTGGCGTCGCTCGGTTTCGTGCCGATGGCGCTGGCGGTCGGCACCGGGGCGGAGGTGCAGCGGCCGCTGGCCACGGTGGTGATCGGCGGCGTGCTGTCGTCCACGGTGCTGACCCTGCTTTTGTTGCCGATTTTTTATGAGTGGGTGCACCGGGAGCGACCGGCGCGTGCCGGCTTGCCATCGCGGCGCGTATTTTTTCGCCGAGACAGCAAAAATATCCCATAGACAACCGTGCGCCACGGATTGCTCGAATTGAAAATGGTATAGTTGGATGTTTAACAGAATTTTGTCCGCGCCAACCGAAGTACAGGCGGCCAGGCGCGGCGCCAACTACCAATTCAAGGGATCAGACAGATGAGCATGAAGGATTACGCGGATCGCATCAGCCAGACAATCCTGGACCAGGAAGCCGCCATTGGCGCCGAATGGTTCGCCCAGCTCGAGGCGCTGAGCGTGCGCAGCAACGCCGCCGCGCGCGAGCAGCTGCGTTCGCATTGCAATCAATTCCTGAAGGCCTTCGCTGCCGCCACTCGCGGCGGCGAACTCGATAACATCGGCCACCGTTCGTGGGACGAGGTACGCGACTTGCTGGCCGAGATCTCGTCGACCCGCGCCAAGTCGGGTTCGACCCCGGGCGAGACCGCGACCTTCGTGTTCTCGCTCAAGCAGCCGCTCTTCGCGCGCCTGCGCGACGCCTTCGCCGGCGACGCCGAAGGCCTGGCCGCGGCATCGTGGACCATCACGACCCTGCTCGACAAACTGGGCCTGTACACCATCGAGGTATTCCAGAAGACCAAGGACCAGATCATCGTGCGCCAGCAGCAGGAACTGCTCGAGCTGTCGACGCCCGTGGTCAAGCTGTGGAACGGCATCCTGGCGCTGCCGCTGATCGGCACCCTCGACTCGGCGCGTACCCAGGTGGTGATGGAAAACATCCTGCAAAAGATCGTCGACACCGGCGCGATCATCGCCATCATCGACATCACCGGCGTGCCGACTGTCGATACCCTGGTAGCGCAGCACCTGATGAAGACCATCGCCGCCGCGCGCCTGATGGGCGCCGACTGCATCATCAGCGGCATCCGTCCGCAGATCGCGCAGACCATCGTGCACCTGGGCGTGAACCTGGAAGACGTGATCACCAAGGCTACCCTGGCCGACGCCTTCCTGGTCGCCCTCGAGCGCACCGGCGCCTCGATCACGATCAAGAACGCCTGAGGCCCGCAACATGGAACGCATCCCGATCCTGCGCATGGGCGACCTGCTCCTGGTAACGATCCAGGTCGACATGCATGACCGCCTCGCCATGCAACTGCAGGACGACCTGACAGAGCGCATCGTCAGCGACGGCGCCAAAGGCGTCCTGATCGATATCTCGGCGCTCGACCTGGTCGACTCCTTCATCGGCCGCATGATCAGCAATACCGCCGCCATGGCGCGCGTGCTGGACGCCCGCACCGTGGTCGTCGGCATGCAGCCGGCGGTGGCCATCACCCTGGTCGAGCTGGGCCTGACCCTGCACGGCGTGAAGACCGCGCTCAACGTCGAGAAGGGCATGGCCCTGCTCGGAAAGAGCTATAGATAATGGTTGACGCGCATACCGATGCCGTCCTGTTCGAGACGCACCTGCTCGATCACCGCCGCCAGTACCGTACCGGGCGGGTGACCTTGCCGCTGCGCCTGGACGAGGACGTGGTGGGCCTGCGCAAGCAGGTGCGCGAACGCGCGGTGGCGCTCGCGTTGTCGCTGGTCGACCAGACCAAGCTGGTGACCGCCGCCAGCGAACTGGCGCGCAACACGATCAAGTATGGCGGCGGCGGCGAGGTGCACCTCGACGCGCTCGACGACGGCATACGCAAGGGCATCGGCCTGCTGTTCGTCGACGCCGGCCAGGGCATTGCCGACATTGACAACGCCCTGCGCGATGGTTTCACCACCGGTGGTGGCCTGGGCCTGGGCCTGGGCGGCTCCAAGCGCCTGGTCGACGAGTTCGACATCGACAGCCGTCCGAAGGAGGGCACCGCGGTGCTGATCGTCAAATGGAAGCGCTGATCAGTTCGCAGTCCCCGCAATACGTGTTCGCCGTTTCCCACGCCAGCGACGTCGCCGCCGTGCGCCGCGCCGGGCAGAAGCTGGCCGAGTCGCTGGGCTTCAACGAGACCCGCGCCGGCCAACTGGCCCTGATCATCACCGAGGCAGCCACCAATATCCTCAAGCATGCCGGCGAAGGCGAAATCCACGTCGGTCCGGCGCAGTCACCCAGCGGTATCGGCATCGACGTGCTGGCGCTCGACAGAGGTCCCGGCATCGCCGACCTGGCCAGCAGCCTGGTCGACGGCGTCTCGACCGCCGGCACCGCCGGTACCGGCCTGGGCGCGCTGAATCGGCTGTCGGACGAATTCGACGTGTACTCGACCCGCGGCGACGGCGCCGCATTCTTCATGCGTGTGTGGCGCGACGTGCCCGCTCCCGGCCCCGGCCCCGGCGCCGTGGAGGTAGGGGCGCTGTGGACGCCGATCCGGGGCGAAGAGGTCTGCGGCGACGGCTGGGCGGTCGCCTGCGGTGCCGACGGCGCGACCCTGCTCGCGTCCGATGGGCTGGGTCATGGCCCGGATGCGGCGCGCGCGTCGAATGCGGCGATCACGACGCTCGGCCAGCGCGGCGCGATCGGCGCCGGTGAACTGGTGCACGCGGCGCACGAGGCCTTGCGGCCCACGCGCGGCGCCGCGCTGGCCGCCGCGCACATCGACTTCGAGGCCGACGAGCTGCGTTTCGCCGGCGTCGGCAATATCGGTGCGATCGCCATCGGCGACGTGCGCCGGGCGCTGGTGTCGCACAATGGCATCGTCGGCCACAATATGCGCAAGGTGCAGGAGTTCACTGTGCCGTTCGAGACCGGCGCGCTGTGCATCCTGTGCTCGGACGGCATCCAGACCCAGTGGGACCTGGACAAGTACCCCGGCCTGCAGGGGCGCAGCCCGGCCCTGATCGCGGCGATCCTGATGCGCGACTACAGCCGTGGACGCGACGATGCGATGGTGCTGGTGGTGCGGCGCCTGGCGGGCGCGAGATGACTGCCCAGCGCATCCTGAACGTCGGCCTCGACAGCGACCAGGACGTGGTCCTGGTGCGCCAGCGCGCGCGCCAGATTTCGGCGCTGCTGGGCTTTTCGCAGCAGGACCAGGTGCGCATCGGCACCGCAGTGTCGGAAGTCGCGCGCGGCGCCAGCCTGCAGGGCCGCGGCGGCAGGGCATTGTTCCAGCTGTGCGAAAAGGACGGCCGCCAGCACCTGGAGGTGCTGGTCAGCGGTGGCGCGGGTAACGCCCACCTGGCCGCGGCCGACGACACCGAGTCGCTGCGCGAACTGGCGATCGTCACCGCGCACCGCCTGATGGATGCCTGCGAGGTCGATCCCGGCGAGGCCGGCGCATCGACCGTCACCGTGCGCAAGACGCTGCCGCGCCACGAACACGTCACGAGCGCCAGGCTGGCCGAGATTGGCGCGCGCCTGGCCGATACCCCGGTCTCGAACCCGGTGCTCGAATTGCAGCTGCAAAACCAGGAATTGCTGTCCACCCTTGCCGAATTGCGTGAACGGCAGGACGACCTGGTGTCGCTGACACGTGAACTGGAAGACACCAACCGCGGCATCGTGGCGCTGTACGCCGAGATCGAAGACAAGGCCGAGCGCCTGCGCCGCGCCGACGAAATGAAGTCGCGCTTCCTGTCCAACACGAGCCACGAATTGCGCACGCCGCTGTCGTCGATCCGCGCGCTGGCCCAGCTGCTGCTCGACCGCATGGACGGCGACCTGACCGACGAGCAGGAACGGCAGGTGAAGTTCATCTCCACCGCGGCGGCCGACCTGTCGGAGCTGGTCAACGACCTGCTCGACCTGGCCAAGATCGAGGCCGGCAGGGTCGAGACCCACGTCGAACCGGTGGTGGTGGAAAACCTGTTCCGCGCGCTCAAGGGCATGCTGCGTCCGCTCGTGGACGAGGCGCGCGTGGAGCTGATCTTCGAGCCGTCCGGCATCGAGGAACCGTTTTATTCCGACGAAGGCAAGATCTCGCAGATCCTGCGCAACTTCATCTCCAACGCATTGAAGTTCACCGAGCAGGGCTCGGTGCTGGTATTCGCCGCGCACGACCCGGAAGCCGACACCATCGCCTTCGCGGTGGCCGACACCGGCATCGGCATCAGCCGCGACAACCTGCAGCTGATCTTCGAAGAGTTCAGCCAGATCGAGCATCCGCTGCAGCGCCGCAGCAAGGGCACGGGCCTCGGCCTGCCGCTATGCCGCAAGCTGGCCGACCTGCTCGGTGGGCGGGTCGACGTCTCGAGCACGCCAGGCGTTGGCTCGACGTTCACGCTGACCCTGCCGCGCATCTTGCCCGGCACATCGCTGCAATCGCCCATGGATCCTGATGGAACCGCATCATGAATAGTCATCCAACTCAGATTCTCAACGTTGACGACAACGACGGGGCCCGCTACGCCAAGACCCGGATCCTGCAGAGCGCCGGGTTCGACGTCATCGAGGCCGCCAACGGCACCGACGCGCTCGACATGGTCAGGCGCCTAATGCCGGCGCTGGTCCTGCTCGACGTCAAGCTCCCGGACATCAACGGCATCGAAGTGTGCCGCCGCATCAAGGCCGAATCGGACAGCAGCAGCGTGCTGGTGCTGCAGACCTCGGCCGCGCTGACCGGGCGCGCCGACAAGATCCGCGGCCTGGAAGGCGGCGCCGACAACTACCTGGCGGCGCCGATCGAGGCCGACGAACTGATCGCCAACGTCAACGCGCTGCTGCGCATGCGCCACATCCAGGTCGACCTGCGCGACAGCGAGGAGCGCTTTCGCCAGCTGACCGACAATATCGACGATGTGTTCTGGATGTTCTCGGTGCCCGGCGGCCAGCTGGTATACGTGAGCCCCGCCTACGCCACGCTATGGGGGCGCAGCGTGGAGATGCTGGGCCAGGAGCCTGCAGGCTGGCTCGAGGCGGTGCACCAGGACGACCGCATCCGCATGGCGCGGCGCTGGGAACGGATCGCCGAGGAACCGCACTACGACGATGAATTCCGCATCCGCGGCGCCGACGGCCAGGTGCGCTGGGTGCGCGACCGCCTGTTCCCGGTGCGCAATGCTCGCGGCGAGGTCTACCGGGTGGCGCGCGTGAGCAGCGACATCACGAGCCGGCGCGAGATGGAAGCACTGCTGCGCACCGCCGACAGCAACAAGAACCAGTTCCTGGCGACGCTGGCGCACGAGCTGCGCAATCCCCTGAGCCCCATCCGCAATGCCGCCGCCCTGCTGGCCGCCAGCGGCGAAGGCGCGAGCGAGCTGCAGGCGCGCGCGCGCGACGTCATCACGCGACAGGTCGACCATCTGGCGCACCTGGTCGACGACCTGCTGGACGTGGCGCGCATCTCGGAAGGCAAGATCGTGCTGCGCAACGAAGAAGTGAACCTGAAGAGCGTGATCGCGCAGGCGATCGAGACCGCCGGCCCGCTGATCGCCACGCGCGAACACAGCCTGGACGTACGCCAGCCGAACGAAGACCTGTGGGTCATGGGCGACCCGGTGCGGCTGGCCCAGTCGGTCGGCAACCTGCTGCACAACGCAGCCAAGTTCACGCCGATCGGCGGCGCAATCGTGCTTGGTGTCGAGGTCACGGGCGAAGGCGGGCAGGCACGCGTGCGCATCTCGGTACGCGACGACGGCATCGGCATCGACGAGGACAACCTGCCGCGCATCTTCGGCATGTTCGCCCAGGCCGCGGTGCCGCCCGACCGGGCGCCCGAAGGGCTGGGCATCGGCCTGTCGCTGGTCTCGCACCTGGCCGAGCTGCATGGCGGCCGGCTGGAAGCGGCCAGCCCGGGCATCGCCCAGGGCAGCACCTTCACGATCGAACTGCCGCTGCTGCGGATCACATCCGGCGTGCCCGAGGCGCCGTCGCCAGAGGCCGTCAGTGGCCCCGATTCGGGCGGCATGCGCGTGCTGCTGGTGGACGACAACGTCGACGCCATGGAGATGATGGGTTTCCTGCTGGCCGAGATGGGCTACCAGCCACGTACCACGGCCGACGCCGGCGAGATCGAGGCGCTGGCGCTGCGCCACAAGCCGCAGGTGATCGTGCTCGATATCGGCTTGCCGGGCGTGGACGGTTACCAGGTCGCGCGCCGCATCAAGGCCAATCCGGCACTGGCGCACATCCGCCTGGTGGCGCATACCGGTTATGGTTCGCCCGAAGACCGCCGCCGCGCGCAGGAGGCGGGTTTCGATGCGCACCTGGTCAAGCCGGCGGAGTTGTCGGACCTGGAAGCGGCGCTGCGGGGTTGATATGACGTCCACGGTAGTGGGGCGGACGGCCATGCCTTCCGCCCCATGCCGGCCACGCGTCTAGATCACGCCAGCAACGCCACCGCCTTCACCTGCGCCCACAACGCGCATCCCGGTTCCACGGCGAGCTCGCGCCGCGAGCGCTCGGTGATGCGCGCCAGCAGCAGGGTTTCGCCGATCTTCAGCCGCACCAGCACCTGTCCGGGCGTCGCCGCCGGTCCCAGCGCATCGACCACGGCCGGCAGGATGTTGGTAATGCTGCTGCCGCGCGGGCGCTCCAGGGCCAGGCTGACATCGCGCGCATGGATGCGGCAGCGCACCCGGCTGCCGATGGCGGCGTCGCGCCGGCCCACCAGCAGCTCGCCGCCAGGGAAGGCCAGGTGCGACAGTCCATCCGCATCGCGTTCGGCGAGCACGGTCTCGATCATCACGCCGGCGTCGTCCTCGAAATTCGCCGCCAGGTCGAGCCGGGCCAGGGTCTCGGACAGCGCTCCGCTGGCCAATACCCGTCCCTGTTCCAGCACCACCAGGTAGTCGGCCAGGCGCGCCACCTCGTCGGCCGAGTGGCTGACATACACCACCGGCAGCGCCAGTTCGTCGTGCAGGCGTTCGAGATAGGGCAGGATTTCCTGCTTGCGCTTCATGTCGAGGGCGGCCAGCGGCTCGTCCATCAGCAGCAGGCGCGGCGAGGCGAGGAGTGTGCGCGCGATCGCGGCGCGCTGGCGTTCGCCACCCGAGAGCGTGGCCGGGCGCTGGTCCAGCAGGTGTCCGATGCCGAGCAGTTCGGTCACGGGCCCGATCCCGAAGCGGCGCGCATCCCGCGGCAGGCGCTTGAGGCCGAACTCCAGGTTGGCGCGCACGTCGAGGTGCTCGAACAGGCTCGCCTCCTGGAATACATAGCCGATGCCGCGCCGGTGCGTTGGGACGAACACGCCGCGCGTATCGTCCTGCCACGTCTCGTCGCCTACCACGACGCAGGCGCCGCAGACGCGCTCCAGCCCGGCCAGGATGCGCAGCACCGTGGTCTTGCCGGAACCGGAATGGCCGAACAGGGCGCTCACGCCGTGGCCGGGCAGGTCGAGGTCGGCGTCGAGCAGGAAGGTACCGCCGGCGCCGCCCCGGTCCAGTCTTACCCTGATATGAATGCCGCTCATCGGCGCGTCCCCCTGGCCGATTGCGGATACAGCGTGTACAGCACCAGCAGCACCACGAACGAGAACGCCAGCATGCCGCCCGCCAGCCAGTGGGCTTGCGCGTATTCCATCGCTTCCACGTGGTCGTAGATCTGGGTCGACACCACGCGCGTCCTGCCGGGGATGTTGCCGCCGATCATGAGCACCACGCCGAATTCGCCGATGGTGTGGGCGAAGCCGAGGATGGCGCCGGTGACGAAGCCGGGCCGCGCCAGCGGCACCACGACCGACCAGAAGGTGTCCCACGGACTGGCGCGCAAGGTGGCCGCCACTTCCAGCGGGCGCTTGCCGACCGCCTCGAACGCGTTGTGCAGGGGCTGCACCACGAAGGGCAGCGAATAGAACACCGAGCCGATCACCAGGCCGGTAAATGTAAACGACAGCGTGCCCAGGCCCAGCGCCGTGGTCAACTGGCCCAGCGGGCCGTTGGGTCCCATCGCCAGCAGCAGGTAGAAGCCGATCACGGTCGGCGGCAGCACCAGCGGCAGGGCCACCACCGCGCCGACCGCATGCCGCAGGCGCGACCGGGTGCGCGCCAGCCACCATGCCAGCGGCGTGCCGAATACCAGCAGGAGCAGGGTGACGACCATGGCCAGCCTGAGCGTCAGCCAGATCGCGGCGATGTCGGACGAATCGAGCATCGGCTCAGACTTCGTAGCCGAAGCTGCGGACCAGCGCTTTCGCCTTGTCGCTGCGCAGGTATCGCAGCAGCGCCTGGGCCGCCGGGTTCCTGGCGCCCTTGGCCAGCAGCGCGGCATCCTGGCGGATCGGCGCGTGCATGGTGGCCGGGACGATCCATCCCGAACCCGCGGTGAACTTGCCGTCGCGCCAGACCTGGGCCTGGGCCACGAAACCCAGTTCGGCATTGCCGGTGCTGGCGAACTGCCAGACCTGGGCGATGTTTTCACCCTGGACGATGCGTGGCTGCACGGTCTCGTACAGGCCGAGCTTGCGCAAGGTGGCGATGGCCGCGGCGCCGTACGGCGCGGTCTTCGGATTGGCGATCGACAAGTGTCGATAGGCGCCGGTCTTGAGCACATTGCCGCCCGAATCGACGACGCCATCCCTGGCCGACCACAGCACCAGGCGCCCGGTGGCATAGGTGAAGCGGCTTCCGGCCACGACGTGGCCTTCGGCCTCCAGCCTGGCCGGGGTTTCGTCGTCGGCCGCCAGCAGCACCTCGAATGGCGCGCCGTTGCGGATCTGGGCGTAGAACTTGCCGGTTGCGCCACTGGCGACGATGGCCTTGTGCCCGGTGTCGCGCCCGAAGTTGGCGGCCAGCTTTTCCATCGGGCCAGCGAAGTTGGCGGCGACCGCGACCTGGACCTCGCCGGCGTGCGCCGTCCCCATGATGGTCAGCGCGAGGGTCAGGCTGGCGAGGCGTGTCATGCTTTTCTCCAGGTGAGGATAGGCACATCGTGTTAGCCTGCTCAACTGAACAGCAAGGCGCTATAAATCAAAGTATATAACGAAACGGCAGGCGACAATAGATGAGTACGCAAGACAAGGGCATCGCTCTCGAGGGCAAGGTCTGGATGACGGTCGGCGGCCAAAACCTCGGCGGCAGCAACCGGGTCGAACTGCTGGCGGCGATCGGGCAGCTCGGCTCCATCACCGGCGCGGCCAAGGCGGTCGGGCTGAGCTACAAGGCGGCCTGGGATGCGATCGACACGATGAACAATCTCGCGGGCGAGGCGCTGGTGGCGCGTGTCACCGGCGGCAAGGGGGGCGGCGGCACGCGGCTCACGGCGCGCGGCCAGCAGCTGGTGGACAATTTCAGGACGATCGAACAGGTGCACCGAGACTTTCTCGAGCGACTCAACCGCCAGGCTGGCGACGTGGCCGACGACCTGGCACTTTTCACGAGGTTCAAGATGAGGACCAGCGCACGCAACCAGTTTTTCGGCAACGTCACGCGGGTAACGCGCGGCGCGGTGAATGACGAAGTCGAGCTCCAGATTGCGGGCGGGCAGGCGATCGTCGCCATCGTCACGCGCGAGAGCCTCGACAATCTCGGGCTCGCGCCGGGGCGGCAGGCGTTCGCGCTGATCAAGTCGTCGTCGGTGATCGTGATGGCGGCTGGCGACGGTGCGCGGCTGTCGGCGCGCAACCAGCTCAAGGGCGTGGTCACGCGCCTGATGCGCGGCGCGGTCAATTCCGAGGTGGTGATCGCGCTGGCGGGCGGCGGCAGCGTGGCGGCCACGATCACCAACGACAGCGTGGACGTGCTGGAACTGGCCGAAGGCGCTGCCGCGACCGCGCTGTTCAAGGCATCGAGCGTGATCCTGGGCGTGCCTGGCTAGACGCTTACTGACCGCACAGCCTTTGCACCGCGACCAGGCGCGGCGGCGGATCGCAGCGGCACAGGCACAAGTCGCCGTCGAGGGCATATTGCCGGCCGTCGCGGCGCGCCGGCATGCGCGGTCCATTCAGGCCGATGATGCCGGTCGACCCGCAGGCGGGGCAGGACACCTGGTCGCCTTCGAGCGCGACCTTGACGCCATCGAGCGCCAGCAGCGAACTGGCCGAGGTCACCGTGCCCCCGGCCGTCGTCGATGCGCCGAGCGTGATGTAGTAGCGCGTTGCCATGTCCACTCCTCCTGTGCAAGGCTGCAGCTTAAGGATGGACCGGTCGGCGGGTCTTGACAACACATAAGTGTGGCGCGCATGCCGCAGGCGCAAAAAGACGCTGTTCCAGTACGCACTTGCCGTCAGAAAGAAACGAATCAGCGCGCACAGCGCCCAAAAAAAGCCCCGCGCAACGCCGCGGGGCTTTCAGGCCAGGTGCGCCGCGTCGGCTTACTTGTCCTGCACCGTGAACGCGCCATACGGTTTGAGCTGGTCTGCCAGCTTCGACGGATCGCCCACCACCACGATCGACTGCTTCTCGGGCGAGAAATACTTCTTCGCGACCGTGCGCACCTGTTCCGGCGTGACCTTCTGGATCTTCGGCACGTACTCGCCCAGGAATTCCGGCGGCAGGCCGACCAGCCAGTTGGCGGCCAGGGTGTTGGCGACCGAACGCTGCAACTGGTTGCTGAGCAGGTAGCCGCCGGCAACGTAGCGCTTGTTCATGTCCATTTCCTGTGGCTGCACCAGCTCCGAACCGAGACGCTTGTACTCCTTGAAGTACTCTTCCAGCGAGGCGCCGGTGACTTCGTTGCGCACGTCGGCGCCGCCCACCATCATGCCGCCCGCGCGGCTCATGCGCGCGCCGGCCGAGGCGCCGTAGGTATAGCCTTTTTCTTCGCGCAGGTTGGTATTGATGCGGCTCGAGAAGCCGCCGCCCAGGATGGTGCTGGTCAGGCGCAGCGGGATCTGGTCCGCCGCGCTGGCCGCGATGCCTGGGCTGCCCAGGCGCAGGGTCGACTGCACGCTGCCGTCGCGCTTGAGCAGGATGCGCGCCGGCGTCACGCCCGTGCTGGCGGCCGGCGTGTCGGGCAGGGCGGCGCCGCTGGCCTTCCAGTCGCCGAAGGCGGCTTGCGCGAGCTTCATGGCCTCGGCTTCGCTGATGCGACCGGTGACCACCAGCAGTGCGCGGTCAGGACGGAAGCGCTTGGCGTGTTCGGTGCGCAGCACCTGGGCGGTGACGGCATTGATCGATTCGACCGTCGGGTCGGTGCGGCCGTAAGGGTGGTCGGCGTATACCGCCTTCTTGATCGCGCGCTCGGCACGGAAGCCCGGCTGGGTTTCCGAGACGCGCAGCGCCTGCAGCGCATTGGCCTTCGCCAGCGCCACTTCGTTCTCGGGGAAGGACGGCTGGCGCGCGATTTCGGCCATCAGGTTCAGCATCGCCGGCGCCTGCGAGGCAAGGGCGTTGGCCGACAGGATGATGCCGTCGGCAGCCGGGCTGGCCGCGACTTCGCCGCCCAGGCCCTGGGCCGCTTCGGCGATGGCGCGCGAATCGCGCTTGGCGGTGCCTTCGTTGAGCATCCCGGCCAGCATGGCGGCGAAGCCGCTCCGGTTCGGCGCGTCGGCCGCGAAGCCGGCGCCGCGCAGCGCCAGCACGTAGTCCACGCGCGGCAGGCCGTCGCGCGGCACGACCCACACCGTCAGGCCGTTGGACAGGGTCTGCTTGGCGATCTTCGGCGCCGGGATCGATTTTTCCTGGCCGTAGGCGGGCATGTCCTTCGGCCTGGCCGGCGTCCTGGGGTCCTGCGCGCCAGCGGCCGGGGCGAATGCGAGCGAAACGGCGAGAGGTAAGGTCAATTTCAGCATCAGCTTGTTCATGATGCGCTCCTTATTTGGTGTTGGTGGCGGCCGAGGCGGTCTTCGCGGCCTCGATCATGGCGGCCGGCTTGCGGTCGATGACGGTGCGGTTGGTCGGCACCAGGTAGGTCTTGACCGCGCGCTGGATGTCGCTCGACGTCACGCCCTCGATCAGGCCCGGGATCTGGTTGACCACGTTGGCGTCGCCCCACAGGGTCTGCAGCTTGGCCAGGGTGTCGGCGCGGTTGACGAAGCTTTCCAGCTTGTTGTTCCAGTCGGCCAGCATGCGGGTCTTGACGCGCTTCAGGGTGGCGTCGTCGACGCCGTCCTTGGCGATCTTCGCGATCTCTTCGTCCATCGCCTTGAGCACGGCGTCGGCGCTGCTGTCCGGCTTGTACAGCGCGAACACGGTCATGAGGGTCGGGCCGTTGTATTCCCACGGGCTGGTCAGGCCGAACATGGTGTCGACGTTGAGGGCGATCTCGCGGCCCTTGACCAGGCCCTGGTAGAACAGCGAAGCGTCGCCGCCGCCCAGCAGCTCGGCCAGCACCGCGATCGGCGCCTGGTCGCGGCTGCCGCGTTCCGGCACCTTCCAGGCCGCCGCGATTGCCGGCACCTGGGCCAGGGCGTCGCTCTGCTCCAGGCGCTTCTCGGCGGTGTTGAGTGGTTCGGTAAAGTCGGTACCCTTCGGCACCGGACGCGCCGGGATGCCGCCGAAGTATTTCTGGGCCAGCGCGAAACCCTGCTGCGGCGTGATGTCGCCGGCGATCGCCAGCACCGCGTTATTGGGGCCGTAGTAGTCGCGGTGGAACGCGCGCACATCGTCCAGGCTGGCGTTTTCGAGGTCCTCGAAGCTGCCGTAGCCGTCGTGGTTGTTTTCCCATTTCTGGAAGGCGTGCTGGCTGATGTCGATCCACATGAAGCCGCCGTAAGGCTGGTTCTTGACGTTGACGCGGATCTCTTCCTTGACGACGTCCTGCTGGTTTTTCAACGTGGCCGGGCTGAAGTCGAGGGTCTTCATGCGGTCCGCTTCCAGCCACAGGATCGGTTCCAGGCTCGAGGTCGGGGCGGTCTCGATATAGTTGGTGAAGTCGGGACGGGTCGAGCCGTTGTTCCAGCCGCCGCCGGCGGTGATGGTGGTGTCGAAGATGCCCTTCGGCGCGTTAGGGGTGCCCTGGAACATCAGGTGCTCGAACAGGTGGGCGAAGCCGGTGCGGTTCTTCGGCTCGAGGCGCATGCCGACGTGGTAGACGACCGAGACGCCGACGGTCGGCGAGCTGCGGTCTTCCGACACGATGACGGTCAGTCCGTTGTCGAGTTTCTTGGTGTTGACCGGCAGGGTCCACTGGTCGGTCGAAGCGGCGAAGGCCGACATCGACAGGGTGAGCCCGGCCATCAGGGCAGGTAATTGGCGCATGCGCATGGTGACCTCAATGATGAATGTTGGGACGATGGTAGCTGATCCACCGGCGGCTCATCTTAGCGCAATGGCATGCTAATAAGTAATCTTTTCGTCGCCGCTGCGCACGACACAGCGATGTCATGCAGACAGCATCCGACCCCATGCGCCTGCATTTCGGGTGGCAAATCGTGCAGTTCATCGCATCGACCATCGCCGTGCCCGGCTTTCGGGCTATAGTTGCAACATGACAAGTCCCGGCACGAGGCCGGCGCAAGAATTCACGGGAGAGAATGGATGAACCACCTGATCAAGCTGGGCGCCGCGGTGGCCTTGCTGGGCGCGACGATCGGCTTCGCTGGTGCGGCCCCGGACACCAGCAGCGAGACGCGGCCGATCGATGCGCGCGTGGTGCGTGTCAAGCTCGAAGGGGTGGGGGACCTCAGGATTCGCCAGGGCTCCACGCCGGCGCTGGTGCTGACCGGCGACGCGCGCCTGCTGTCGCGCACCACGACGTCGCAGCGCGGGGACACTCTCCAGATCGAGACCGATGGCCGCAATTCCGGCTTCAGCTTCGGCCGTTCGTCCGGCTTGCAGGCCGAACTGGTGCTGCCGAACCTGCGCGCAGTATCATCTGAAAGCGTGGGCGCCACGACCGTGAGTGGTTTTGCCGGAGAGACACTGGACATCAGTCTGGATGGCGCCGGATCGATGTATGTATCATCATCGGAATACCGCACCATCAAGGCCAGCCTCGGCGGCGTCGGCAACCTCAGGATCCAGGGCGTGGACAGCGAGACGGTCGATCTGAGCCTGGGCGGCGCGGGCTACGTGACCCTGAGCGGGCGCAGCAAGAACCTCAGGGCCGAGCTCGGGGGCTTGGGCGGGCTCGACGCCCAGGCTTGTACGGTCGAGGCGGTGACCCTGGACCTGTCGGGGCTCGGCAACGCCACCGTCAACGCGCAGCGCAGCGCCAACCTCTCGCTGTCGGGGATGGGGTCGGTGACGGTGTTCGGCAAGCCGGCCAACCGCAAGGTCGCCCTCGACGGCCTGGGCAAGGTCAACTGGAAGTAAGCGCGGCGCACGAGCCACGACAACGGGAACACCCGATCGATCCAGATTCTGTGCACGAGACATGAAAAAACTACTCCTTGTGACGCTGCTTGCCATCGGCCTGCAACTGGGCCCGCAGACGAGCGCCCGGGCCGGCTTTGCGGAGGGCGCGAGCGCCTACAACGCCCGTAACTATGCACTGGCACTGAAAGAAATCGGTCCGCTGGCCAGGGCCGGCAATCCCGATGCCCAGCACCTGCTGGGCCTCATGTACTACATGGGCCGCGGCGTCGCGCGCGACTACAAGCAGGCCTTCGCCTGGCATATGAAGGCGGCCGGGCAGGGCAAGGCCGACGCCCAGTACGTGGTCGGCGCCATGTACTACACCGGCAATGCCGTGCCGCAAGACCAGAAACACGCCGTGAGCTGGTTCCGCAAGGCGGCCGAGCAGGGCAATCCCGACGCCCAGCATGCGCTCGGGCTGATGTACCGCTACAGCGTGGCCGGCGTGCCGCAGGACGCCGTGCTGGCGTACATGCTGTACAACCTGGCGGCGGCGGGCGGCAACCGCAATGCTGTCGAGCAGCGCGCCGCGATTGCCAAGAAAATGTCGCAGGAACAGGTCGAAGAGGCGCAGGCGCTGGCACGGACCTGGAGGGTGGGGACGACGCTGCCAACGTCATCGAAGACCGGCGCCGGGATGTAGACTTCGAGCGGCGCCGGCGTTGCGCCGATCACGGCGATCGGTTGCGCGCGCGACCAGATGGCGGTAGCCAGCCATCATGTCTTCCAGCGTGACCGGACCGGCCTGCGAATTGTTGCCGATATCGTCGATGCCGATGAACAGCACCAAGTGACGCACGCCGCGGCGGCCGGTACGTCGCGCTCGCAGCGCTGTCCGGGCGTTGTGCCCAGACAGCGCACTGGCCGGGTTGTCGCTCGGCAGGCGCTTGCCGCCGATACCCCGGTTGATGCCCGCACGACGCGCAGCCAACCGGCGCGTTCTGCGAACGCCGCGCCGGCAGATCAGTCCGGCAAGAACACGCTGGCTGGCGATGGTGAGCGTATGCGATCTGCCGAACTGAGCCGAATGCCGAAGCGGGCCAGCATATGCCGAATACATCCATAAGGAGAAGGCAATGGCAAATGTCGAACTGACGATGACGACCACGGTGCCGGTATCCACCCAGGAAGCCTGGGCCTGGTCGACCTCGCTCGATGGCGTGCGCGCCGAGATGCGGCCACTGCTGAAGGTCGTGTTCCCGAAGGGGATGACCGACATCGGCGCCGCCACCATGCTCGGCAAGCCGCTGGGCCGCTGCAAGTTCTTGTTGTTCGGCCTGTTTCCGATCGATATGTCGAAGCTGACCTTTACCGAGATCGTGCCGGGCCACCGTTTCGTCGAACAGTCGGCCCTGCTGTCGATGCGCGCCTGGCGCCACGAGCGCGTGATCACGCCGGCCGCCGACGGCCGTGGCGCCTGCATCACCGACCACCTCGCATTCTCGCCCCGGTTCGCGACGCCGGTCGTGCGCGCCATGGTGAAACTGTTCTTCGCGCACCGCCACCAGAAACTGGCCCGCGCACTCGGTGCGCAAGCCGATGAAATTGCCCGAAGTGGTAGCGCAAGGGCGCGCCGGGACAGGTCCGCGTGGTAGGCTTCGGCTTCGAACCACGCGCGAGCGCCTGTCAATACAAGGGCGTAGCGACTATTTGGAGCATGTATGTTGATTGCCACTCACGGCGGCAAATTCCACGCGGATGATGCGTGGGCGGTCGCCGTCCTGAAGGTGCTGTTCCCCGATGCCGACATCGTCCGCACCCGCGAACAGGCCAGGATCGATGCCGCCGACTTCGCGATCGACGTCGGCGGGGTCTGGGACCCGGCCACGGGCCGTTTCGACCACCACCAGAAGGAATTCGACGGCGCCCGCGTGTCCGGCGTGCCCTATGCCAGTGCCGGCCTGGTGTGGCGCGAGTATGGCGGGCAATGCGTGGCCGCCCTGGCCGAACGCCATACCGGCGAGCGCCTGCCGGACGACGTGGCCCAGCAGATCGCCTATGCGATCGACGCCGATATCGTGCAATACCTCGACCTGTCGGACGTGGGCGTGGCCAAGAATGCGCCGGGCAGCTATGGCTTGTCGGCCGTGGTGTCGGGCTTCAATCCCGGTTGGCTCGATGAGCAGCGGCTGGGCTATGGCGAAGCGGTAGACACCTATCGCATGGGCCAGTTCATGCGCGCGCTCGAGTTCTTGACCGACATCATGGGCAATGCCGTGCGCTACCGCGTCGGCGCCATGCTGGCCGTTAACCAGGTGCGCCAGGCCGAAGTGCTGGAAGACGGCAGGTTGCTGTTCCTCAAGAACGCCGCACTGCCCTGGAGCAGCGTGGTGCGCAAGGAAATGCCGAAGATCCTGTTCGTCATCAGCCATAGCCTGACCGAGCAGCGCTACATCCTGCACACGGTGTCGGTCGATACCGAGAGCTTCGATGCGCGTGCCGACTTGCCGGCGTCATGGGCGGGCCTGCGCGAGGCCGAGCTGGCGGCCGTGACCGGCGTCGAAGACGCCGTGTTCTGTCATACCGGCCGTTTCATTGCCGCCGCGCGTACCTATGCCGGCATCCGCGCCATGGCGCGGCAAGCGCTCGACGCGGTGGAGCAGGGCGCGTAACGGGGCGCACGACGGCGCGCACAGCGCTCCCGAGTCCCGTACAATTACGGTTTTGCTAACACGGGAGCAACCTCTTATGCGCGCTATCGAGATCACCCAGCCCGGCAAGCCGGAAGTCCTGCAACTGTGCGAACGCCCGACGCCGGCCCTGAAGGCCGGCGAAGTGCTGATCAAGGTCCACGCCGCCGGCATCAACCGTCCCGACGTGCTGCAGCGCCTGGGCAAATACCCGGTGCCGCCCGGCGCGTCCGACCTGCCGGGCCTGGAAGTGGCCGGCGAGATCGTCGAAGGCGACCTGGCCGATAGCGGCTTCAAGAAAGGCGACCTAGTGTGCGCGCTGGTGCAGGGCGGCGGCTATGCCGACTACTGCGCCGCGCCGCTCGCGCAGTGCCTGCCGGTCCCCGAGGGCCTGAGCGCCCTCGAAGCCGCCACCTTGCCAGAAACCTATTTCACGGTCTGGAGCAATGTGTTCGACCGCGCGCAGCTGGCCGAAGGCGAGAGCCTGCTGGTGCAGGGCGGCAGCTCGGGCATCGGCGTGACCGCGATCCAGCTGGCGAAGGCCTTGGGCCACCGCGTGTTCGCCACCGCCGGCACCGAGGACAAATGCCGCGCCGTCGAGGCGCTTGGCGCCGAACGCGGCATCAACTACCGCGACGAGGATTTTGTCGCCGTGGTCAAGGAACTAACAGGTGGTAAAGGTGTCGATGTCATTCTGGATATGGTCGCGGGCGATTACGTGGCGCGCGAGATCGATAGCCTGGCCGACGATGGCCGCCTGGTCGTGATTGCGCTGCTGGGCGGCGCACGCGCCAATATCGACATGGGGCAGGTGCTGCGGCGGCGCCTGCACATCACCGGCTCGACCCTGCGTCCGCGTCCGGTGGCGTTCAAGGCCGCGATTGCGCGCCAGCTGCGCGAGCATGCCTGGCCGCTGTTTGCGCAAGGGAAGATCAAGCCGGTCGTGCACCGTGTCTTCCCGCTGGCGCAGGCGGCCGAGGCGCATGCGCTGATGGAATCGAGCACCCACGTCGGCAAGATCGTCCTGCAACTGCAGGAAGGCTGAGGAAACGACATGAAACGCGCGCCGGGCAGGGCTGGATCGGCCCGCCGCGGCGCATCCGGCAGCGGTTCGACGGGCGGCTTGACAGCGCAGCCTTTGTTTGACCGCCATATGAACGACCGCTAGAATAGCGGGTTATTTGACATGGGGTAGTATGCGTCCCAAACTGGTCGTAGGTAACTGGAAGATGAATGGCAGCCGTGCAGTCAATGCCGAGCTGCTGCAAGGTATTCTCGCTGGATTGACGGGCAAGGGCGCCGCAAGCGCCGTGTGCGTGCCGGCTCCCTACCTGTTCCAGTGTGAACAGCTTCTCGCGGGTAGCGCGATGGCCTGGGGCGCGCAAGACGTCGCGACCGAGCCTTGCGGCGCGTTCACCGGTGAAGTGTGTTCCTCGATGCTGCAGGATTTCGGCTGTCGTTACGTGATCGTCGGTCACTCCGAGCGCCGCGCCTACCATGGCGAATCGAATGAACTGGTGGCGCGCAAGGCCAAGGCGGCACTGGACGCGGGCCTGACCCCGATCGTGTGCGTCGGTGAGACGCTGGCGCAGCGCGAGGCCGACGCCACGCAAGAAGTGGTCGGCGCCCAGCTCGATGCGGTGCTCGAACTGCTTGGCGCTGATGCGGTGCCGCGCCTGGTCGTGGCCTACGAGCCGGTCTGGGCGATCGGCACCGGCAAGACGGCGACGCCGGCGATGGCCCAGGAAGTGCACGCCTTCTTGCGCGAGAAACTGCGCAACTGCAACGCCGAGGCTGCCGAAACCGTACAAATCCTTTACGGCGGCAGCATGAAACCGGAAAATGCAGCCGATCTGATGGCCCAGCCGGATATCGACGGCGGCCTGATCGGTGGAGCGGCGCTGAAAGCGGCTGATTTTCTCGGGATCATTCGTTCGGTTAAGTAAGCTGCATAAGTCTTTCAGAAAAGCATCACGAATGAATTTTCGAATATTTTGAAAATATAAGAAATTTAAAAACGTTGTTATAACCCTTGGAATGGAATTGCAATGATCTGGTTCAATTTGATTATCGTCGTGCAGGTGGTGTCGGCCCTGGCCATTATCGGCCTGGTGCTGATGCAGCACGGTAAGGGCGCCGATATGGGCGCGGCCTTCGGTTCGGGCGCATCGGGCAGCCTGTTCGGCGCCTCCGGCTCGTCGAACTTCCTGTCGAAGTCGACCGCCGTGGCAGCCGCCATCTTCTTCGGCTCGACCCTCGCCCTGGCCTATATCGGCAACGGTGGCGGCAGCAGCGAAAGCGGCGGCGGCGTCATGGGCCGCGTGACTGTGCCGTCGAGCCAGGCGCCGGCCACCGGAGCGCCGGCCTCCGGCATCCCGGGCGGCGCACCGGACCAGGCCGCACCAGCGGATGTGCCGACCCTGCCGGCGAACAGCGCGGCGCCAGCGGCGGCGATTCCGGCAACCCCGGCTCCCGCTCCCGCTCCTGTCACGACCGCACCCGCACCGGCTGCGCCGGCCAAGTAAGCATCGTGCATGGCGCGTCCGTCGCGCCACACCTTGCAGCACCGATACGCGCCGTTCTCCGGCGCGTTCCTGTTTTTAGGCGTAGAATGCGGCGGCGCGGCTCTGAAGCAGCAAGCCCGCCAGTGCGGTCCCTGCGAATATCGATGCATGCCTGATTGGAAATGCCTGTCATGTTGGCGTAAGCCATTGATGAGCAATTGATTATTCGGCGACATGATTCAAAAAGATTGCAAATATCCTTGTGATTACGCAATTTGAGCATTGAAAAGTAGTGCTAAGGCAGGGTAAAATACTGGTCTCCAGCCGACGTGGTGAAATTGGTAGACACGCTATCTTGAGGGGGTAGTGGCGCAAGCTGTGCGAGTTCGAGTCTCGCCGTCGGCACCAAAATTTAGAAAGAAGCCAGCAAGGGCGCACGAGTTTCTCCTCATGCCTGAGCTGGCTTTTTTACGAGGATCAGTCCCACGATCCTGGTGGTAGGCTTGAAGCCAGGTTCCGCGATTCGGTGCTGCATCCCCGCAGTTTTCCCGCAGTTTTTCATTAACCGATCGTTCAGAAAGCTTCATCCGTGAACCTCGAAAATTATCTCCCCGTTCTTCTCTTTATCCTGGTTGGCATCGGTGTCGGTGTCGCCCCGCAGCTGCTCGGCCGCCTGCTCGGGCCGCACAAGCCCGACGACGCCAAGCTGTCCCCGTATGAATGCGGCTTCGAAGCCTTCGAAGACGCACGCATGAAGTTCGACGTCCGGTACTACCTGGTCGCGATCCTGTTTATTTTGTTTGATCTGGAAACGGCATTCTTCTTCCCATGGGGCGTCTCGATGCGCGAGCTGGGCTGGACCGGTTTCATCACGATGATGGTGTTCATCGCCGAGTTCGTGGTCGGTTTCTGGTACATCTGGAAGAAAGGTGCCCTTGATTGGGAATAAGCCATGGCAATTGAAGGCGTATTAAACGAAGGTTTCATCACCACCACAGCCGACAAGCTGATCAACTGGGCGCGCACGGGGTCGATGTTCCCGATGACGTTCGGTCTGGCCTGCTGCGCGGTCGAGATGATGCACGTGGGCGCGGCCCGCTACGACATGGACCGCTTCGGCATCGTGTTCCGTCCATCGCCGCGTCAGTCCGACGTGATGATCGTCGCCGGCACCCTGTGCAACAAGATGGCGCCGGCGCTGCGCAAGGTCTATGACCAGATGGCCGAACCGCGCTGGGTGATCTCGATGGGTTCCTGTGCCAACGGCGGCGGCTACTACCACTATTCGTATTCGGTGGTGCGCGGCTGCGATCGCATCGTCCCGGTCGATGTGTACGTGCCAGGCTGCCCGCCGACTGCCGAAGCGCTGCTCTACGGCATCATGCAGCTCCAGAACAAGATCAAGCGCACCAATACCATCGCGCGCTAAAAACGGACGGCGTACTCCATGACGACAAAACTCGAGACCCTTGAACTCGCCCTGAAAAATGCATTGGGCGAGGGCGCCGCTATTTCCGTGGCGCTGGGCGAAGTGACGGTGGTGGTCAAGTCCGCGGACTACCTCAAGACGATGCAGACCCTGCGCGATGAGCGCAGCCTGGCATTCGAACAAATGATCGACCTGTGCGGCGTCGACTACTCGCAATACGGCGAAGGCACCTATGAGGGCCCGCGCTTCGCGGTCGTGGTGCACCTGCTGTCGCTCGAGAAGAACTGGCGCGTCCGCGTGCGCGTGTTCTGCCCGGACGACGACATGCCGCTGGTCGAATCGATCACCGGCATCTGGCGCGCCGCCAACTGGTTCGAGCGCGAAGCGTTCGACATGTTCGGCATCCTGTTCGACGGCCACGGCGACCTGCGCCGCATCCTGACCGACTACGGTTTCATCGGCCACCCGTTCCGCAAGGACTTCCCGATCTCGGGCTACGTCGAAATGCGCTACGACCCGGAACAGAAACGCGTGATCTACCAACCCGTCACGATCGAGCCGCGCGAGAACATCCCGCGCGTGATTCGCGAAGAGACCTACGGGACGAAATAATGGCTGAGCTTAAGAACTACACCCTGAACTTTGGTCCGCAGCACCCGGCAGCGCACGGCGTGCTGCGCCTGGTGCTCGAACTCGACGGCGAGGTGATCCAGCGCGCCGACCCGCACATCGGCCTGCTGCACCGCGGCACCGAGAAGCTGGCCGAAACCCGCACCTACCTGCAGTCGGTTCCGTACATGGACCGCCTCGACTACGTGTCGATGATGTGCAACGAACACGGCTATGTGCTGGCGATCGAAAAGCTGCTCGGCATCGAAGCGCCGATCCGCGCCCAGTACATCCGCACGATGTTCGACGAGGTGACCCGCATCCTGAACCACCTGATGTGGCTCGGCGCGCACGCGCTGGACATCGGCGCCATGGGCCCGTTCCTGTACTGCTTCCGCGACCGCGAAGACCTGTTCGACGTCTATGAAGCCGTGTCGGGCGCGCGCATGCACGCGGCCTATTACCGTCCGGGCGGCGTGTACCGCGACCTGCCGGACACCATGCCGCAGCACAAGCAGTCGCCGATCCGCAGCGCCAAGGCGATCGCCGAGCTGAACGAACACCGCCAGGGTTCGGTCATCGACTTCCTGGACGCGTTCACGAAGCGCTTCGACGGCTATGTCGACGAGTACGAAACCCTGCTGACCGATAACCGTATCTGGAAGCAGCGTACCGTCGGCATCGGTGTCGTCAGTCCGGAAGACGCGAAGGCCATGGGCTTTACCGGCGCCATGCTGCGCGGCTCGGGCATCGCCTGGGACTTGCGCAAGCACCAGCCTTATGCGGCCTACGACAAGGTCGAGTTCGATATCCCGGTCGGCACCAACGGCGACTCCTACGACCGCTACCTGGTGCGCGTGGAAGAACTGCGCCAGTCGAACCGCATCATCAAGCAGTGCCTGGCCTGGCTGCGCGCCAATCCCGGCCCGGTGATGATCGACAATAACAAGATCGCGCCGCCGAACCGGATGGACATGAAGTCCAATATGGAATCGCTGATCCACCACTTCAAGCTGTTCACCGAAGGCTTCCACGTCCCAGAGGGCGAGGCCTACGCCGCGGTCGAGCACCCGAAGGGCGAGTTCGGCATCTATATCGTCTCCGACGGCGCCAACAAGCCATACCGCCTGAAAATCCGCACCCCGGACTACGTCCACCTGCAGAGCCTCGACGAGATGGCACGCGGCCACATGATCGCTGACGCGGTGGCCATTATCGGTACCCAGGACATCGTGTTCGGCAGTATCGACAGGTAATCAGAGGGCAGAGAAAAACTATGTTATCCGCGCAGTGCTATCAAAAAATCGATCGCGAGCTGGCCAAGTACCCAGCCGATCAACGCCAGTCGGCCGTGATGGCTTCGCTGGCCCACGCCCAGGTCGAACTGGGCTGGCTGTCGCCTGAAACCATGCAGGAGATTGCCGACTACATCGGCATGCCGGCCATCGCCGTGCAGGAAGTGGCGACTTTCTACAATATGTTCAACATCAAGCCGGTCGGCCAGCACAAGATCACCGTGTGCACCAACCTGCCATGCGCGCTGTCGGGCGGCGAACACGCGGCCCAGCGCATCAAGGACGCGCTCGGCATCGGTTTCCGCGACACCACCGCCGACGGCAAATTCACGCTGATGGAAGGCGAGTGCATGGGCGCCTGCGGCGACGCACCGGTCATGCTGGTGAACAACCACCGCATGTGTTCGTTCATGAGCGACGCCAAGATCGACGCCCTGCTTGAGGAACTGAACAAATGACCAGCCTGCACGACCGTCACATCAAACCGCTGATCCTCGCCAACCTGAACGGCGAAAACTGGCACCTGTCCGATTACGTCAATCGTGGCGGCTATTCGGCACTGCGCCGCATCATCGAAGAAAAGATCACGCCGGAACAGATCATTGCCGACATGAAGGCCTCGGGCCTGCGTGGCCGCGGCGGTGCGGGCTTCCCGACCGGCCTGAAGTGGAGCTTCATGCCGCGCCAGTTCCCGGGCCAGAAATACCTCGTCTGCAATACCGACGAAGGCGAGCCGGGCACGTTCAAGGACCGCGACATCATCCGCTACAACCCGCATGCGCTGATCGAGGGCATGGCCATCGGCGCCTACGCGATGGGCATCACCGTGGGCTACAACTACATCCACGGCGAGATCTTCGAAGACTACCTGCGTTTCGAGGAAGCGCTCGAAGAAGCGCGCGCGGCGGGCTTTTTGGGCGATAACATCCTGGGTTCGACCTTCTCGTTCCAGCTGCACGCCCACCACGGCTATGGCGCCTATATCTGCGGCGAAGAAACCGCCTTGCTCGAGTCGCTCGAAGGCAAGAAGGGACAGCCGCGCTTCAAGCCGCCATTCCCGGCCTCGTTCGGCCTGTACGGCAAGCCGACGACGATCAACAACACCGAGACCTTCGCGGCGGTGCCGTTCATCCTGAACATCGGCGCCGAGAACTACATGGCGCTGGGCAAGCCGAACAACGGCGGCACCAAGATCTTCTCGATCTCGGGCGACGTCGAGCGTCCGGGCAACTACGAAGTCCCGCTGGGTACGCCATTCGCGACCTTGATGGAGCTGGCCGGCGGCATGCGCGGCGGCAAGAAGATCAAGGCCGTCATCCCGGGCGGTTCATCGGCGCCTGTCGTTCCCGGCGACCTGATGATGCAGACCGACCTCGACTACGATTCGATCGCGAAAGCCGGTTCGATGCTGGGGTCGGGCGCCGTCATCGTCATGGACGAGACCCGCTGCATGGTCAAGTCGCTGCTGCGCCTGTCGTACTTCTATTACGAAGAATCGTGCGGCCAGTGCACCCCGTGCCGTGAAGGCACCGGCTGGATGTACCGCATGGTCCACCGCATCGAGAACGGCCAGGGCCGTCCGGAAGACATGGACCTGCTGAACAACATCGCCGACAACATCAAGGGCCGCACCATCTGCGCGCTCGGCGATGCGGCCGCGATGCCAGTCCAGGCGATGATCAAGCACTTCCGCCAGGAATTTGAATATCACATCGAGCACAAGCACTGCCTCGTGCCCGCATACCTTTAAACCAGGTCAGGTAACGATCAAATGGTTGAAATCGAATTAGACGGCAAGAAAGTCGAAGTCCCACCGGGTTCCATGGTGATGGACGCCGCAAACAAACTCGGCACCTATATTCCGCACTTCTGCTATCACAAGAAATTGTCGATCGCCGCGAACTGCCGCATGTGCCTGGTCGAAGTGGAGAAGGCGCCCAAGCCCTTGCCAGCATGCGCCACGCCAGTGTCGCCCGGCATGATCGTGCGCAGCCACAGCGACAAGGCCGTGCAGGCGCAGAAGTCGGTGATGGAATTCCTGCTCATTAACCACCCGCTGGATTGCCCGATCTGCGACCAGGGCGGCGAATGCCAGCTGCAGGATCTGGCCGTCGGCTACGGCAAGAGCGGCTCGCGCTACGAAGAAGAAAAACGCGTGGTGGCCCCGAAGGAAGCGGGCCCCTTGATCTCGATGGAAGAGATGTCGCGCTGCATCCAGTGCACCCGTTGCGTGCGTTTCGGCCAAGAGGTTGCCGGCGTCATGGAATTCGGCATGCTGGGCCGCGGCGAACACTCCGAGATCACCACCTTCGTCGGCAAGACCGTCGACTCGGAAGTGTCCGGTAACATGATCGACCTGTGCCCGGTCGGCGCGCTCACCAGCAAGCCGTTCCGCTACTCGGCGCGTCCATGGGAACTGCAGCGCCGCAAGTCGGTCTCGCCGCACGATTCGCTGGGCGCCAACCTGATCGTCCAGGTCAAGGGCGGCAAGGTCATGCGCGTGCTGCCGCTCGAGAACGAAGCGGTCAACGAGTGCTGGCTGTCCGATAAAGAGCGCTTCTCGTACGAGGCGCTGGACAATGCCGACCGTCTCACCAAGCCGATGATCAAGCAGGACAACAAGTGGATCGAGACCGAGTGGTCGACGGCCCTCGAATATGTTGCCCACGGCCTGCGCAATATCCGCCACGAGCACGGCGCCGACAGCCTCGCGGCCGTCGCCACCGCCCACTCGACCGTGGAAGAACTGCACCTCTTGAACAAGGCCTTCCGCGGCTTCGGCTCGGAGAACGTCGATTTCCGCCTGCGCCAGAGCGACTTCGCGCTGGACGGCGAAGTGACCCCATGGCTGGGCATGCCGATCGCGCAACTGTCGACCCTGAAGCGCGCGCTCGTCATCGGTTCGTTCCTGCGCAAGGATCACCCGCTGGTCACCACCCGCCTGCGCGCCGCCACCAAGGCCGGCCTGCGCCTGTCGGTGCTGGGCGGCAGCGACGAGGCACTCTTGATGAAGGTCGCCCACAAGCTGGTGGCGGCGCCGAGCGACTGGCTGGTCGCGCTGTCGGAAGTCGTGGTCGCCATCGCCGCCGACAAGAACATCGCCGTCCCGGCCGGTTTCGAAGGCATCGAGGCATCGGACGCGGCCAGGGCCATCGCCGCCTCGCTGGTCGTCGTCGGTGACGTCGACGTGCCAGGCGCCATCCTGCTGGGCAACGCCGCCGCACAACACCCGCAAGCTTCGAAGATCCACGCCGCCGCGCAATGGATCGCCGAGCAGACCGGTTGCTCGTTCGGCTACCTGGTCGACGCCGCCAACACCGTCGGCGGCCACTTGGTGGGCGCGACGTCCGGCAAGAAGGAACACATCTTCGCCACGCCGAAGAAAGCCTATGTGCTGCTGAACGCCGAACCGGAACTGGATGCGGCCAACCCGCAGCAGGCCTTCGCCGCGCTGCAGCAGGCCGAGATGGTCGTCGCGATGTCCGCCTTCAAGCATGGCATGGATTACGCCGACGTCTTGCTGCCGATCGCGCCGTTCTCGGAAACCTCGGGCACGTTCGTGAACTGCGAAGGCCGCGCACAGAGCTTCAACGGCACCGTGCGCCCGCTGGGCGAGGCCCGTCCGGCCTGGAAAGTGCTGCGCGTGCTGGGCAACCTGCTGGGCTTGACCGGCTTCGACTACGACACCTCGGAAGCGATCCGCGACGAAGTCTTCGGCAAGGGCAATACCGACCTGGCCGCCAAGCTGAACAACGTGGCGCAACTGGCCCCCACCGCGGGCAGCTACGCCCCGGCCGGCCAGCTCGAGCGCCTGACCGACGTGCCGGTGTACTTCACCGACGCACTGGCCCGCCGCTCCGAGCCGCTGCAGCGCACCGCCGACGCCAACGCGCCGCTGGTCACGCTGTCGAAAGCGGTCGCCGAATCGATCGGCGTGCTTGCGGGCGACAAGGTCAAGGTCACCCAGGGTAACGGCTCGGCCGTCCTGGTCGCCAATGTCGACCAGAGCCTGCCGTCGAACGCGGTGCGTGTCGCCGCCGGCCACCCGGCCGTGGCCACGCTCGGCGCCATGTTCGGTTCCATCCAAGTTGAAAAAGCAGGGGAGGGCAAGTAATGGCAACGCCCGGTTACATCGATTCATTCAACGCCGGCGGCGCCGATTTGCTCGGCCCGGTCTGGCCTCTGGTCTGGACCATCATCAAGATCGTCGCGGTGGTCGCACCGCTGATGATCGCGATCGCCTACGCCACCCTGTGGGAACGTAAATTCATCGGCTGGATCCAGATCCGTATCGGCCCGAACCGCGTCGGTCCCGGTGGCCTGCTGCAGCCGATGGCCGATGGCCTGAAGCTCCTGATCAAGGAAATCGTGATCCCGGCCAAGGCGAACCGCAACCTGTTCATCATCGGCCCGATCATGACGATCATGCCGGCGCTGGCGGCCTGGTCGGTGGTGCCGTTCGGCCCGCAGTTCGCGCTGGCCGACGTCAATGCCGGCGTGCTGCTGCTGCTGGCCATCACCTCGGTCGAAGTCTACGGCATCATCATCGCCGGCTGGGCCTCGAACTCGAAGTACTCGTTCATGGGCGCGATGCGCGCCTCGGCGCAGATGATCTCGTACGAAATCCCGATGGGCTTCGTGCTGGTGGTCGTGCTGATGGTGTCGGGCACCCTGAACCTGTCGGGCATCGTCGCCGGCCAGCAAGTGGGCATGTTCGCCGACATGGGGATCAATTTCCTGTCGTGGAACTGGCTGCCGCTGTTCCCGCTGTTCATCATCTACCTCGTATCGGGCCTGGCCGAATGCGGCCGTCACCCGTTCGACGTGATCGAAGGCGAATCGGAAATCGTGGCCGGCCACATGGTCGAGTATTCGGGCATGTCGTACGCGATGTTCATGCTGGCCGAATACGGCAACATGATCCTGATCGGCACCCTGGCGTCGCTGTTCTTCATGGGCGGCTGGTCGGCGCCGTTCGCCTTCCTGGAAGTGGGCGGCACCATTGGCGGCTTCATCGGCTTCTTCTGGCTGTTCCTGAAGGCCTTCCTGTTCGTGACCTTCTTCATCTGGGTCCGCGGTACCTTCCCACGCTACCGCTATGACCAGATCATGCGCCTGGGCTGGAAAGTATTCATCCCGCTGACCCTGATCTGGCTGGTCGTCGTCGCCGTCTGGATGCAGACGCCGTGGAATATTTGGAAGTAAGGAAAGCATCATGTCCAGAATGAAAGAAATCCTCGGCAGCCTGATGCTGACCGAGTTGATCAAGGGCCTCGCCCTGACCGGGAAATATGCGCTGTCGCGCAAGATCACGGTCCAGTACCCGGAAGAAAAGACCCCCATGTCGAACCGGTTCCGCGGTTTGCATGCGCTGCGCCGCTATCCCAACGGGGAAGAGCGCTGCATCGCCTGCAAGCTGTGCGAAGCGGTATGCCCGGCCATGGCGATCACGATCGAGTCAAGCCAGCGCGACGACGGCACCCGCCGCACCACGCGCTACGACATCGACCTGACCAAGTGCATCTTCTGCGGCTTCTGCGAAGAATCGTGCCCGGTCGACTCGATCGTGGAAACCCACGTGCTGGAATACCACGGCGAGAAACGCGGCGATCTCTACTACACCAAGGAGATGCTGCTCGCCGTGGGCGACCGCTACGAGGCCGACATCGCCGCCGCCCGCGAGGCGGACGCGAAGTACCGCTAATAACAATAGGGTCCTGGGTAAGTCATGACATTTACAACTGTTCTGTTCTACGTGTTCGCGGCCATCATGGTGCTGGCCGCACTGCGCGTCATCACGGCCAAGAATCCGGTCCACGCCGCGCTGTTCCTGGTGCTGGCCTTCTTCAATGCGGCCGGTATCTGGCTGCTGCTGAAGGCCGAGTTCCTCGCCATCGTGCTGGTGCTGGTCTATGTCGGCGCCGTCATGGTGCTGTTCCTCTTCGTCGTCATGATGCTCGACATTAATATCGACCGCATGCGCGAAGGCTTCTGGGGCTACCTGCCCGTGGCGTCCATCGTCGGTGGCCTGATCGTGATCGAGATGGGTGTCGTGCTGTGGCATGGCTACAGCAACTTCGAGCAAAGCGCCGAGGCGGCCGCCCTGAACATCGGCGGCACCAAGGAGCTGGGCCTGCAGATCTACACGCGCTACATCTACGGCTTCGAGATCGCCGCCGTGGTGCTGCTGGTGGCGATCATCGCCGCCGTCGCCCTGACTTTGCGCAAGCGCAAGGACACCAAAGCCATCGACCCGGGCCAGGCGGTTCGCGTCAAGCGTAACGACCGCCTGAAGATCGTCAAGGTCGAGACGGTCAACCAGCGCGCCATCGACGCAGCGAACGTCGAGAAAGCCGCCGCAGCCAGCGCCGCTGCCGCAGCCGCCGGATCGCCGGCAGCACCTAAGGAGCAAAAATGACTTTGACGCTCGCACACTACCTGATCCTGGGCGCGATCCTGTTCGCGATCTCGGTGGTCGGCATCTTCCTGAACCGGAAGAACATCATCATCCTGCTGATGGCCATCGAACTGATGCTGCTGGCGGTGAACCTGAACTTCATCGCGTTTTCCCACTACCTGGGCGACGCGGCGGGGCAGATCTTCGTGTTCTTCATTTTGACCGTCGCGGCCGCCGAATCTGCAATCGGCCTGGCGATCCTGGTGGTCCTGTTCCGTAACCTGGACACGATCAACGTGGAAGACCTCGACAGCCTCAAAGGCTGATGAGCTCGGCTCGATAACTAATAACGAATAAGGTTCAACATGGCGGGGCAAATTTCAACCTCACTCTTATTGGCGGTGCCTCTGGCGCCGCTGGCGGGCTCGGCGATTGCCGGCCTGCTGGGCACCAAGTTCCTCGGTAATGTCGTCGGTCGCAAGGTGTCGCATACGGCGACCATCCTCGGTGTCGCGATCGCGCTGGTCATCTCGGTCATGACCCTGATGGAAACGCTAAAGGGCTTCAAGCTCAACCAGGATATCTACACCTGGATGACGGTCGGCACGCTCAAGCTCGCCGTCGGCTTCCAGATCGACACCCTGACCGCGATGATGATGTGCGTCGTGACCTCGGTGTCGCTGATGGTCCACATCTACACGATCGGCTACATGGCCGAGGATGACGGCTACAACCGCTTCTTCTCGTACATCTCGCTGTTCACGTTCGCGATGCTGATGCTGGTCATGTCCAACAACTTCCTGCAGCTGTTCTTCGGCTGGGAAGCGGTGGGCCTGGTCTCGTACCTCCTGATCGGCTTCTGGTACACGCGTCCGACCGCGATCTTCGCCAACATGAAGGCCTTCCTGGTCAACCGTGTCGGCGACTTCGGCTTCATCCTCGGTATCGGCCTGCTGCTGGCCGCCTCGGGATCGATGAACTACGCCGAAGTGTTCGAAAAGGCCGACCAGCTGGCCCTGATGACCGTGCCGGGCACCGACTGGCCGCTCTTGACCGCCGCCTGCATCTGCCTGTTCATCGGCGCGATGGGCAAGTCGGCGCAGTTCCCGCTGCACGTCTGGCTGCCCGACTCGATGGAAGGCCCGACCCCGATCTCGGCACTGATTCACGCCGCGACCATGGTTACCGCCGGCATCTTCATGGTGTCGCGCATGTCGCCGCTGTTCGAGCTGTCGGATGGCGCACTGTCGTTCATCATCGTCATCGGTTCGATCACCGCGCTGTTCATGGGCTTCCTGGGCATCATCCAGAACGACATCAAGCGCGTCGTCGCTTACTCGACGCTGTCGCAGCTCGGTTACATGACCGTCGCGCTGGGCGTGTCGGCCTACTCGGTCGCCGCCTTCCACCTGATGACCCACGCGTTCTTCAAGGCGCTGCTGTTCCTTGGCGCCGGTTCGGTCATCATCGGCATGCACCACGACCAGGACATGCGCAATATGGGCGGCCTTCGCAAGTACATGCCGATCACCTGGATCACCTCGCTGATCGGTTCGCTGGCGCTGATCGGTACCCCGTTGTTCTCGGGCTTCTACTCGAAGGATTCGATCATCGAGGCGGTACACGCAAGCAACCTGCCGGGTTCGGGCTTCGCCAACTTCGCGGTGCTGGCCGGCGTGTTCGTCACGGCGTTCTACTCGTTCCGCATGTATTTCCTGGTGTTCCATGGCGAAGAGCGTTTCGGCAAGGCACATGCACACGATCATCATGCGCATGACGACCATGCCCATGACGCGCATCACAAGACCGCGGCCGCAGGCCATGGTCACGACGATCCGCACGCACTGCACGATTCGGGCGCGCACCATGAAGAAGACGCACACGACGACCACGCGCACCACGGCCTGGCCCCGGGCCAGAAGCCGCACGAGTCGCCCTGGGTGGTGACCCTGCCGCTGATCCTGCTGGCGATCCCGTCGGTCATCGTCGGCTACCTGGCGATCGGTCCCATGTTGCACGGCGATTTCTTCGATGGCGTGATCACCGTCAATCCGGCACACCCTGCGATGGCAGAACTCGGCGAGATGTTCCACGGCGCCGGCGCGATGGCCCTGCACGGCCTGCAGACCGCACCGTTCTGGCTGGCACTGGCTGGCGTTGTCGCCGCCTATTACTGCTATATGGTCAACCCGCGCGTGCCGGCCTGGTTCTACGCCAAGCTCAAGCCACTGCACACGCTGCTGGACAACAAGTACTACATGGATGCGTTCAACCAGAAGGTCTTCGCTGGCGGCGCACTCGGCGTGGGCAAGGGCCTGTGGAATGTCGGCGACCGCAGCCTGATCGACGGCCTGGTCGTCAATGGCAGCGCCAAGCTGGTGGGCTGGTTCTCGACCGTCACCAAGCGCGCGCAGACCGGTTACATCTATCACTATGCGTTCGTGATGATCGTCGGCGTACTGGCAGCGATGCTGTACTTCTTCCCGTTCTGGCGCGGTTAATCACAGGCAGAGATAAAGAAAAATGATGCAGTCAACAATTTCTACGTTTCCACCGTACCTGAGCCTGGCAATCTGGCTCCCGATCCTGTTCGGCGTGCTGGTCCTGGCCATCGGCCGCGACAAGAACGCCGGGATGGTGCGCATGATGTCGCTCGCCGGCGCCGTCGTCAGCCTGCTGCCGACGATCCCGCTGATCGCCAATTTCGATAACACCACGGTCGGCATGCAGTTCTATGAGCAAGCTGCCTGGATCGAGCGCTTCAATATCTTCTACCGCCTCGGCGTGGACGGCCTGTCGCTGTGGTTCGTGCCGCTGACCGCCTTCATCACCATCATCGTGGTGCTGGCGGCATGGCAGGTGATCGAAGAACGCGTGGCCCAGTACATGGGCTCGTTCCTGATCCTGTCGGGCCTCATGATCGGCGTGTTCTGCGCGCTGGACGGCCTGCTGTTTTACTTCTTCTTCGAAGCCACGCTGATCCCGATGTTCATCATCATCGGCGTGTTCGGCGGCCCGAACCGCGTGTACGCGGCGTTCAAGTTCTTCCTGTACACCTTCTTCGGTTCGCTGCTGACCCTGGTCGCGATCGTCTACCTGTACAACAAGTCGGGTTCGTTCGACATCCTGGCCTGGCATGACCTGCCACTGACGATGAACGAACAGATCCTGATCTTCATCGCCTTCTTCATGGCCTTCGCCGTGAAAGTGCCGATGTGGCCGGTGCACACCTGGCTGCCGGACGCCCACGTCGAAGCGCCGACCGGTGGTTCGGTCGTGCTGGCCGCGATCATGCTGAAGCTGGGCGCCTATGGCTTCCTGCGTTTTTCGCTGCCGATCACCCCGGACGCAAGCCAGTACCTGGCGCCGGTCGTCATCGCTTTGTCGCTCGTGGCCGTGATCTACATCGGCCTGGTGGCCCTGGTGCAAAAGGACATGAAGAAACTGGTCGCCTATTCGTCGATCGCGCACATGGGCTTCGTCACCCTGGGCTTCTTCATGTTCAACGACCTGGGCGTGCAGGGCGGCCTGATGCAGGCGATCTCGCACGGCTTCGTGTCGGGCGCGATGTTCCTGTGCATCGGCGTGCTGTACGACCGTGTGCACTCGCGTGAAATCGCTGACTACGGTGGTGTCGTGAACACCATGCCGAAGTTCGCCGCCTTCGCCGTGCTGTTCTCGATGGCCAATGCGGGCCTGCCGGCCACCTCGGGCTTTATCGGCGAATTCATGGTGATCCTGGGCGCCGTCGAGTTCAACTTCTGGACCGGTGTCGCCTCGGGTACCGCCCTGATCCTGGGCGCGGCCTACTCGCTGTGGATGGTCAAGCGCGTCATCTTCGGGCCAGTGGCCAACAAGAAAGTCGCCGCGTTGACCGACCTGAACGGCCGCGAGTTCGCCATCCTGTCGGTGCTGGCCATCGCCACCCTGGCAATGGGCCTGTACCCGGCGCCGATCGCCGAGACGCTGCAAGTGTCGGTCACCGACCTCCTGCAACACGTCGCAGTCAGCAAAGTGCCTCAATAAAACGCCATGAATGAAATGAACTCGACCCTGTTATCGGCGACCGACACCAATCTGGCGCCGGTCTATGCCGAAATCTTCCTCTTGATCGCCACATCGGCGATCCTGCTGATCGACCTGTTCCTGAAAGAGGGCAAGCGCAACCTGACGTATGGCCTGTCGCTGCTGGCGATCGGCGGCTGCGCGATCTTCTCCTTCATGGACTTCGATTCGGGCGCGACCGTATACACCTTCAGTGGCATGTACGTGTCGGACCCGATGTCGAACCTGCTCAAGATGTTCACCTACCTGGCCACGGCCATGACCATCGTCTACTCGCGCCAGTATGCCGGCGCGCGCGGCATGATGTCGGGCAACCTGGGCGGGGAGTTCTACACGCTCGCGCTGTTCTCGATGCTCGGCCAGATGATCATGATCTCCGGTAACAGCATGCTGTCGATCTACCTGGGCCTGGAACTGATGTCGCTGTCGCTGTACGCCCTCGTGGCGCTGCGCCGCGATCACGCGGTGTCGACCGAAGCGGCGATGAAGTACTTCATCCTGGGCGCGCTGGCGTCGGGCTTCCTGCTGTACGGCATCTCGATGATCTACGGCGCGACCGGTTCGCTCGACATCAACACCATCGCGCAAGTCACCGCGCTCGATACCGCCAACCGCACCATCCTGGTGTTCGGCCTGGTGTTCGTGGTGGCCGGCCTGGCCTTCAAGCTGGGCGTGGTGCCGTTCCACATGTGGGTGCCCGACGTCGTGCAAGGTTCGCCGACCGCCGTGACCCTGCTGCTGGGCGGCGCGCCGAAGATCGCCACCTTCGCCATCGTGATCCGCCTGCTGGCCGAAGCGCTGCCGTCGATGGCCTTCGACTGGCAGCAGATGCTGCTGGTGGTCGCCGTGCTGTCGCTGGCCTTCGGTAACGTCACCGCGATCGCGCAGACCAATATCAAGCGCATGCTGGCCTACTCGACCATCGCGCAGATGGGCTTCGTGGTGCTGGCCCTGGTGGTCGGCAACGTCGATGGCGACACGACCAACGCGGCCGCCGCCTACAGCGCCGCGATGTACTACACCATCATCTACGTGTTGACCACGGTCGGTACCTTCGGCCTGATCATGATGCTGGCGCGTGCCGGCCATGAGGCCGAGCTGATCAGCGACTTCAAGGGTCTCGGCAAGCGCAGCCCATGGTTCGCGATCGTCGCCACGATCCTGATGTTCTCGTTGGCCGGCGTGCCGCCGATGGTGGGCTTCATCGCCAAGTACGCCGTGATCCAGGCCGTCGCCAACGCCGGCATGGTGTGGCTGGCCGTCGTGGCCGTGATGTTCTCGCTGATCGGTGCGTTCTACTACCTGCGCATCGTCAAGACCATCTGGTTCGATGATGCTGTCGATACCGCCGCGATCTCGACTCCGACCGACATGCGCGTCATCATGTCGCTCAACGGCGTGGCCGTGGTGGTGCTGGGCGTGATTCCTGGCGGCCTGCTGGCGATCTGCTACAGCGCCATGCAGGCGACCCTGGCGAACTGACGCCATGGACAGCTCGCTGGCCGCATTGCTGGTGATCGCCCTCGCACTGGCGGGGGCCAACCTGCCGTTCGTGAACGAGCGCCTGTTCGGGTTCGTGCCGGTCCCGGCAAGCAAGGCGGCGGGCGAGGGCCGCAACAAGGCCTTCGTGTTGCGCCTGCTCGAACTGGTGGTCCTGTACTTCCTGGTCGGGCTGGTCGCGAAGCTGCTGGAGTCGCGCATCGGCTCGGTGTTCGTGCAGACCTGGGAGTTCTATGCGGTCACCGGCTGCATGTTCCTGGTGCTGGCGTTTCCCGGTTTCGTGATGCGGTACATGCGCAAGCGGCGCTGAGCCCAGGCGTTACCGCCAGCACGTCGTTCCCGCCAAGCCGCCCGGCGAGGGCGGGAACGACGTTTTTGGGCCACCGAAAATGCCGGTGCGCCCGCTCCGTCGACGACGCGTTTGGCTTATGATCTTCCCATCTGCGTAACGAATGGAGCATACCGTGTCGGAGCTGAAAGAAACCCGCATCGATGGCGGCGTCGTCTACGATGGCCATTTTTTGAAAGTCGAGAAGGACCGCATCCGCCTGCCGGACGGCTCGGAGAGCCAGCGCGAGTTCTTCCGCCATCCCGGCGCCGTCGTGATCCTGCCGCTGCTGTCCGACGGCCGTGTGCTGCTCGAGCGCCAGTTCCGTTATCCGAACGCGCAGGTATTCATCGAATTCCCGGCCGGCAAGATCGATCCGGGCGAAGACCATCTCGAAAGCGCCAAGCGCGAACTCAAGGAAGAGACGGGCTACACGGCGGGACGCTGGCGCTTCGTCTGCACCATCCACAACGCGATCGCCTATTCGGACGAGCACCTCGAGATCTTCCTGGCCGAAGACCTGACCGCGGGCGAGCAGCAGCTCGACGCCGGCGAGTTCCTGGAAACCTTCACCGCCACCGTACCCGAGCTGCTCGAGATGGTGCGCCGGGGCGAGATCACCGACGTCAAGACCATCATCGGGACCTTCTGGCTCGAGAAAATCCTGGCCGGCAACTGGACGCCGGCCTGACGACCATGCGGCCGTGCACGATGCTAGCTGCGTCACTGCCGACCGCCGTGCTGCTCGGCTTGGCCGCACCGGCCGCGGCGCAGGCGCGCACGCCGTTCCAGGCGCAGTGCGAAGATACCCTCGGCGAGACGATCTCCGTGCTGTCCAGCCGGCGCGAAGGGTATCGCGTGGACACCTCGCGTTCGTACTTCGACCTGACCCGGCTGAAGGGCAATGTGCGGCGTGGTTCCTGGGTCCTGGGCCTGACCCATACCGAGGCGCGGGTGAGCATCAAGGTCGGCGGGCGCATGCTCACGGACCCGGCGAGCGGCTACGAATGCGTGGCGCCGCGCATCGACGTCAACCTGTATTACGCGCCGATCGTGATCTATGTCAGTCGCGAGTTCCCGTCAGGATCTTGCTCGTACCAAGAAGTGCTGGACCACGAACTGCGTCACTTGCGCACTTACCAGGATTTCCTGCCGCATGCCGAAACCATCGTGCGTGCGCGGCTGGCGGCGCGCTTTGCCGGCAAGCCCCTGTACGCGCCGATCGGGCAGGCGCGATCCCTGCTCCAGCGCGAAGTCGACCGCAGCTGGATGCCCTACATTAAACGCGAGATGGAAAAGGTCGAAGTCTTGCAGGCCGCCATTGATACGCCGCAGGAATACGCCCGCCTGGGCAAGGTTTGCGCAGGTGAGGTACAGTCTTTGCTTAGACAGGCTTCACGAAGCAGTTCATGACCACGAAACAGACGAACGCGGCATTGCCACGACATGAGTCACGACATGAATCACGACATGCGTCACGGCATGTCGCCCTCATTCCGGCCGCCGGCGTCGGCGCCCGCATGGCGGCCGGCAGCCCCAAGCAATACCTGGCGATCGGCGCCAAGCCCATGCTGCGCCACACGGTCGACGCCTTCCTTTCCAGCGCGCTGATTGCCCACACCTACGTTGTCGTAAGCGCCGACGATCCCTTCATCGACGATGTGCTCCCCGACGCGCAGCACGACGGCCACCGGGTCACGGTGCTGCGCTGCGGCGGCGCGACCCGCATGGAGTCGATCCGCAACGGCCTGCGCGCCATGCGCGACGCCATTGCCGACACCGACCACGTGCTAGTGCATGACGCGGCGCGCCCCGGGCTGAACGCCGCGCTGATCGAACGCCTGATCGTCGAGACCGGCGAGCATGCGGCCGGCGGCCTGCTGGCCTTGCCCGTGGTCGACACCGTCAAGCGCGGCGGCGACGGCAATCTCGCCACCGTCCCGCGCGACGGCCTGTGGCTGGCCCAGACCCCGCAGATGTTCACCTACGCGCTGCTGTGCCGCGCGCTCGACGCGGCGACCGACCCGGCCGCGATTACCGACGACGCCAGTGCGGTTGAAGCGCTGGGCCTTGCCCCCAGATTGGTGGAAGGCCATCCGCGCAACCTGAAAGTCACGCTGCCATCCGACATCCGTATCGCCGAGATGTACCTGGCAATCGACACTACCACTTGATCGACATCGAAGAAACACGACCATGGCACTCGCATCCTACAATCCCCGTCCTCCGTTTCGCATCGGCACCGGCTACGACAACCACGCGCTGGTCGAAGGCCGCAAGCTGATCGTCGGCGGTGTCGCCATTCCGCACCGCCTGGGCCTGCTGGGCCATTCCGACGCCGACGTGCTGCTGCATGCGATCATCGATTCGCTGCTGGGAGCGGCCGCGCTGGGCGATATCGGCAAGCACTTCCCGGATACCGACCCGATGTTCGCCGGCGCCGACTCGCGCACGCTGCTGCGCGAAGTGGCGCACCGCGTGCTGAACTCGGGCTATACGATCGGCAATATCGACGCCACGATCATCGCCCAGCAGCCGAAGATGGCGCCGCACATCCCGCTGATGGTGTCGCGCATCGCCGAAGACCTGGGCGTGTCGCCACAGCAGGTCAATATCAAGGCCAAGACCAACGAGAAGCTGGGCTATCTCGGCCGTGAAGAGGGCATGGCGGCGCACTCGACCGCTCTCCTGATCCGGGCGTCGACCGACTAGTATTGACGGGCTCCGGCACAGGTCGACAAGGCAATCTATAATTGCCTGATGCCCAACGCCAACTTAACGCTCTCGCCGCGCGCGGCCTGGACCCTGGTCCTGGTTGCCAGCGCCATCATGATGATCACGATGGGCGCGCGGCTGACCACCGGCCTGTTCCTGTCGCCGCTGAACACCGCGACCGGGCTCGGCGTGGCCAGCATCAGCTTCGTGATGGCGGTGGCCCAGCTGATGTGGGGAGTGGCCCAGCCGGTGTTCGGCGCCGTCGCCGATAAATACGGGCCGGGCAGGGTGATCGCCCTCGGCGGCGTGATGCTGGCGGCCGGCACCGCCGCCACGCCCTTCGTCGACTCGCAATGGGCGCTGCTGCTGACCATGGGCTTCCTGTCGGCGGCCGGCGCGGGCGCCGGCAGTTTCTCGATCCTGATCGGCGCCACCGCCCAGCGCCTGCCCGTCGAGCGGCGCGCCTTTGCCTCGGGCTTCATCAATGCCGGCGGTTCCTTCGGCCAGTTCGTGTTCGCGCCGCTGATGGGCGCCATCATCGCCGGCGCCGGCTGGATCTGGGCCATGCTGACCATGGCTGGCGCTACCTTGTTGACCATTCCGCTGGCCTGGCCGCTGCGCCGCAAGCCCGCCACCGCAGCCACTACCGCAGCCGCGCCGGCCGTGTCCGCCGCCAACGCCCCCGCCGCGAACGCCCAGCCGCCCGCGCCCCCGATCGCCCTGGGCCAGCAACTGCGCCAGGCCGCGCGCGACCGCAGTTATTTGTGCCTGCACGCCGGCTTCTTCACCTGCGGCTTCCACATCGCCTTCCTGGTCACCCACCTGCCGGGCGAGGTCGCGCTGTGCGGCCTGCCGGCCAGCGTCTCGGCGGCCGCCCTGGCGCTGATCGGCCTGTTCAACATCGCCGGCAGCCTGGGCGCCGGGATGCTGGCCTCGCGCTACCGCATGAAGTCGCTGCTGTTCTGGATCTACGCCAGCCGCGCCGTGCTGGTCGGCGTGTACCTCCTGGCGCCAAAGACCGAATGGACCTTCTACCTGTTCGCCGCCGCGCTTGGCGCCACCTGGCTGGCCACGGTCCCGCCGACTGCCGGCCTGGTCGGCAAGCTGTTCGGCGTGCGCTACCTGGCGACCCTGTTCGGCATGACCCTGCTGTCGCACCAGATCGGCGGTTTCTTCGGCGCCTGGCTGGGCGGCCTGGCCGTGGTGCAGACGGGCGATTATTCCTGGATGTGGTATGCCGACATGGTGCTCGCGCTGGCCGCGGCGCTGGTGAACCTGCCGATCCGCGAAGCGGCGGTGGTGCGCGCGCCGAAGCTCGCGGGGGCCTGACGATGGCGCGCGACGCCTGGGCCTACCGTGAGCTCGTCGTCGAATCGGCGGTCGATACACGTAGCGGCAAGCCGCGCATCCGGCCGGTGTCGGGGCAGGCCTTTGCGACCGATTTGCGGGTACAGTGTTCGCGCCGCCTGCTCGACACCGAACGGTATCCGGTCGGCACGCGCTTCCTGCTATCGGTTCGCATTACCGACCGCCAGGGCGGCGCGCCGTTCCTGTATGCGTGGCATGGCGACCCGGTGAAGGTCATGAACAAGACGCAGGTGAAGCGCTTCCTGCAGATGTATCGGCGCTTGCGCCTGTAAGGCGGGAAATGAACAGGCCGCGCACCGCAGCCTTGGTCGTTCAGTCGATGGCAGGAGGCGCAGCACCAGCCCCGGTCGCCAGTACGAACAGGCTCAGGGCGATCCCGGTGCCGGCGATGGTCGCCAGCAGCGCCGCGGTGCGCGGCCGGGCATGCTTGTGCGAGCGCCAGGCCGCATCGAGCAAGCCGACCCCGATCACCAGGTTCACGAACAGCATGGCGTCCATCGTCACTCCTCGGTCGGGCGCGGGTTCAATCCCAGTCCAGCGCGCCTTTTTTCCATTCGTAGGCCAGGCCGATGGTCAGCAGGCCCAGGAAGACCATCATGGCCCAGAAGCCGGTCGAGCCGATATCGGTGACGACCACCGCCCATGGCACCAGGAAGGCCACTTCCAGGTCGAACAGGATGAACAGGATCGCGACCAGGTAGAAGCGCACGTCGAACTGCATGCGCGCGTCGCCGAAGGCTTCGAAACCGCATTCATATTGCGACAGCTTCTCGGGATCGGGGCGATGCGGGCCCAGTACACGGCCCAGCACCTGTGGCGCGACGCCAACCAGGATGCCGATGATGATGAACATGAGTACGGGGAAGTATTCTTCGAGGTTCATGGATCTGCTGCGCCCTGGGGCGCGTAGGTTGATGAAAGCGGACGTGCGTAGTCGTTGCCTGCACGCTGCGGGTGTCGTTGCATTACTGCGCGTGGCGCCGCTGGGCAAAGTCGGGCCCGATTCTAACTGGATATGAACCTGTTGCCAACCGTGCATTTGCATGCAGATGATGTGCTTACGCTGGTATTTACAGGCATTTTCGTGCATTACGCACTCTGTAGGCGAAAGCCGCTATCATCAGGGGTTGGCAAAACGACCTCATCCAATCCAATAAAGGAACATCATGGCTACGAAAAAAATCGCTGTCCTCGTCGGCAGCCTGCGCAAGGACTCGTACACCCGCCGCGTCGCCCATAGCCTGATCGAACTTGCGCCCGCCGGCCTCGCGCTGTCCATCGTCGAACTGCGCGACCTGCCGCTCTATAACGAGGACGACGAGACCGACCCGCCGCCGGCCGCCTTCGCGGCGTTTCGCGACGCGATCCGCCAGGCCGACGGCATCCTGTTCTGCACCCCGGAATACAACCGCTCGGTGCCGGGCGCGCTCAAGAACGCGATCGACGTCGGCTCGCGCCCTTACGGCAGGGCGGCCTTCGCGGACAAGCCGTGCGCCGTCGTCAGCGTGTCGCCGGGCGCCCTCGGAGGCTTCGGGGCCAACCACCACCTGCGCCAGATGCTGCCGTTCCTGAACATGCCGACCATGCCTGCGCCGGAAGCCTATGTCGGCGGAGTCGCCGGCAAATACGAAGGCGAGCGGCTGACGGACGAATCGTCGCGGGCCTTCTTCCAGAAGTTCATGGGCGCTTTCGACGCCTGGGTGGAGCAGCATGCCGCCTGATGCGCCGCAGCCGAACTACGGCTCGGCTGCACAGCAAGATCCGCCGGCCAGATGATTCGCGCGACCGACAGCAAGATCGTTCCGCCACCGCCGCGTGACCTGCCCACGCTGCTGGGCCGGCCACCCGGCGGCTGGCGCGCGCGCATGTTCGACGTCATCTTCGGCAACGACACGCCGGCCGGCCGTCGTTTCGACATCGCCCTGGTGATCCTGATCCTGCTGAGCATCCTGGTCGTGATCCTCGACAGCGTGCCGGCCATCTACAGCCAGTATTCAGGCGTGACCTCGGTGCTCGAGTGGGGATTCACGCTGCTGTTCACGGTGGAGTACGTCGCGCGCCTGGTGTGCGTGCAGCGCCCGGTGCGCTATGCGCGCAGCTTCTACGGGATCATCGACCTGGTGTCGGTGCTGCCGACCTATCTGTCGCTGCTGCTGCCCGGCAGCCAGGTCTTCCTGGACGTGCGCATCCTGCGCCTGCTGCGGGTCTTTCGGATCTTCAAGCTGACCCTCTACATCGAGGAGTACACGCGCCTGGGCGAAGCCCTGGTCGCGAGCCGGCGCAAGATCATGGTGTTCCTGTCCGTGGTGCTGATGCTGATCCTGATCCTCGGCACCGTGATGTACGTGATCGAGGGACCCGAGAACGGTTTCACCAGCATCCCGATGTCGATGTACTGGGCCACGGTAACCATCACCACGGTCGGTTATGGCGACATGGTGCCGCACACGCCGGTGGGCAAGGCGATCGCCTCGTTCATGGTGCTGATCGGCTGGGGCATCCTGGCGGTGCCGACCGGGATCGTGAGCGCCGAGATGACATCGCAGAAGCTGTCGCGCCACGCCCCGCGCGGCACGCCGCGCCAGTGCGGCGCCTGCGGCAGCGGCGACCATGACCCGCGGGCCCACTTCTGCAAGGATTGCGGTGCGCAACTGGCGCCGGCGCATGGGTAGGACGGCGGGCAGCGCGCACCACGATGGCGAGCGCTGCACCGCGATCGTTCAGGCCATGGCGGCGTGCATGGCGAATCTTGCCGGTGCGTGCAATGGTGCATGCACCGGCGGACGCGGCGGCGCAGGGCGGGCCAGCGTGACCGGCTGCGGCACCGAGGCGTCGCGCTCGAGCCAGTAGTTGAACTGGCCGAAGCTCGGCAGCGCGCCGGCATCGACATCCTGGAAGAAGTCGTCGAGCATCTGGCGATAGGCGGCGCGGCGCGAGAAAGCGTCGTTGCTGGCTGCATAGCGCGCGGCGGCGGCGCGGAAGATCGCGCGCATCTTTTCGTCGGCATTGGTGCCGGTGGCGGCATCCTTGCGCGGGCGTCCGCGCTTGATGCCGGCCGTGACCGCACGGGTGCGGCCCGGGGCGCCCGAGTTGCCGTAGTCCGGCAGCAGCGCATCGGGCGACTGGCCGCGTTCCCAGTAGCGGCGCAGGTAGCGCAGCACGCTCGACTTCGAGATGCCGTGGGCGGCGGCATAGGCGGCGATCAGCCCGGCGCGCTGGCGCGGATCGTACAGCGCGCGGCGGTCGGCGTGCAGCGTACGCACCGCCGACCACGCCTTGGCCTGCAGGTTCAGGTAGCCCTGCGGCACCACGTCGCGCGGCGGCGCCGCCGCGAAGGGATCGACCAGCAGGCGGCGCGCGTGGCCGCAGGCCAGCGCGTCTTCGAGCGCCGCCACCCTTACCGGCTCGGGCATGGCCGCATGGCTGCCCAGTTGATAGGTCCAGGCCAGCGCCCCATCGATCCACAGCACGCGGATCGTCCGGCCCGGCATGCCGGCATAGTCGACTACATCGTTTTGTCCAATCATCGCCATCTCCACAAAGCTCAGGTGACATCCACCGTGCTTTCTGACATGCAAGGATCGGGCCAGCCCGAATGCTGGCTTGCGTGCAAAGGTGGTGCACCTCAACTGTGCACGTACTAGGGTGATGTGGAGCGACTGACAAGACCATTCGATACCTCCAACAGATGAGCGAGCAGGCGAGCGAAAGAGATGCCTGCTGGATATCTGCTCGTCGTTCATGTCGCATGCGTAGCCTGCCATGCCAAGGCTACCGGAAGAAATCGCACAATCGATGCTTTGGATTTGCGTAGTTTGACTGAAGTGGAGACTTGGAATGCCTAACAAAACCGGTTACTTGCTCTGACTGCAACATGCTCGTACGCTGAGCCATACCGACCGTCCGCTATCGGCCAAAAGCGGTCGTCAGTGGCACGCTTCAACTCAGCCTTCAGGCGCCCGCATTTCGGCGGCCTGAGAATTCACAACCTTGCACTTCTCTTCAGGCATACCGTAGCGCTTTGTCCAGTGTACAGACTATGGATACTCTCGTAGGCGTACTGCTACTTCGCTCGCCGGGCAGCCATGCTCGGCCGCCTACTTAACCGCCGCAATCTTGAATTCTTCCGTGTACCGATTTCTACTCATACTTCTCCTTGTGCCCAACATTATGGCTTGAAGGGTCTACGGAACTCATGGCGATTCAATAGAAAGTGGAAGCGCAGTGGCCGAGAATGCTTCGACGGCGAAGACTAAAAACAAGAAGGCATGGCTTGCAGCTTTTCGAAGAAGAAGGATGGGGTACCGTAGATCGAACGGCACAGCGCTAAAATTGAAGAGGCCCGAAAGGGGACCTGTCAGAAATTCTGTGTGCGGGGCCAGAATTCGTAGTTAGATAATTGCGTTCGTGAAGCGCTCGCCGAACATGATGGCGAACTGGTTGGCAGCCTGCTTCCAGGTACGCTGC